>NZ_JBBNPD010000004.1:0-139603 GCF_040097075.1 Collinsella sp. CLA-SR-H006 | reverse complement strand
TGGGAGCCTCCCAACCTCGTTGCGGCGCGGCTGCGCCTATGGCACTTCAACATCATTGTCGCAGCCCCGACCCGCGGTCACGAGCGGGGGCTCCTATCTTTTTAGTGCCCTCGGATTGGGTCATAGTGTCTGTCCGTCCTCTGCCTGCGGCGCTTTCCATTGTTGGTGCAGAGGGCGCTTTGCCTACTCTGGCGGGCTTTCGCTGGCTTATGCTCAACCTGCGACGTTCCCCTTGTTGGCGCAGGGGGACAGCTTGCTCGCTCTGGCGGGCTTTCGCTGACTTTTGCTCCACCTGCGGCGCTGCCATTGTTGGTGTTATGGAGCGGTGCAATGGGGTCAGGTTAGTTTGCACCAAATATGTCCGACAAGAGGTTTGACGGATGTTTGGTTGGTGCCTGTTGATGGTCTGGGTATCGGGGAGGGCGGGCTCCGTTATAATCGCCTAGAACATTAATTGGAAACGGGACGGGAGCCATACATGCGCCAGGGTTTCGACAACGCGAAGTATATCGAGCTGCAGGCTGCTCACATTAAGGAGCGCATCTCGCAGTTTGGCGGCAAGCTCTATTTGGAGTTTGGCGGTAAGCTGTTCGATGACTATCATGCGAGCCGCGTGCTGCCGGGTTTTGAACCGGACAGCAAGTTCCGCATGCTCAAGAGCATCGCCGACGATGTCGAGGTTATCATCGCGATCAACGCGAACCACATCGAGAAAAACAAGGCTCGTGGTGACCTCGGCATTACCTATGACGAGGATGTGCTGCGCCTGGTTGACCTGTTCCGCGGCAACGGCTTTGCCGTCGCGGCTGTGGTCATCACCCAGTACGCCGGCCAGCCCGCTGCCGATGTATTCCGCAACCGCCTGAACGCGCTCGGTATTCCCGCCAAGCTGCACTATCCCATCGAGGGGTATCCGCACGACGTCGACCTGATCGTGTCCGACGACGGCTATGGCAAGAATGAGTTTGTCGAGACCACTCGTCCGCTCGTCGTGGTCACCGCTCCCGGCCCCGGCTCAGGCAAGCTCGCCACTTGCCTCTCGCAGCTGTATCACGAGCACAAGCACGGCACCGCCGCCGGCTACGCCAAGTTCGAGACTTTCCCGGTCTGGAATCTGCCCCTCACGCATCCGGTCAACATCGCCTATGAGGCAGCAACGGCCGATCTCGACGATGCCAATATCATCGACTCCTTCCACTTGGAGGCCTACAACAAGACCACGGTCAACTACAACCGCGACGTCGAGGCCTTCCCGGTAGTCCGTGCCCTGATGGAAAAGATCTTGGGCAAGAGCCCCTACCAGAGCCCTACGGACATGGGCGTCAATATGGTCGGCTTTGCCATCACCGATGACGATGCCTGCCGCGACGCTTCCAAGATGGAGATCGTCCGCCGCTACTTTACCGCGGTCGAAAATGTGCGCCGTACCGGCGTGGGCGATGAGCAAGTCGACCGTCTCAAGATTATTATGAAGAAAGCCGGCATCGATAAGAACTACTCACCGGCGCGCTCGGCAGCCCTCACCAGGGAGCAGCTGACGGGTGGTCCCGTGGGTGCCATGGTCATGCCCGATGGCTCCGTGGTGACCGGCAAGACTTCCACGCGCCTGGGCGCCGCGAGCTCGCTCATCATGAATGCACTTAAGCATGTCTCGGGCGTCGACCTTGAGCTCGAGGTCATTAGCGATGAAGCGATCGAGCCCATCAGCAAGCTCAAGACGCATTTCCTGGGCAGCAAAAACCCGCGCCTCCACACCGACGAGACGCTTATGGCGCTGTCGATCACCTCGGCCACGAGTGAGACGGCCGCTCGCGTCCTTTCGGGCCTGGAGCAGCTGCGCGGTTGCGATGCCTTCTTTAGCGTGATTATCTCGCCGACGGACGAGACGGTACTGCGCAAACTGGGTATCAACGTGTGCTGCGAGCCCAAGTTTGAGCGCCGCGGTTTCTTCCATCGCTAAGTTTGAAGCACCGCGGTAATTGCATTGCATTTTGGCCGTATCGGGTTAGCGCCCGGTACGGCTTTTTGATCAATAAAGCGCCTATTTCGGCGAAAAGTAGCTGTTTACCTGCCTAGAAACAATTTGAGCGGTATACAATAACCGTAACTGTTTCATCCTTAGCGGGATGCCGCATGATGGATATTACCTGCCATCGTGAGGTGTGTCGGTCGCGCACGGCGCGTTAGATGCTCGTGCTCGGTTTGAGGAGGCTGCTATGGCGGGCAAGGGTCGTGCGAGTGTCAACGATATGAAGCGTGTCGAGGTGCTGGTATTGATGGAGATCGACCAGCAAACCGAAGACAATGGCGGGCCGTATGGTTTCTCGCGCAAAACGCTTGCCGAGCGCGTGGGGGTTTCGCCGTATCGTGCCCGCGCCGCAATCGATCGCTTGGATTCCGAAGGCATGATTGATGTCGTCTCGCGTTATAGCGACGACGGCGGTCAGCTTGCAAATGGCATTTGCCTCACCGAACGTGGCGAGTGGTATCTTGAGGGCGTCCGTACCGGCATGCTCGTTCAAGAAATGCTTGAGGACGAGGCTGCTGATCGATAGCAGCATGTAACCCTTGCCATAGCGACGCCGCCTGGGAAACTGGGCGGCGTTTTGTTTCAAGATTGAGAAATGCAATCGCATGCGAGAAAAATTGCGAACGGTCCGCGGCGCGAGTATTACAATGAAGACCCGTAAGATGTGGATAAACAACTTCTACGGGAAGCGCAGGTAACTCAATATGACCAAGCATGTGTTCGTAACCGGTGGCGTGGTTTCGTCCCTGGGCAAGGGTATCACCGCGGCCTCGCTGGGCCGTCTACTCAAGTCGCGCGGCTACAAGGTAACGATGCAAAAGGCCGACCCGTATCTGAACGTTGACCCCGGCACCATGAGCCCGTTCCAGCATGGCGAGGTCTTTGTGACCGAGGACGGCTACGAGTCCGATCTAGACCTGGGCCATTACGAGCGCTTTATTGACGAGAACCTGACCCGCGATTCCAACTTTACGACTGGTGCCATCTATAAGAGCCTGATTGCCCGCGAGCGTCGCGGTGACTTTTTGGGCGGCACCGTGCAGGTGATTCCGCACGTCACGAATGCCATTAAGGATAAGTTCCGTCGTATTGAGGAGCAGACCGGCTCCGACGTGGTCATCACTGAGTTGGGCGGCACCATCGGCGACATCGAGTCGCAGCCGTTTGTCGAGGCCATTCGCCAGTATCGCAAGGAGGCCGGCCCCGAGAACGTCTGCTACATCCACGTGTCGCTCGTTCCCTATATCGCCGCCGCCCACGAAGTCAAGACCAAGCCGACACAGCACTCCGTTAAGGAGCTCCGCAGCTTTGGTATCCAGCCCGATATTATTGTTCTGCGCTCCGACCACCATATCGACGATGCCATCCGCGGCAAGATTGCAAGCTTCTGCGACGTCGACACCGACTGTGTCTTTACCAACGAGGACTGCGCGAGCATCTACGATGTTCCGCAGCTGCTTGCCGAGCAGGACTTTGACCTGCGCATTTGCGAGCGCCTGGGTCTGGACCCGCGTGAGCGCGACATGAGCGAGTGGAACGAGTTCCTGCGCAAGCAGAATCACGCCAACCATCACGCCGACAAGGTGAAGATCGCCGTCGTGGGCAAGTATACGCAGCTGCCCGATGCCTACCTGTCGGTTATCGAGGCCCTGCACCACGCGGGCGTGTTCTACGATCGCCACGTTGACGTGCAGCTGGTCGATGGCGAGAGCCTCGACGAGCAGAACGTCTCCGAGGTCCTGGGTGACGTCTCGGGCATCTTGGTCCCTGGCGGCTTTGGCAAGCGCGCCCTGGAGGGCAAGATCCTCGCGGCCGAGTTCGCCCGCGAGCACAAGATTCCGTATTTGGGCATTTGCCTGGGTATGCAGGTGGCCGTGTGCGAATTTGCCCGCAACGTCGTCGGCCTTGCCGGCGCCAGCTCTTCCGAGTTCGATCCGGACGGCCCGTATAGTGTCATCGACCTGATGAGCTCGCAGGAGGACGTGACCGAGAAGGGCGGCACCATGCGTCTGGGTGCCTATCCGTGCAAGCTTGCTGCCGATTCCCTCGCGCGCGAGGCCTATGGCGAGGAGCTCGTCTACGAGCGTCACCGTCACCGTTTTGAGTTCAACAACGCCTTCCGTGACCAGCTCGAGGACGCCGGTCTGGTTATCTCGGGTCTTTCGCCCGACGAGCGTCTGGTCGAGATGGTCGAGCTGCCGCGCGACGTACATCCGTGGTATGTGGCCACCCAGGCTCATCCCGAGTTCAAGAGCCGTCCGACCAACCCGCAGCCGCTGTTCCGCGAGTTCGTGCGCGCCTCGATCGGCCAGCACGAGGGTGTCGACCGTCTGCAGGTGACGCCCAAGAACCTCGCTACGGACTAAGGGTGCCGGAGAACCAAGAACATACCGAAGCTACTCCCTCGTCGCTCGCTGTGGTGGCGGGGGAGTATCTCGATTACCTCGCGGTCGAGCGGGGCTTGGCGCGCAACACGATTGCGGCCTATCGTCGTGACCTGACGACGTACTGCGCCTATCTGGAGCGGGCGGGCATTGTGTCTTTTGAAGAGGTGACCCGTCAGGTCGTGGAGGGCTTTGTTGCCGATCGCCGCGCCGGAGGCTATTCCGACGCCTCGGTGGAGCGCGCGCTTGCTGCCGTGAAGGGCCTGCATGCCTTTTTGGTGCGCGATGGGGCCGTGGCCCAAAACCCGACGGCGGCGTTGCGCCTGCCCAAAAAGGCAGATCGCCTGCCGGAATACCTTTCGGTGGAGGATGTCTCGGCACTGCTCGATCAAGACTTTCCCGAGGGCGAGATGGGGCTGCGCGATCATGCCATCTTGGAAGTGCTCTACGGATGCGGTTTGCGTGTGAGTGAGCTGGTTGGGCTCGATGTGGGCGATATCCATATTGATGACGGGTTTGTCCTGGTGCGCGGTAAGGGCTCCAAGGAGCGTCTGGCCCCGTTGGTGGGAAGCGCGGCTCGCGCCTTGACACACTATATAGGTGACGGGCGCACTCTCCTGGCCGCGCATGCTCACGGGACGGAGACCTCGGCGGTCTTTTTAAATAAGAACGGACGTCGCCTGTCGCGCCAGGCCGTGCATGCGATATGCGAGCGGTATGGGCGCCAAGTGGGGCTGGTGGGGCTCCATCCCCACACCTTGCGCCACTCCTTTGCCACCCACATGCTCGCGGGCGGTGCCGACCTGCGTGTGCTGCAGGAGATTTTGGGCCATGCCGATATTTCGACCACGCAGGTCTACACACATGTCGACCGCACGCAACTGACCGAGGTCTATCTGGCGGCGCATCCGCTGGCACATCGCTAGCACCTCGCTGACCTGCATATTTATAAATATTAAGGGGGGCGGGCCCCAGATTGCCGATACGCACTTTTGCGCGCATGGGCAATCTGGGGCCCGTCCCATTTTTCGCCAGACACCGACGCGGCGGTGGGCCGTGTGTGTCGTGGGTGGGGGAGTTTGGGGGCGATGTGAACGGCGTGTAAAGGGACGTAAAAATCGCCTCAAGGTCAACTTGAAGGTTGAGGTTCGCGGGCGTGGTTCTACAGGTGGCATCCCGTCTTTGCTGCAAACACAACATATTGTGTTTTCGAACATATGCTCGGGGGTGTTTTACAGCATATTAGGCGTGGAGTGGTGGGGCGGGGTGGGGGAAGGGGTGGGGAAAGGTGTTGAAAAATGGGGCGGTTCCCCATATTATTAATGACGTCGACAGGCGGGGTGGTTCCCCGCGTACGTGCCATCTGAGTAACCGAGGGGAGGGCGCACATGGGAATGACTGGTGCATACGAGCGCAATCTCGATGCAAAAGGTCGTCTGTCCCTGCCTGCACCCCTTCGCGAGGAGCTTGGAGAGCACGTTCGCGTGTTCAAAGCCCTGGATGTCGATGCTCTGTACGTGTTCTCTGCCGAGGCCTTCGATAAGTGGGTCGAAGGACTCTTCGCGGGTCGTGAGGGCCACGAGGGTTTTAACCCGCGTGACATTAACGACCAGAAGCTCATGAGGGCGATCAACAAGCGCACCACGTCGATGGACGTGGACAGCGCCGGTCGTATCGGTCTTTCCGAGTCTCTCCGCAAGCAGGCGAACCTCGACCGCGAGGTCACGGTTGTGGGCAACTACGACCACCTTGAGGTTTGGGATCGCGCCGCGGCCGATGAGGACGATGACGATGAGGCCCTGCTGGACCTCTTCTTCTCGTAAGGGCAAGGCACGGGTAACGGATGGAGCGTGGGATCTTGACACAAGAATATCGGCATGAACCTGTCATGCTCGGCGAAGTGCTTGAGTCGCTGCAGCTCAAGAGCGGCTCCGTTGTCTGCGATTGCACTCTTGGCGGTGCCGGCCATTCGGTAAAGATGGCCGCGCAGGTGGGGGAGACGGGCCTTTTGCTCGGCGTCGATCAGGACGACATGGCCCTCGAGGCCGCTGGCGCCCGTCTGGACCGCGAGGTTCCCGGCGTTCCGCACCAGCTGCTGAAGGGCAACTTCGGCGACTTGGACGAGCTGCTTTGCTCGGCCGAGGTGCCCGGGGTCGATGGCTTCCTGTTCGATTTAGGCGTTTCGTCACCGCAACTCGATATCCCTGGCAGGGGCTTTTCGTATAACGAGGACGCCCCATTGGACATGCGGATGGATCCGGGTAATAACACCTTAAACGCAGCTGAGGTCATCAACACCTATAACGAACACGACCTCGCCCGGATTCTACGCGTCTACGGCGAAGAGAAGTTCGCCTCGCAGATCGCGCGCGAGATCGTGCGCCGCCGCGAGCAAGAACCGATTGAAACCACCGGCCAATTTGTCGAGATCATCAAGGCGGGTATCCCGGCTGCCGCTCGTCGGCATGGCGGACACCCGGCCAAGAAAAGTTTCCAGGCCATTCGCATCGAGGTCAATCACGAGCTCGATGTGCTCGAACGAGGGCTTGATGCCGCCACCAGGTGGCTCAACCCGGGCGGACGTATCTGCGTCATCTCGTATCACTCGCTCGAGGACCGTATCGTAAAGAACCACTTTAAGGAGATGAGCCAGGGGTGCACGTGTCCGCCGGAGATTCCGGTGTGCGTGTGCGGCAACGTGCCGATACTCAAGGTCATCACCCGCAAACCCTTGGTTGCCCAGCCTGATGAGGTTGAGCGCAACCCTCGGGCGAGATCAGCCAAAATCCGCGTGGCGCAGCGTCTGTAGGCGCGACCGCGCGATATTGGACCTCCCGCTCGCACCATAAACGAAGTTTAAACACACTACCAACGTACTCGGGATGGGAGGCGGCATATCATGGGCTACAACACTTCAAGCGCAGCACTCGCCTATGATATGAACGCCATGCCCGCCTATCGTGAGACGCCGCAGGCCCCCGTTGCTCCCCGTGAGCAGCGCACGCCGCGCTTTGATGTCTACACGGGCGCGGGCCGTCAGGCAAACCAGGCGGTAAGCCCGGTTTTCATGAGCGTTCTTAAAACGTTTTGCATCATTGCGGCTATCTTCATGACGATCGGCGTCGCCCGCGTGGCACTCGCCGGCGTTACGGCCCAGGTGCTCAACAGCAACGCCGAGCTTACCAACACGCTCGAAAAGGCGACCGATGAGAGCTCCGACCTGGAGGTCATGCATTCGGTCTATGGCGCCGACACGCGCATTCGCGACCTTGCGGGCGCTTATGGCATGGTGGAGCCCAGCGAGAGCGTTACACTTGACTTTTCGCAGGATGCAGCCGCGGGCGCCAACGCGACCGCGACCGCTCAGTAGCAAGACGGTAGCTGAGTATGACAAATGACTATCGCCGCGGTTCCGATGGGGGCCGCGGTTCTGGACGTCCCTCGTCGCGGGGACGTTCTGGTTATCAAGGAACGGGTCGGCAATCTTACAACGCCGGGCGGTCCCGTGGCAACGACCCGGCGTCGCGACTTCGCGGCTCGGGCGGCCCTCAAGTGCATAACACCAGGTCGCGCAAGAGTTCGTCGACCGAATGGCTCACAGGCGCACCTCTGCCTCGCCGCAAAGCCGTCATGGGCTTCATCGGGCTTGGCTTGGGCTTGGGCGTCTTTCGCCTTGCCGACTATCAAATTGTCGAAGCCGATAAACTGCGCGAGCGTGCCGATGCGCGCCGCCTGCTTGCGCAGACCCTCTATGCCAAACGCGGCACCATCTACGACCGCAACGGCAACGTGTTGGCGTCGTCGGTCGAATGTCGCAACATCGCCGTGAACCCGCAGCTTGTCGAGGATGTTGACAAGACGGTGTCGGCGCTGGTCAAGGCAACTGGAATCGATAAAAAGACCTGCCGCAAGCTCGTTGAGTCCGATGGAACCTGGGTGTATATCAAGCGCCAGGTGGACGAAGACGATGTTGCGGCGCTGGAGAAGAAGAACCTGCCCGGCGTGCTTTTTGAGCAGGCCATGAAGCGCGTATATCCATACGGCAATCTGGCATCGCAGGTGCTGGGTGTAGTGAATGTAGACAACGATGGCTTGACGGGTCTCGAAAAGCAATACAACAAGCTTCTGACCGGCACGAACGGTTCTCTCGTACGCGAGCGCGCGAGGGACGGCAGCTATATTGCGGGCGGTGCCTATAAAAAGGTGGCTGCGGTCGACGGCGTTGATATCGTGACGACGCTCGACGTCAATATCCAGCGTGCGGCCGAGGATGCCCTGGCAGAGGCAGTTGAGAAGACTAAGGCCAAGAACGGCTCGGCGCTGGTCACCGATCCTACGACAGGCGAGATTTTGGCAGCCTGCTCGTACCCGACCTACGACCAGACCGATCTGGAGAATGCCAAGACCGAGGATATGAATCTGCGCCTGGTCACCGACGCCTACGAGCCCGGCTCGGTCTTTAAGACGCTCGTGGCGGGCGCCGGCTTCGACTTGGGCGTCGTGCGATCGAGTACGTCGTTTGAGGTGCCGGCGAGCATCAAGGTGGGCGACGATACCGTCACCGATGCCGACAAGCGCGACTATGCCATGACCATGGATGTGCGCGAGATGATGCGCCGTTCGTCCAACGTGGGCTTTGTCCTAGTGGGGCGCAAGATCGGTGCCGACGACTTTGCCGCCTATGTGGACAAGTGGGGCATCGGTCACAGCTCGGGTGTCGATTTTCCGGGAGAGAGCCTGGGTATCGTCAAGGAGCGTGACCAGTATGACGGCGCCACGCTGGGCTCGATGAGCTTTGGACAGGCACTGTCCGTCTCGCCGATTGAGATCGCACGTGCCGTGGGCGGCATCGCCAACGGCGGCGTGATGATGACACCGCACTTCTATAAGTCCAGCAAAGGCGACGAGAAGGACTGGGGCGAAGGCGAGCGCGCGATTTCGGAGGACGCCGCATCCCAGGTGACATCGTGCATGCAGACGGTCGTGTCCGAGGGAACGGGCGTTGGCGGCGCGGTTGACGGCTATGACGTGGCGGGTAAGACCGGTACGGCCGAACGTGCCGACGAGAACGGCGGCTACCTCAAGGAGAACTACATGTCGTCCTTTATGGGCTTTGCACCGGCACAATCGCCCAAGGTGCTGTGCTATATCACGCTCGACGGAACGCCGAGCGGCTCAGATGCCGCTGCGGTGCCGTTCCAGTCCATTATGGCCAACGCGCTCGACGTGCTGGGTATCCCGCACACGAAGTAGGGGGTTACAATCTTTGGGGCGTGGTTTGTTGTCCCATATGAGGGTGTTCACATGCCCTGCACCACGCATGCGCGGCGCTGGGATACAATACGCCGATAGCATTATTAGGTTTACAGGGGAGCTGCAATGATAGAGATCGCCGTCAACAACCTCGCGGCCGCAACAGGGGCCCGAACCGTGACGGGAGAAGCCGATCGGGTATGCCGCGGGTGCGTTATCGACTCGCGCCAGGTCGAGGAAGGGACGATTTTCGTCGCCTTTCCCGGTGAAAACGTCGACGGCAATGATTTTGCTTCCCGTGCCGTCCAGTCGGGTGCCGGCGCCGTCGTGATGACGCGTGAGCCCGAGGCCGAGCTGGTCTCGCTGGCGCAGGACAAAGGATGCGCCATCCTGCTGACCGATGATCCCGAGGAGTTTCTGCTGCGTTTGGCGCACGCGTATCGCCTGGAGCTTGGCTGCCTGGTCGTTGGCATTACCGGTTCCATCGGCAAGACGACGACCAAGGACGTGCTCGCCGCCGTGCTCGCCAAGCGCTATCGTGTCTGGGCCACCAAGGGCAATTTCAATAACCTGATCGGCATGCCGCTCACGGTGCTTTCCGCTCCGGCCGATACCGAGGTCCTGGTGCTCGAGATGGGCATGAACCATTTCCACGAGATTGAGCGCCTGTCCCAGTCCGCCAATCCCAACCTTGCCATCGTGAGCAAGATCGGCACCTCTCATATCGGCATTTTGGGTAGCCGCGAGAACATCGCCCGCGCTAAGGCCGAGATTGTCCAGGGTATGTGCGCCGCTGGCGACTTCTTGCCGCTTCTGGTTTTGGGCGGCGAGGACGACTTTACGCCGTTCATTCGCGATACGTTCGCCCAGCCTGCTGGTATTGACGTGATGCTGGCCGGCGTCTCGGACGATGATGAGGTCCGCGCCCGCGACATTCGTGTTGATGACGAGGGCCGTCCGGTCTTTACGCTCGATTTTGGCCAGGGCGAGACAATCGATACCATGCTTGCCATCCCCGGCGTGCAGTCCGTTCCAAATGCCGTTAAGGCCGCCGCGGTTGCCTATCGCCTGGGCGTGACGCCCGAGCAGATCGATGCTGCCTTTAGAGGCCTCACGATCACCGGTCACCGCCAGGAGATCAAACGCGCCAAGAGCGGTGCCCGCGTCATTGACGATTCCTATAACGCCAGCGCCGAATCCATGGCTGCTGGCCTCGATCTACTGTGTTCGCTTTCCTGCACGGGGTCTCGCATGGCGATCTTGGGCGAGATGGGCGAGATGGGCGATGAGGCTCCTCGCATGCATGAACTCGTGGGCGCCTATGCCGCCGCCAAGAAGCTCGACATGCTGGCGTGCGTGGGTGGTGAGCTGGCCCAGCTTATGGCCGATGCCGCGCGCATGATGGGCATGGACGAGGACCGCATCCAGGTGTTCTCCGATTATCAGCAGGTGCTCGACCGCATGGGCGGCGCGCTTGAAAAACATGATGTTGTACTGGTCAAGGGTTCCCGCTTTGTTGAGCTCGACCGCTTTGTGGAAGGTGTGTGCTAGCCCATGTTCGGCAATCCCTCGTATCCAACGTATCAGGCTTTTTTGGGGCTTGGCATCGCCGCCGCTATTGCGCTGCTGCTCATGCCGTGGTGGATCAAGCTACTCAAGGTCGAGGGTATCGGCCAGCAGGTTCGTGCCGACGGCCCCAAGCGTCATTTGGTTAAGCAGGGAACGCCCACCATGGGTGGTGTTGTCATCCTCGTCGCGATCTCGCTGACCTGCCTGCTGATGGGCAAACTCACCACCGAGCTCGTGCTCGTGCTCCTCGCCACGCTGGCGACCGGCGTGCTGGGCCTGATCGACGACCTGACCTCCGTTACGCATGGGCGCTCGCTCGGTCTGACGCCTCATGCCAAGATGATCGGCCTAACCATTATCTGTGTCACCTTTACGGTACTTGCCGTCAACTGGTGCGGCGTCGCCCCCGAGATTCGTTTTCCCGGCGGCCTGACGATTGACCTCGGTGTTCTTTCGACCACCATCTGCGGCCTTTCGTTCCCGTGGCTCTACATTGTCTTTTGCTGGCTGATGATCGCCGGTCTTTCTAATGCCGTGAACCTGACCGATGGCCTTGACGGTCTTGCTGGTGGCACCTCCATGATTGCCATGCTCGCCATGGCTGCGATGGCGTTTTTGCACGGAGACGTGAACCTGTCCATCTTCTGCACCGCGTGTGCCGGCGCCTGCTTGGGCTTTCTGTGGTTCAACTGCTATCCGGCGAGCATCTTTATGGGCGATACCGGCTCGCTTGCCCTGGGCGCCGCGTTTGCCTGCACGTCCATCATGACCAACACCGAGGTCGTCTCCCTCATCATCGGCGGCCTGTTTATCGTTGAGACCCTGTCGGTCATGATTCAGGTTGTCTACTTCCACTTTACGCACAAGCGCGTCTTCCTTATGGCGCCCATCCATCATCATTTCGAAAAGAAGGGCTGGGCCGAGACCAAGGTCGTCATCCGTTTTTGGATTATCGCTGCGGCCTTTGGTGCCGTTGGCCTAGCCCTGTTCTTCCAGTTGGGATAGTGGTCTTTCATGCCTCTTGCTGATGTCTTTAGCCTGCTCGTTTTGGGTCAGGGCAAATCCGGTCTCGATGTCGCCCGCTGGGCGCTGGCACATCCCGAGCGCGTAAGTGCCGTTACCGTGTATGGCGGTGGCACCTCTGAGCCCAATGACGCCACGCGTGCGCTCGAGGCTGCTGGTGCGTCGTTTGTCTATGGGACCGAACAGGTCGAGGGCGCCTATGACGTATGCGTGACGTGCCCGGGCATCTCGGAGTTCTCGGGCTTCTTTAAGGCCGGGCGCGAGCGTGCCGCCCAGATTATGGGTGAGCCCGAGTTTGCCTATCGCCTGTCGCCCGATAACTGGATTGCCATCACGGGCACCAACGGCAAGACGACCACCACGTCGCTGACTGATTTTCTGCTTAAGGCTGCCGGCGAGGCCAGCGTTGCTGTCGGCAACATCGGCGAGCCGCCGGTAAACGAGATTGACGGCCGAGCCCACAACGAGTGGTTTGTGGCTGAGCTCTCGAGCTATCAGATTGCTACGACAACCGAGCTCCACCCCCGCGTGGCGGTGCTGCTCAACATCACTCCCGACCACTTGGGCTGGCATAAGAGCCATAAGAACTATGCGCTTGCCAAGATCAAACTGTTTGACAATATGGTCGATGACGATCTGGTGGTTGTCGACGTCGAAGACGCCGGCATTCACGAGTTCGATGAGTACATCTACACGCCGGGTCGTCGCATCTGCAAGGTTGCCTTTGACGAGCCTGAGGGCGAGGATGCCGCCTTTGTGCGCGATGGCAAGATGATCGTGCGTCTGAAGGGTGTCGAGACCCCGCTCATCGCTACATCCGAGCTCAAGATCTCGGGCCATCACAATGTTATCAATGCCCTGTGCGCTGCCACGGCTGCCTTGGCAGTCGGTGCCGATGTCGATGGTGTCTGCCGCGGTCTTGCCTCGTTCCAGCCGCTCGAGCACCGCGTGGAGCCGTGTGGCGAGATTGACGGCGTGCGCTACGTCAACGATTCCAAGGCGACCAACACCGATGCGGTCGAGAAGGCACTGACGGCATTTCCCGATGACGACGTGATCTTGCTGCTCGGCGGCCACGATAAGGGCACGCCGCTCACGGACTTCGCGCGCGTCGTTATGGACAACGTGCGCTCGGTCGTCTGCTTTGGCGATGCGCGCGAGCGCTTCACCGCCGCTATGGACGAGGCCGATGTCGATGGCGATGTGGATATCGCCCAGGCGGATGACCTGCGCGACGCCGTGGACGTTGCCCGTTCGCTTTCGAGCCGTGGTGACGTGATCTTACTTTCTCCTGCCTGCTCTTCGTTCGATGAGTTCTCGGGCTATGAGGAGCGCGGCCGCGTGTTTAAGGACTACGTGGCTCAGCTTGCCGCTACAGCGAAATCACAAATGGAATAGGGGTTGCGGTGAGAGAGGAGAGCCCCCGACAAGGTATGAGGAGGCCCGACTCGGACCGTGCTTCCTCACGTCGCACCACACCGCGTTCCAGCCGCGGCGGGCAGTCGTTTAGCGAACGCTATATTGCCGGCGTTCCCGCCCGTATCATGCGCCCCCGTTTGATATTCATGGCCTGCTTGTTTACCTTGGTATGCTTTGGCCTGCTGATGGTGTACTCGGCGTCTTCGGTCGAGGCGCTGCACGAGAATGGCTCGGCGACGTTTTTTCTGGGTCGACAGGCCGCGTTTGCCGTGGTCGGTGTTCTGGCGCTGATTGCCATCGTGCGCGTTTTGCCGGACAGCTGGTTTGGGGAGGATGTGCTCAGGATCTTCCTTATCGGCATGATAGGGCTACTGCTTCTGGTGTTCTTGGTGGGCAGCGGCAGCCGCGGCGCCACGCGCTGGCTCAACATCGCCGGTATTCAGTTCCAGCCTTCCGAGTTTTTAAAGCCATTTGCCATTGCGTATTCGGCCATCATGCTTGATCGCTTCTTTTCGCCCGGTGGCAACATCAACGAATTCCTTCGCAAGATGGGCATCTACCTGGGCATTTCGCTCTTTCTGATTTTTATCCAGCCCGATTTCGGTACTGTCCTGATCATCCTGTTGACCCTCATGTGCATGGCGTTGTTTGCGGGTCTCGACCCCAGATTTATCATCGGCGTGCTAATCTTCGGCATTCTCGTGATCGTGATTGCGCTTGTCGCAGAGCCATACCGTATGGTGCGTATTCAGGTTGCCTTGAACCCTTGGGCCGACGAGTATGGTGACGGCTATCAGGCCACGCTTGCCATCATGGCCTTTGCCTCGGGCGGTCTGTTCGGCCGTGGCATCGGCAACTCAACCATGAAGTACTCGTATCTGCCCGAGGCACACAACGACTACATCTTGGCCATCATTGGCGAGGAAGTCGGTTTTGTCGGAACCGTGCTGTTCTTCTTGGTGTTTGCGATGCTGATCTACTCGGCGTTTCGCATTGCCGAGCAGGCGACCGATCGTCGGGGCGCGCTCATGGCGTCTGGCTCCGCGGTCATTCTCGCAGTGCAGTTTTTGATTAACGCGCTGGGCATCCTCAACGTGTTTCCCATGACGGGCAAACCGTTGCCGTTTATTAGCTACGGCGGTTCGTCGATTATTGTGTCGCTCATGCTTGCCGGGTTGATCCTGCGCGTTTCGTACGAGAGCGCCCGCCGCGATGAGTATGACCGCCGCCGTGAGAGCTTTGCCGTTATGGATGAGAGTACCGCCGGCGTGCCCCACGTGCGCGGCGAGCGATCTTCGCGTAACGGTTTTACCGTCCTGGATGGCTCTGCGACCGACCCCGCAGCCCGCCCGCGTCAGCGAACGGCGCCGCAAGGTCGTCCTCAGCGCCCCACTCCTCGCAATGCGGGCGGCGGATATAATCGAATCGATTTGAACTCAGACCCGTCGGCGCGTCTGCGTACCGACGGCCAGGGACCGCGTGTACGAAGGGACTACCATGACCGATAAAATGACCGTTGCTATTGCAGCCGGCGGCACGGCAGGGCACATCAACCCCGCGCTCGCCTTGGCCGAAGAGCTCCGTGACCGTGGCCACCACGTTGTGTTCGTGGGCCAGTCGCGCAAGCTCGAGGGTCGTCTGGTCCCCGAGGCTGGGTTTGATTTTGTGCCCATTACGGTCACGGGCTTCGACCGCTCCCGTCCTTGGACGGCGCTGACCTCGCTGTGGCGTGTCAACAAAGCCAAGCGTGCGCTCGCCAGTCATTTCTCAAAGGTCGGCAAGCCCGATGCCGCCATTGGTTTTGGTGCCTATGTCGAGGTTCCGCTGCTGGGGTGGTGCAAGGGCGCGGGCGTTCCGTATCTGCTGCATGAGCAGAACTCTGTTCCGGGCCTGGCCAACAAGATGATGAACTCCCACGCCGCCCGCGTGTGCATCTCGGTGCCGGCAGCGCGTTCGGTCTTTGAGCGCGAAGGTGACCCTGACCACGTGCTCATGACCGGCAACCCCGTACGTCGCTCGGTGATCGAGGGCGATCGCGCTCGCGGCCGCAAGGCACTTGGCGTTCCCGAGGACGCTACGCTGCTGCTCGTCTTTGGCGGTTCACTTGGCGCCCAACACCTCAACGAGCGCGTGGTTTCGCTCAAAAACGAGCTGCTTTCGCGCAAGAACCTCTATGTGTTGCATTCGACGGGTGCCGACGGCTTTGAGGAGACCGAGCGCGCTTTGGCGCTGACGCCCGAGGAGGCGAAGCGTTACCGCGTCCAGCCTTACATCGACAACATGGGCGATATGCTGGCTGCTGCCGATTTGGTGCTCGCGCGTTCGGGCGCATCGAGCGTGGCCGAGATCGCTGCGCTCGCCGTGCCCTCGGTGCTCGTGCCGTATCCGCATGCGACGGCCGACCACCAAACCACCAATGCTCGTTATCTGGTCGACGCCGGGGCCGGCGTGCTCTGCGCCGATGCCGATATCGACGGTTCTGCCTTTGCCGATGAGCTGCTGCACCTGGTCGATGACGCGGCGGCACGCGACGCCATGCGTCAGGCGGCGCGTGGTCTGGCTCAGGATAGGGCCGCCGCTCTTCTGGCGGATGCGGTAGAGGGTTTGCGTTAGTTAGACGGGATATCGTCGGTCGCCCTCGCGCTGATGCGGTAGGTGCGGTACAGTTAACGGGTTACAGGCAGTGTTTACGCAAGGAGTACACGAGCACATGGCTGATTCCCAGACTGCAACCTCCGCGCCCGAGTTTAAGAGCGCCCACTTTATCGGTATCGGCGGCGCCGGCATGAGCGGCATCGCCCTCGTTCTGCACGAGCGCGGTTATGCCGTTACCGGCTCCGACCTTAAGACGTCACGTTATATCCGCCAGCTTACCCGCGCTGGTGTGAAGGTGCATGTGGGCCATGAGGCCGCCACGATCGACGAGGTCAAGCCCGACGTGGTTGTTGTCTCCACCGCTATTCCGGAGTCCAACCCTGAACTCGTGCGCGCTCGCGAGCTTGGTATTCCCGTGTGGCCCCGTGCCAAGATGCTCTCTGCTTTGGGCCACGGCTACACCACCGTC
This sequence comes from Collinsella sp. CLA-SR-H006, assembly GCF_040097075.1. Lineage (NCBI taxonomy): Bacteria > Bacillati > Actinomycetota > Coriobacteriia > Coriobacteriales > Coriobacteriaceae > Collinsella > Collinsella sp. CLA-SR-H006. The sequence goes on along the minus strand of NZ_JBBNPD010000004.1, from coordinate 122,862 downwards.
GCTGTTGCCGGCACGCATGGCAAGACCACCACGTCTTCGATGTGCGCCACCATGCTCGACCGCATGGGTCTGGATCCGAGCTTCCTGATCGGTGGCATCGTCGAGGGCTATGACACGAACGGCAAGAACGGCTCGGGCGACTACTTTGTCGCCGAGGCCGACGAGTCCGACAGTTCCTTCCTGTTCCTGAACCCCAACGTGGTCATTGTGACCAACGTCGAGGCCGACCACCTCGATCACTACTCGGGTATCGAGGAGATCGAGGCGACTTTCGCCAAATTCATGAGCCTGGTGGGCGAGGACGGCACCGTCATCGTCTGCGGTGAGGACCCGCATCTGGTCGAGCTCGCCAAGTCGACGGGTCGTCACGTGCTTTCCTACGGCTTTGCCGAGAGCAACGACATCGTCTGCATGCACCCGGATGTTAAGGGCATCCAGAGTGACTTTATCGTTCGCTTTGAGGATGGCACTGAGCATGCCGTGGAGATCAAGAGCAATCCCGGTCGCCACAACATGCTCAACGCCACGGCGGTACTCACCGTCGCCCATGTCCTGGGCCTTGACATCGACGCCGCCGCCAAGGCGCTCTCGAGCTTTGAGGGCGTCCGTCGTCGCTTTACCCACGTGGGCGATATCGATGGCATCACCGTGGTCGATGATTACGGCCATCACCCCACCGAGATCAAGGCGACGCTTGCTGCCGCTTCGTCGCTGGGCTACAAGCACGTCGACGTCGTGTTCCAGCCGCACCGCTATTCGCGCCTGCAGGCCCTGTGCGACGACTTTGCCGATGCATTTGCCAATGCCGATAAACTGCTGCTGATTGATGTGTTCTCGGCTGGCGAGATGCCCATTCCGGGTGTCACCTCTAAGATGCTCGCCGATACCGTGCGCGCCAAGCATCCTGGCAAGGAGGTCGTGTACTGCTCCAGCCGTCTTGAGCTCAATCAGGAGCTCGAGCAGATGGTGGGCGAGGGCGACCTGCTGCTCACTATGGGTGCCGGTGACGTTACGACCGTCGGTCCCGAGTTCATTGAGTATCTGACTGCCAAGAAAGACGCTTAAGTCTAATGGGTCTGTTTAACGCCGTCATGGCGCTCTCGGGCATGATCGACACGGATGTGATCGAGGACGAGCGCCTTGCGCGTCATACGAGCTATCGTATCGGCGGCAAGGCCGACCTCTTTGTGACGTGCCATAGCTATCATGCCCTTCGCCGCGCCGTGGCGGTGCTCGATCGCGAGCAGGTGCCGTGGGTCATCATCGGCAAGGGCTCCAATCTGCTGGTTGCCGATGGCGGTTATCGCGGCGCCGTCATTTCGCTCGGACGTGAGTTTCAGCGCACGGTTGTTGCCGATGACGGTTGTACGCTGACGGTCGGTGCGGGCGTGATGTTTGCGCGCCTGGTCAACGATGCCCTGTCGCGTAGCCTCTCGGGCCTTGAGTTTGCCGTTGGCATCCCTGGCTCGGTTGGCGGTGCGATATCTATGAATGCCGGCACACGGACCGAGTGGATTGGCTCGCTGGTTGAGGATGTCGTAACGTTTGACCCGGCATCCGGTATCAAGCATTATGCGGGGTCCGAGATCACTTGGGGCTACCGCGAATGTAGCCTTCCCCGCAATGAGATCATCCTCGAGTGCGTGCTCAAGCTTAAACCGGCGCCCAAGGCCGACATTCGCGAGCGCATGGAGCGGTACCTGACGAGGCGCAAGCGTACACAGCCCATGGGTCGCGCATCCTGCGGGTCGGTCTTTCGCAACCCGCCCGATGCGAGCGTGGGCAAGCTTATCGAGGATTGTGGATTAAAGGGTTTTTCGATTGGCGGCGCGGAAGTTTCGCCCGTTCACGCTAATTTTATCGTTAATAACGGAACTGCCTCGGCCGATGACGTTGCCGCGGTTATCAGACATGTGCAAGGAAAGGTGAGGGAGGCGTATGGCATCGAGCTCAGACCGGAAGTTAAATTCCTCGGCTTCTAGAGCATCGAAACCCACCTTCCGCCGCGCCGGAGGGCGTTCCGGCGCGCCTGCCAAACCTCAACGCAATACCGTCGCGCACTCTAAGTCTGTCGGGCATGCTCGACAGACCAGTCGTCCGGTTGTCGGCTCGCAGCTCGGTAATCGTCCGGCCGCAAAAAAGTCCTCGCGTCCCTCGGTGACGTCAAAGCCTGTTATGGGCGCCAAGCCTGCCCGTCCTATGGCAACTCCTAAGCCCTCGACAGGAACTAAGGCGGCGCGTCCGAGTCGCACGCTGGGCGCATCGAAACCGCGCTCGCTGACATCGGTGCCGGCTACCGCCAAGAAGCCTTCGGGTAAAAAAGGCGTCAACCCGTTGTCTTCACTTGGGGCGATGGCAAATAAAACGTCAGAGGCCGCTTCTCTCGTTGCAGGCAAAGGCAAAATCGTGGGCGGCGTTCTGGCTGTCTTGGCCGTGCTCGTCGTCGTTGCCATCGTGGTTATCAACTCTGGATTGTTTACCGCCACTGATATTCAGATTCAAGGCAGCGAGCATGTGACGAAGCACGATGCTATCCAGCTGATCGATTTGCCCGAGGGGACGTCGCTTTTTAACGTCGATCCCGACCAGATTACCGAGGACCTCAAGCAGAACCCGTGGGTCTCGGGCGTGGATGTCCAGCGTCAGTTCCCACATACGCTCATCATTACGCCGATGGAGCGCAAGGTCATTGCAATTGCCTATATCAGCTCCGATGACCTTGCCTGGGCCATCGGGGATGATGACACCTGGATCGCCCCGCTGTCGACGTCGGTCGAAGTGGATGACCAGGGCAACGTCATCACGACGGGGCAGGGCTCAAATACCCTGACCGGCATTGATGCCGCACTGGCGCTCGCTAAGCACTATGGCGCGGTGTTGTTGACTGATGTCTCGGCGGATGTCGCTCCGGTTTCCGGCCAGGCGGTGAGCTCCAAGGCCGTTAAGGCTGGCTTGGATTATGTGCGTGGTTTTTCGAGCGAGTTCTTGGGACAAGTTAAGGATATTTCCACGCCTTCGGTCGAAGCCATCTCGGCAAACCTCAATAACGGCATTGAGGTGTCGCTGGGCGATTCGAACGATATCGTCAAGAAGGAGCGCGTAGTTACCAAGCTGCTTTCGCAGGTAGAGGGCGTAACGTATATCAATGTGCGCTCTCCGGGTAACTATACATTTAGGAACGCTCCGACCTCGTAGCGCTGGTTGATGCTTTGTTGAGGGGCCATACCACGCCGTTTATCTGGTTTGTTTGGTTTTCACGGTCAATTATTTGACTGATACGTTCATAATGTGCAAACATAATACGGTTTACCTTTGCATTTACTTTCAACCTGAAGGTTAATGTGCGCAGGGGTCGACCCATGCTATGGCTATAACCTTTGTTCGGAGGACCGACATGCACGAGACAGAGATCAACAACTACCTTGCCGTCATTAAGGTGGTCGGCGTCGGCGGCGGCGGTACCAACGCGGTCAATCGAATGATCGAAGAGGGCATCCGCGGCGTCGAGTTTGTTGCCATCAACACCGATGCTCAGGCACTCGCGATCTCTGATGCCGATATCAAGGTGCACATCGGCACCGACCTTACCCGCGGCCTGGGCGCCGGCGCCAACCCCGAGGTTGGCCGCAAGGCTGCCGATGAGTCCCGCGACGACATTGCCGAGGCGCTCGCTGGCGCCGACATGGTGTTCATCACCTGCGGCGAGGGCGGTGGCACCGGTACCGGCGCTGCTCCCATCGTTGCCGATATCGCGATGAACGAGGTCGGTGCGCTGACCGTCGCCGTCGTGACCAAGCCCTTCACCTTCGAGGGCCGCAAGCGCAAGAAGAGCGCCGAGGAGGGCATCAAGACCCTCTCCGATTGCGTCGACACCATGATCGTCATCCCCAACGATAAGCTGCTCGACATCGCCGAGAAGAAGACCACCATGCTCGAGGCCTTCGCGATTGCCGATGGCGTCCTTTCCCAGGGCACCCAGGGCATCACCGACCTCATCACCGTCCCCGGTATCATCAACCTGGACTTCGCCGATGTTAAGACCATCATGAAGCAGGCCGGTACCGCCATGATGGGTATCGGTACCTCTTCTGGGGACACCCGTGCCGTCGACGCTGCCCAGCAGGCCATCTCCAGCCCGCTGCTCGAGAGCTCCATCGATGGCGCCACGCGCGTGCTGCTCTCCATCGCCGGTTCCAAGGACCTGGGCATCCAGGAGATCAGCGACGCCGCCGACGTTGTCGCCAACGCCGTCGACCCCGAGGCCAACATCATCTTCGGTACCGTTGTCGACGAGTCCCTGGGCGACCAGGTGCGTATCACCGTCATCGCTACGGGCTTCTCCGACTCCAACGTCAACCGCCAGGACGAGCTCTTTGCTGCTCAGCAGTCTCAGAGCAAGGCCGCTGCCTCCGCTGAGCCGCAACGCACCGCTCCGGCCACCAGTCCGGCTCAGGCCGCTCCGACCCGCAACGTCGGTGGCACCGAGCTTCCTAACTTCGGCAACGATCAGTTCGAGCTTCCCGACTTCCTGAAGCGCGGTAGCTTCTAAGTCGTTCTTTGCATTGTTGTGCACAGGGGCGTGTCCGTATGGACGCGCCCTTTTTATTTCGACTTTGTAAACTAGAACCTCCAATCTCTTTACGTTCCCTTTACGATTGCCTCCAGCGCAGCAGGTATCCTTTTAGAGAAGTATGACAGCCGTATAAACGCGGGCTGTAGCGGCGATGCCGCGGTACTTGTGTTATTAGGAGGCTTTAGTATGGCAGCACGTGCGGACAACGTTTCGCGTGTCGACCATGATGGAGTTACGTTGGTGGAAGGCGCGACATCCGATGTTCGCTTTGCCTTCACCGAGCGCGCCGGTGGTGTTTCCGAAGATGCGTACTCCTCACTCAACTTGGGCTCGCATGTTGGCGATGACCCCTTTGCTGTTCAAGAAAATCGTCGTCGCGCGCTCGAGGCTATGGGTGCCGCCGAGTGCGAGCACAACCTGCTCGTTCCCAATCAGGTCCATGGTGACCATATCGTTGCGGTGACCTCGAACGGCGCCGATGACCTTGAGGACGTCCGCGAGCAGATTGCCGAGGGCTGCGATGCCATCGTCTGTACGGCGCATAACGTGCCCGTGCTGCTCTGCTTTGCCGACTGCGTTCCCGTGGTGCTGGTGGCCCCTGGCGGATTTGCCGTGGTGCACTCCGGTTGGAAGGGTACGATTGCACGTATTTCCGCCAAGGCGTGCCAGGCGCTTTGCGATGCTGCCGGCTGCGATGCGAGCGACGTTTCCGCCTATATCGGCCCCCATATCTTGGGTGACGAATATGAAGTATCCCAGGAGCTCATGGATCGCTTTGCCGCCGAGTTCTCTTGCATCGATGCGAGTACCTCTCGCATGCTCGATCTTTCCGCTGCCATTCGCGAGGCGCTGGTAGATGTCGGTGTCGACGCGGATAATATCGTGGATACCCAGCTTTCGACCGTGCGTCAGAACGACCGCTTTTATTCCTACCGTAATGAGGACGGCACCTGTGGGCGCCATGCTGCGATCGGCGTGATGCTATGAGAAAGATCGTATCGGTCCTGAGCGCCGCTGTGCTTACACTTACGCTGTGCGCCTGTTCTTCGGGATCTTCTACCTCTTCCATTACTGTCGCTGGCTCCACGACCTGCCTTCCTATCGCCGAGATTGCGGCCGAGGGCTTTAAGGAGGAGACCGGCATCGACGTGCTCGTTTCCGGTTTGGGTTCTTCCGCTGGCATCGAGGCCGTCAGCGCCGGCACGGCCGATATCGCCAGCTCCTCCCGTGGACTCAATGCCGACGAACAGGATCTGGGCCTGACTCCCATCGTCATTGCCCACGACGGTATCGCGGTCATCGTGAACGACGATAACCCGGTCGATAACCTCTCGACCGAGCAGCTCCGCGATATTTACGCCGGCAAGATCACCAACTGGAAAGAAGTCGGTGGCGAGGACCTGAGGATTCAGGTTATCAACCGAGATGAGGCGTCCGGCACGCGTGAGGCCTTTCGCACCATCGTGATGGACGGCACCCCCTTCGATCGCCGCTCGGCCGTTCTTTCGGGCACGGGCCAGGTGCGCGACGTGGTATCTCGTTCGCGCGGAGCCATTGGCTACATTTCGCTGGGCTTCGTCGATAGCCTCAACGCCAAGACCTCGGTCAAGGCCGTCTCGGTCAATCATGTTGAGGCGTCCGAGAAGACGGTCGCGAGCGGCGGCTATCCCATCTCGCGCGACCTTTACTTCTTTGTTAAGGGTGCGCCTTCGCAGCAGGCGCAGGATTACATCGACTACGTGACGTCCGAAAAGATGGACAAGCAGATTCGCGAGGCGGGCTTTATCCCCGTCACCAACGACGAGAAGGGGAGTGAGTAGCATGGAAGCACAGGAAAACTCCCAGACTGAGCAGAATGTTCAGACGCCCAAGAAGCGCGAGCTGGCGCTCGTATCGCGCAGTACCTATATCAAGGAGAAGGCGCTGCAGTGGATCTTCTTTGCCTGCGCGTTCTTGGCGGTCGTTACCGTCATCCTGATTTTTGTCTTTACCACGTACTCGGCGCTGCCCGTCTTTACCGACATCGGTCTGGCGGACTTCTTTAGCTTTACGTGGGCGCCCTCTGAGGGCCACTACGGCATCATGTCGCTGCTTGCCGGCTCAGGTCTGGTGACCGTCGGTGCGCTCGCCATGGGCGTGCCGCTAGGTGTGGGTACGGCCGTATACCTGGTCGAGATCGCCGGCAAGCGCGTGCGCAAGCTCATCAGCCCTGCCGTCGACCTGCTGGCGGGCATACCCTCCATCATCTACGGCTTCTTTGGCATGATCATCATCCGCCCGTTTATCGCACAACTGACCGGCGGCCTTGGTTTTGGTGCGCTGACGGCGTGGTTCGTGCTTGCCATCATGATCGTCCCTACCATCACCACGCTCACCATCGATGCTCTCAATTCCATTCCCATGGGCATTCGCGAGGCATCGTATGCCATGGGCGCCACCAAGTGGCAGACCATCTATAAGGTCGTGTTACCTGCCGCCAAGCTGGGTATCGTGGATGCCATCGTGCTGGGTATGGGCCGTGCCATCGGCGAGACCATGGCCGTGCTCATGGTCGTAGGTAACGCCCCGGTTATTCCCGACAGCATTGCGAGCCCCATCTCGACGCTCACGAGCCAGATTGCGCTCGACATGAGCTATTCCTCGGGTCTGCACCGCTCGGCGCTGTTCGGCATGGGTGTGGTCCTGTTTATCATCTCCGCCACGCTGGTGGGTATCGTTCGTCTGATTTCCAAGAAGAAGAGGGGGTAGGCTATGTCCGATTCCGTTGACACGACGGTCGATACGACCTCGTCGCGCGAGCGCATCAAGCGTGCCCTTTCCCACGGCAAGAAGGGCCGCATCAACAAGGACCTGTCCAACAAGACCATGCTTGGCGTGTTCCGTGCCGCTGCCTACATCACCACGCTGGTGCTGGTCGCTATCATCGCCTACGTGGTCATCAACGGCCTGCCACACATCTCGCTCGACTTTATCTTCGGTTGGCCCCAGGGCGTCAACGCCGAGGGCGGTATTTGGCCCACGATCGTCTCGACCGTCTATGTGACGGCGCTCGCCATGCTTATCTGCACGCCGATCGCTGTGCTGGCAGCCGTCTATCTGGCCGAGTACGCCAAGCAGGGCAAGGTCGTCGAGCTCATTCGCTACGCTGCTGACGCTTTGGCCTCGGTGCCCTCCATCGTTATGGGTCTGTTTGGCTACGCCTTGTTTGTCGAGGCCATGGGCTTGGGCCTTTCGATGGTCTCTGCCGCCCTGGCACTCGCGCTCTTGATGCTTCCCATCGTCATGCGCACCACCGAAGAGGCCATTCGCGCCGTTCCGCGCTATATCCGTTGGGGCGCGTACGGCCTGGGCGCCACCAAGTGGCAGGTTGTCTCCAAGATCGTGCTTCCTTCTGCCTTTGGCCGTATTGCCACGGGCATCGTCCTCGCCATCGGCCGTGCCATTGGCGAGACCGCGGTGGTGCTCTACACCATGGGGCAGGCCATCAATCTACCTATTTCGCCGCTCGATTCCGGCCGCCCCATGACGGTTCACCTGTACCTGCTTGCCAACGACGGCATCAACATGAACGCAGCCTACGGCACCGCGCTCTTGCTGATGGTGATCATTTTGGCCTTCAACCTGTTTGCGCGCTTCCTGTCGCGCAAGCGTCGCTAGTTAAGGAGTCCCATGTCCGTTTATCAGTCCGCTCCCACGCTGGAGCAAGCGGCCATTACGGCCAAGGATTTCAACTTTTGGTACGGTGACTTTCATGCGCTGACGGGGCTCGACCTCAACATCGCCAAAAACGCCATCACCTCGTTTATTGGCCCTTCGGGCTGCGGCAAATCGACGTTTTTGCGCTGCATCAACCGCATGAACGACCTGATCGAGGGCACGCGCATCGAGGGCACCATGACGCTCGACGGCAACGATATCTATGCCGAGGGTGTCGACCCGGTCGATCTCCGTCGTCGCGTGGGCATGATCTTTCAGCAGCCCAACCCGTTTCCTAAATCCATCTACGAGAATGTCGCCTTTGGCCCTCGTCTGCAGGGCGTGACTAGCAAAAGTGACCTCGATGACATCGTGGAAGAATCGCTCAAGCGCGCCAACCTCTGGAAAGAGGTATCCAATCAGCTCAACAAGGATGGTTTGGCACTCTCGGGCGGTCAGCAGCAGCGTCTGTGCATCGCGCGCGTGCTCGCGGTGCAACCCGATGTCCTCCTGATGGACGAGCCCTGCTCCGCCATCGACCCCACGTCCGTCTCTAAGGTCGAGGATCTGATGGCCGAGCTGGCGCCCGAGATGACGATCATCATCGTCACGCATTCAATGCAGCAGGCAGCTCGTATTAGCGACTACACCGCATTCTTCTTGCAGGAAGTTGCCGGCGAGCCCGCCACGCTCATCGAGTATGGTCAAACCGACGCGATCTTCACCAGTCCGGTGGACTCGCGGACGGAAGACTATATCACCGGCCGCTTTGGCTGATCGGTGCGACTAGTCCCAAGCTGATCGGACCTGGTCCGGTGTATATTCACTGTGCGGGCGGCATGACCGCACCCAACTGATTGGAGTGAACCATGCGCAAACTGTTTTCCCGTCAGCTCGTCGAGGCCCGTCACGAGATGCTGAGCATCTATGAGGCCGTCGATCTGGCCCTCCACGATGCCGTTAAGGCCTATGTGACCGACGACCGCAAGCTCGCCACCAAGACCAAGAAGCGCACGCTTTCGATTGACGCGCGCTGCGCTAACCTGGAGGCCGTGTGCTACAACCTGATCGCCACGCAGTCACCGGTCGCCTCCGACTTCCGCTTGCTGCAGACGATTATCTACGTCGACTTTAACCTGCAGCGCATGACCGATAAGGTTCGCCAGATCTGCCGCGCCACGCGTCATATGATCAAGGCCGACATCTCGCTGCCCCAGGAGCTCGTCGGTACGGTCGAGGCCGAGGCTGAGGCCGTCTACCAGGTGCTGGGCTCTTCGCTTTCTGCGCTCGTCACTAACGACATGTCCATCATCTGCAGCCTGGCCGTCGAGGACGAGCCGGTGCATGCGGCGTACGAGAAGTTCTTCCGCACCTTTAACCGCATGGACACGGGCGATTTTATGGACGACGACAGCAACTATGACGACCTGCGCCGCGCCATCATGGTTTCGCGCTACCTCGATCGCATCGCCTCGATTTCCATCGATGCCGCCTGCCGTCTGACCTTCCTGTTGACTGGTCAGCGCATGAATGCCGGCGATATCGCCCGCACTGATGAGGATGAGCTCGAGAGCATGCGCGTGCCTTCGGGCGAGGGTGTTATCATGAGGCCCGCCGTCGACGCTCGCTACGTTGCCAAGGTGCCCGCTAACGAGGTCAGCGAGGGTCTTCGCTACCTGCTCGATCATCTTGAGGATGAGGACGATGGCGAGGACGACGAGGAGTAAGTAACCCCGTTCGTCGAAAGATTGTAAATACCTAAGTGAGCGCGGCCTTGCACATGCGGGGCCGCGCTCTTGCGTTAGCATGGGACTACTTGTTTGGCTGTCAGCGGAGGCGATTAGCAATGGATAACTATTTGGACTTGATGCGCGCTCGCCGCGAGCAGATTCTGGAACGTTTTTATGCGGCGCTCGATCGCGCAGGCCGTCCCCACGACGCCGCGCGCCTCATTGCCGTGTCCAAGACCGTTGGTGTCGATGAGACCGTTGCCGCCATCCAGGCGGGGTATCGCCATTTTGCCGAGAACCGCCCGCAGGAGCTGGTTCGCAAGCTCACGGGTCTGGCGGAGCATCCGGAGCTGCCCGAGGTGCGCTTCGATATGATCGGCAACCTGCAGACCAATAAGATCAATGCGGTGCTGGGCTCAGCCGAGCTGATTCACTCGGTGGGTTCGCTGCATCTGGCGCAGGCGATCTCGAGCCGTGCTGTCCGCAAGATTGAGGCAGGCGAGCTCGCCGGCCCCCAGCGTGTGCTCATCGAGGTCAATGTGAGTGGTGAAGAGTCGAAGGGAGGCTTTTCGCCCGATGAGATTCGCGCCGCCGCGGGTGAGCTTGCGGAACTTGAGGGAATTTGCGTGCAGGGGCTTATGACTATGGCGCCCCGGGGGAATAAGGATGTGGCACGCCGCACCTTTGCGGGGCTTCGTGAGCTGAGGGATGAGCTGGAGGCGGCGCATCCCGATTTGAACCTGCCTGAGCTTTCCTGCGGCATGAGCGAGGACTTTGAGTCTGCCCTTGAGGAGGGCTCTACGCTCGTTCGCCTGGGCAGGGTAGTATTTAGCCCGGAGTTTGCAGTAAAATAAGGCTCTGAAGTGCGCACTGATTATCGGGGCGCCTGCACTAAACCGCGAGAGGACACAACCATGGGCTTCCTTGACGAGATTAAAAATAAAATGCACCTGGGCGGCCAGCAGGGTTACGACCAGGGTTATGGCCAGGACGACGACTACGGCTACGATGACGGCTATGACGATAGTTATCAGGGCAACGGCTACAGCGGTGCTTCGGGCGAGGGCTTCTACACCCAAGACGAGCCGAGCAACGGCCTGCTTGGTCAGACGCGCCGCGGTGAAGCTGAGTCGGTTGCCGTGTATACGCGCTCCGGTCAGCTGGTCGGCGATGACTCCCGCCATGCCACGACGTATAATCCGCCTTCGCGCTCGCAGGACAGTGTTGCGAGCGGTTATCGTCCTGGTGCCTATGACACGCCGTCGAGCTACGCCGAGAACACCCGCGCCCGTGCCGCCGCTGCGCCCGCGCCTGCACCGAGCGATGCCTCGGCCTATGCGAGCAATATCATCAACGCCACACCGCAGCTGCCGGCCTATGTCCTGCGCCCCGAGAGCTATGACGACGTGGAGACCGTGGTGCGCCGCGTTCGCACCAAGCAGCCTGTCGCACTGATTTTTGTGGGCGTACGCACCGAAGTTGCCAAGCGCGTCTTGGACTTCTCTTACGGCTTTGCCTGCGGTCTGGGTGCCACGGTCAAGGAGGTGGGCGACCGCGTGTTCATGGTGCTGCCCGCCGGTTGCGAGGTCAAAGATTCCGATCTCAAGAAGCTTCGTGCCGACGGCTACCTTAAGTAAAGACAAGACGAGGAGATTCCCATCAACATCTACACTATCGTCCAGCTGGTCAACACGCTGTTCAACTTCTATTCCACGCTCATTGTCGTCTACTGCTTTATGACGTGGATTCCCATGAAGCAGGGTGGTTTGCTTCAGGATATTGCCGCGGTGCTTGATAGCGTGTGCGGTCCGTGGCTCAACCTGTTCCGTCGTTTCATCCCGCCGATGGGCGGTATCGATTTTTCGCCGGTCGTTGCGATTATTGCGTTGCAGTTGGTGCAGAGGCTGGTTCTGCAGCTTCTTATAGGTATACTCGTGTAGAACTGACTTAGTAACTTACGTCGGGCGTGTAGCGCCGAGGCGATGAAAAAGGAGACTTGTTATGGCTATTACCCCTGCAGACATCCAGGCTCAGACTTTCTCTGAGGCCAAGCGTGGCTACGATCCTGCTGAGGTCGACGTCTTCTTGGAGACGCTGTCTTCCGAGGTTGACGCTATGCTCGCTAAGATCGTCGACCTTAAGGGTCGTCTGACTGCTACCGAGCAGCAGCTTGCCGATGCGCAGGCTCAGCTTGCCCAAGCTCAGGATGCCACCGCCCAGGCCGTTCCTGCCGCCCCCGTGGCTGCTCCCGCCCCTGACTTCTCCGCTCAGGAGCGCCAGATTTCCGCTGCCCTGATCGCTGCCCAGCAGACCGCTGAGACCATCGTCAACGATGCCAACGAGAACGCTGAGCGTATCCGCAACGAGGCTGACGCCAAGGCCCGCGAGGTTATCCGCCAGGCTCTGACCGAGAAGCAGGCCGAGCTCGAGGAGATCGATCGTCTCAAGGCTTCCCGTGAGGAGTTCAAGGCAGAGTATCTCAAGCTCATCCAGCACTTCATGGACGATGCCCAGAATTCCTTCCCGGCCGATCTGATGGCCTCCACGCCGGTCGGTTCTGCCGCTTCTCCTGCAGTGACTGTTCCCGCCGAGCCGCTGCCCGTCGCTGACCCGGTTGTCCCCGTGGCCGATCCCTTCGCCCCGATCGACAACTTTGCTGCCGACGACCTGGACTAACATTCGGCCTACAATTTAGTGCCTAGAAAGGACCCGCAGCTTGCGGGTCCTTTTTTATGACTGTGCAGGGGCGCGCAACATAAAAAACCGAGCCCTGCACATTGTGGCGCAGAACTCGGCGAATGGGTGAGCGGTAAAAGGTAGGTTTTAGGGCATGTGCCAAAAAACTACTTGAGGAGGAAGTTGGGGAGGGGAATGGTACGGGCCTCGCGATGCTCGGGGTCGGCGATGTGGTCGGCAGGATAGCCACAGACAAGCATGTGATAGGGATAAACGCCCTTGGGCAGATTGAACTGCTCCTGTGCCACCTCTGGCTTAAAATGGCATACCCAGCACGTTCCCAGGCCCTGCTCGGTGGCCTCCATCATCATCTGATCGCAAACGATGGATGTATCGATTTCGCTGGAATTCATCTGATCATACGGGCGCACCCAAGCATCATCGGTAACGCTGCAAATAAGGAAGATAAGCGGAGCGCCAAAGATAGACCCATCACGAGCAAACCGAGGCTGACAAGCAGCAGCCTTCTCCAGAAGCTCAGGCGTATCCAACACCATCACACGGGTTGGATGATTATTACAAGCAGAAGGAGCAATCCGCCCAGCCTCAACAATGGCATCCACCACAGCCTGCTCAACAGAACGATTCTCAAACTCGCGACAAGAATACCGACCCCGAGCCAGATCCAAATAACTCACAACCAAGCCCTCCAAATTCAGTGTATCAACCCAAAACAAAACAAAGGGTACCCAAAGCCCCATCCAGCCAAACGTTTAAGGCGGTCCCAAAGTTCCCGATCGGGCCCAAAGGCCCTGCCAACAAAAGCCCCATCGCTTTCAAAGTATCAGCCAAAGTTCCCAATGGTGGTACGTAAGGCGAAGGGCCGGCCACGGTTTACTTTCGAACGACTCTGCAAAGCAGCCGGAGTGAGAAAGCAAACCGTGGCCGGCCCTTCGCCGCCGGGACACGTACCCCCAATTAACTGTTCTTCATGACAATCGAATCCACAACATCGGCCACATTCTCACAGCAGTCAGCGCAGTACTCCAGGAAGGCGTACACGTCACGCCAGGCGATGACCTCGAGCGGGTCCTTGCCGTTAACGTGCAGGTTGCGCATGGCGTTGATATAGAGCTCGTCGGCTTCGGACTCGATGGTGTTGATCTGGATGACGAGTTCGCGCAGGGTCTTGGACTTGCGGTAGTTGGGCAGCTCGACCATCAGGTCTTTCATGGCGCGGCAGGCGTCAGTCACCTTGTGAGCGATGACGATGGCGTCGGGATGGATGCTCTGGATGTTGGTGAAGTAGACGCGCTGCACGACGCCCTCGATGCGGTCGAGCACGGTGTCGAGTGAGCAGCTCATCAGATCCAGATCCTCGCGCTCGAGCGGGGTGATAAAGGCGGTGAGCAAGGCGTCCTCAAGCTCGTGGTGCTTCTTGTCTGCCGCATGCTCAATCGCATGCATCTTATCGAGCATGTCGTGGATCTGCGCGGGGTCAAAGTTCTCAAAAATCTTGGTGAGCAGCTCGGCTGCCTGAACGGCGAGGTCGGCGCAGGCAACGTAGTTATCAAAGTAGAACGAATCGGGTTTCTTTGCCATGGGTGGGTCCTTTCGAGGCGAAGACGGGTGGGCGAAGTAATGCAGTCCGGATGGACGTTCGGTTTGACTAGAGGAACATCATGAACAGCTTGGCCATGACAAAGCTGATGAGTCCGCAGGCGGGGAAGGTGAAGAACCAGGTGAACATCATGTCTTTGACGACGCCGAAGTTGATGGCTGAGAGGCGCTTGACGGCACCGACGCCCATGATGGCGCAGGTCTTGATGTGTGTGGAGGACACGGGGATGCCGGTAAGGGTGGCAAGCAGCAGGTTTGCGGCGCCCGCCAGGTCGGCGGAGAAGCCCTGATACTTTTCGAGCTTGACCATGCTCTGGCCGACGGACTTGATGATGCGCTCGCCGCCCACGCTGGTGCCGATACCCATAGTGGCCGAGCACAGCAGCATAATCCAGATGGGGATGCCTGCATCGCCGACGCTCGTCTGGCCGTTGGCGAAGGCCACGCCTAAAAAGAGCACGCCGATGAACTTCTGTCCATCCTGCGCGCCGTGCATAAAGCTCATGGCCGCAGCGCTCGCGATCTGAGCGTATTTAAAGAAGACATTGGCACGTCGCCTGTTGGCGGCGGCGAAAAGAATCGAGACGAGCTTGCACAGGACCCAGCCCATGACAAAGCCCAGGCCGATGGAGAGCGCCAGGCCGTAGATGACCTTCATCCACTCGTGGACGTTGACGCTGCTCGCACCGCCGAGGGCGATGGCGGCACCGGTCAGGCCGGCGATAAGGCTGTGGCTTTGCGAGGTGGGGATGCCAAAACGCGACGCTGTGGCGCCGTAGACGACGATGGAGAACAGCGCCGCGCATAGGCAGGCGAGCGCCATGGTGCTGTTTCCGCCAAAGTCGACGATATGTGAGATGGTGTTGGCGACGCTCGCGTTAAAGTGCGTCATGATGAGCACGCCGAGGAAGTTGAATGCGGCGCTCATGAGAATGGCGGCGCGGGCGGGCATGCAACGCGTAGTGACGCAGGTCGCGATGGCGTTGGGCGCGTCGGTCCATCCATTGACGAAGATGGCACCCAACGCGAGGATCACGGTGACGGCAAGGACTGGGTTCGACACAATTTGGCCGAGGAAGGTTGAGAACGTTACGTCCATATATGGGCTTTCTCGAAGTTTGCAGACACGTTACAAAAACATGATAAATCGTATCACCTTCTGCGGGTCTCTTTACCGAGTTCTGATGGGAGAAGTGGACTTTTTGGCACTAAAATTGAATATTAGCCCTGTTGACCGCGGGTGTTCTTTTTGCTAACACGCCATGCGGACACGTGCGATTACTACGACACTCCAAAACCACAGTCTGTTCGCTTTACAACATACAAACATGCGTTCGATAATAGGAGGCATGGAATATCGACAGACAGACGGCAAAACTCGGCGCGTGCACAAGCAGTATGTGGACGTCGTGGCCCGCATCCTCGCGGGCGGACAGGTCGTGCCGGTCACCGTCTGCTGGGTCGACGGCCGTTGTTTTACGATCGACGAAATTATCTCGACCACCGGGTTTGGCCTGATGGTCTACGGCATCCGTACGGCAACATATAAGGTGCGTTTTGGCGGGCACGCGACCGAGTTGTATCTGGAGGACCAGACGCGCGAGCGGGCAGACGGCTCGCAGGCACACGTGATGCGTTGGTGGGTCTGGGCCTTTGATCGTACGCTTGAGGGCGAGCGCCGTAGGTAAGGACGTGCGGCATTCGGGTACAATGGCAGGAATCTTGTCACCTACGGCGCTGTCGTGCGCTTTTTGAAAGGACGAAGTATGAACGATATCCAGGGCTATCAGAACGGCCCCATCGAGACCGGTGCAAGCCGTGCCAAGGAGATGTCGCCGCGCGCGTACAACCTTGTCATGTCTGCCCTGATCTTTTTGGGCTTTTGCGCCATGGGCGTCGGTGCTTACTTTACGAGCACCATGTCGTTTGCGCGCATGATGATGAGCGGCGCCGCTTTGCCGCTGGTCTTTGGCTCATTTATTTTGACCATCGTCGGCATGGTCATGATGTCGGCCGCCGCCAGCAAGCAGTCCGTGGGCCTGTCCCTTGTGGGCTACGTAATCTTTGCGAGCACCTTTGGCCTGACCGCGTCGTTTGGCCTTGCCAACTACGACCTG
This sequence comes from Collinsella sp. CLA-SR-H006, assembly GCF_040097075.1. Lineage (NCBI taxonomy): Bacteria > Bacillati > Actinomycetota > Coriobacteriia > Coriobacteriales > Coriobacteriaceae > Collinsella > Collinsella sp. CLA-SR-H006. The sequence continues at coordinate 106,450 of NZ_JBBNPD010000004.1, read as the reverse complement.
CCCACCATCAACACTGCCTTTATCGCCACGGCCGCCATCACCTTTGTCTTTGGCGCCTTGGGTGTGACGTTCCCCAAGTTTTTCCAGCGCGTATATGGCATCGGTTTTGGCATTCTGCTCGCTACTATTCTGGTTGAGATCGTGCTGATGTTCATGGGCGTTTCGCAGTCCATCACCGACCTGATCGTGATTGTGGTGTTCGCCGGCTTCATTGGCTACGACACCTATGTTGCCACGACGGTGCCGCCTACGCTGCCCAACGCCGTGCTTATGGCCTCTAACCTGTTCGTGGATATTATCAACGTGTTCCTGCGCATTCTGAACATCCTCGGCCGTCGCGACTAGTGGCGAATTGCGGCGGTGCTTGCCGTGCGTGCAAATCGATGCGAAAGGCGGTCCTTCGGGGCCGTCTTTTTTGTACGCGGCGGGGTATCATGGATGGGAAAAGCCGATAGCGGCAGAGACCGAGAAAGGTGACCACTTATGGCAGATGTCGACAACAGGAACCGTAACCGCAGGTCCAACCGAGCGGGTCAGCCCAATCCCAAGCGCGAGGCCCGTGCCAAGGCCGCCGAGCGTCACGTGGCAACTGTGTCCGAAGCGTGCGCCAAGGATATCGAGCGTTCGCTTGCCGGTGTTCGCGAGTTTGACGGTATGCCTGCCGGCTTTGTCTCGGCGATGAAGGCCAAGGTTCAGAGTGCTGTGGCCACCGAAGAACAGGTTGCCGAGGAGTCTGAGGCCGCCGAGGCCGAGACCGCTGAGGTTGCGTCCGCCGAGACCGAGGTTACGGCCGAGCCTGCACACGCAGAGGAGGCCACGGAGACCGAGTCCGCGCCTGCCGCCGAGGAGCCCGCTCCGGTCCTGCCCGAGGTCACCGTGCTCGACGCCTCTGCCACGCAGGCCATTCTGGATAACGGTCGAGGCTATGCGCAGTTCTGCGACATGGCCGTGCTCGACTTTGCCTCGTTCACCAATCCGGGCGGTGGCTATATTCAGGGTTATCTGGGCCAGGAGGCCACGCTGTGCGCCGATTCGTATCTGTACAACGTTCTCGATAAGCAGCGCAAATGGTACGGCGAGAACCGTCGCCGCAACATCAACTGCGAGCTTTACCGAAACCGTGCGCTGGTGGTGCCTGCGGTGCGCTTCGACCGCAACCACGTGCATGCATACGCCGACGTGATCGTGGCCGCCGCGCCCAACGTTAAGCGCGCCCGCCAGGAGTATCGCGTGAGCGACGATGCTCTGCTGGATGCCCTGCGCGACCGCATTCGCTTTGTGCTTGCCATCTGCGACGAGCTAGGTCGCGAGAAGCTCGTGCTGGGCGCTTGGGGCTGCGACAACAACGGCTTTGACGCAGAGGCCGTGGCCGAGCTCTTCCGCAAGGAGCTCGCGTCGGGCGACTTTAAGGTCAAGCAAGTCTTCTTTGCCGTGCCTTCTACGCGCTGGGATGAGGATTTTGCCAAGTTCGAGCACGTGCTGGCAAACTTCCCCGAGCGCAACGAGGAGTCCTATGCCCAGGTTGCCGCTCGCGCTGCGGCAGCTCGCGCCGCCGAGCAGATCCAGGCTGCTACCGAGGATGATGAGGACGAGGACGATTGGCGCAAGTACCTGTAATCGGTACGTGCTGACAGATGGGTCGAGCCGGCGGGAGAGGCTGCTTCCGTCGGTTTTTTACTGAGCGAGGGGCTTACGATGAAAAACGTTCTATGCTTTGGCGACAGCAACACCTATGGTTACGATCCGGCGGGCATGCGCGACGGCACCGCGGTGCGCTATGCGCAGGATGTGCGCTGGTGCGGCGTGGCCCAACGTGACTTAGGCGAGGGCTGGCATGTAATTGAAGAAGGCCTCAACGGCCGCACGACGGTACGCGACGACATGTGCCATCTGAACACCAATCTTAACGGCATCCGCGCACTGCCGATGCTGCTCGAGGCCCATAAGCCGCTGGATGCGATCGTTATTATGCTGGGAACCAACGATTGCAAGACGGTCTTTGGTGTGACGGCCTCCGATATTGCCCGTGGCACCATGGCGCTGATTCGCGCGGTGCGTGCATTTCCCTGGACCAATGCCGCACCCTGCCCGCGTATTCTGCTGATGGCACCTATCAAGATCAAGCCGCAAATCGCCGATGTATATATGACCGATTTTGACGAGCGTTCCGTCGAGGCCTCGGAGCATTTTGCTGAATACTATGCGCACGTAGCCGAGCAGTTTGGCTGCGACTTTTTGAATGCAGCGGAGTTTGCCGAGCCGGGCGATATCGACTATCTGCATATGATGCCCGAAAGCCATGAGAGCCTGGGTCACGCCGTGGCGGCCAAGCTCCAAGAGATGCTCGGTGAGTAGCACGGCCCCAAACCACCACAATAGTTCTCCTTGCGGTGGCTTGTTTCGTTGATTTGTCTTGATCTGTAACAGTTGTAAGGCCGAAAACGGGCTAGATGTTACAGATTGAGATTATTTTAGGTCGATATCGGTCGTTTGTCTCGATCTGTAACATCTAGGGTCGATTTTGCCGAGTTAATGTTACACATCGAGATTATCTTCTCAATGGAATTTGGATGTCTCGATTTGTAACAGGTGGGCCGAAAAATGGACTCTAACTGTTACAGATCGAGATGTTTGTGGGAACCACCGCAAAGGTGCCTGTCCCCTTTGCGGTGGTTTTGAACTGCGAGTCTTAATACTGCCACATATGGTTAACGGGGCCGGAGCCTTTGCCCATGTCAAAGCCGGCGGCGAGAGCGCCGGTTAGGTAGGCCTTGCCGGCGTTGACGGCGTCGGCAAGATCCATGCCCTGGGCCAGCGCGCAGGCGATGGCGGACGAGAGCGTGCAACCGGTGCCATGCGTGTTGCCGGTCTCGATGCGCTTGTGGCGGAACCACGTGGTGAGCGGATCGCCCAGGTGGTTGCCTTCGTCATCGAGCGGCGCGGGCTCTGCTAGCACATCGTTGGCCTCGTTGACAAAATGCCCGCCCTTAACGAGAGACGCGCAACCAAAGCGGCGGGTGAGGAGCATGGCAGCATTTTGCTGCGTGCGCTCGGAGTCGACCTCGTAGTCGAGCAGGGCCATGGCCTCGGGAATATTGGGCGTGATAACCGTCGCTAGCGGGAACAGGCGGCGGGTGAGCGCCTCGGCGGCATCTTCGGCAATCAGCCGTGCGCCCGAGGTGGCTACCATGACGGGGTCGACTACCACGTTTGTCGCGTTCCAGGCGCTCAGGCGGTCGGCGATAACATCGATAATCTCGGCAGAGGAAACCATGCCAATCTTGACGGCGTTGGGGCGGATATCGTCAAAAACGGCATCGATCTGCGCCGCGACAATATCCGGGGAGATGTTCTGCACGGCGGTGACGCCCAGGGTGTTCTGTGCGGTGATGGCGGTGATGGCCGTCTCGGCATACAGGCGGTGCGCCGTGATGGTCTTGATGTCGGCCTGAATGCCGGCGCCACCGCTGGAATCGGATCCTGCGATGGATAGAACGGCAGGTACCTTACTGCGATCCATGTTCGCTCCCTTGTTCGGTCGGAATCAAATGGGTCTATTACCCCGCATTATAAAGATGCCCAGGCCGGCGATATGCCGAACCCGGGCGCGAGATGCAATTTTTACGCAAATGCAGGCAAATGTTCACAAGTTAACAATTGGCAGGTGCTGCGGTGAGCCTATAGGCGATCGCGGCGAATCGCGGCGATAAGGTTAGTCCTCCATGCCGAGGTCAATCGTGGTGCCCTCGAAGATCTTGTTGACGGTGCGGACGGCGCACATCTTGCCACACATGGTGCAAGTGCCCTCGGTGGCGGCGGGGGACTCCTCGTAGCGCTTCTTGCCCGTAACCGGGTCGAGCGCGCACTTCCACATGGCGTCCCAGTCGAGCTTGCGGCGTGCCTGGCCCATCTTATCGTCCATGTCGCGGGCGTGGGGCACCTTTTTGGCGATGTCGGCGGCGTGTGCGGCGATCTTGGTAGCCATGAGGCCGTCGAGCACATCCTGGGCGTTGGGCAGACATAGGTGCTCTGCCGGTGTCACGTAGCACAGGAAGTCGGCACCGGAGCTGGCGGAGATGGCGCCGCCGATGGCAGCGGTGATGTGGTCGTAACCAACGCCGATATCGGTCACCAGTGGCCCGAGCACATAGAACGGAGCATTGTGGCACAGGCGCTTCTGCAGTTTCATGTTGGCAGCGATCTCGTCGAGCGCCATGTGACCCGGGCCCTCGACCATGACCTGGACGCCGGCGGCCCAAGCGCGCTTGCACAGCTTGCCCAGCTCGATCATCTCGGCGGTCTCGGTGGCGTCGTTGGAGTCGTAGAGGCAGCCCGGGCGGCAGGAGTCGCCGAGCGAAATCGTCACGTCGTACTCGTGGCAAATCTCGAGCAACTCGTCGTAGAACTCATAGAACGGGTTCTCGTTACCGGTGACCTCCATCCAGCCAAACAGCAGTGAGCCGCCGCGGCTCACGATGTTCATCAGGCGGCCGGTCTCCTTAAAGGTCTTGGTGACTGACTTGTTGATGCCGCAGTGAATGGTCATAAAGTCCACGCCGTCCTCGGCATGCGCGCGCACGACTTCGAACAGGTCGTCCTTGGTGAGCTTGACCAGCGGCTTTTCCATGTAGCCGATGGCGTCGTACATGGGGACGGTGCCTACCATGAGCGGCGTCTCGTCGATGAGCTGCTGGCGGAACTGGCGCGTCTTGCCCGAGTTGGAGAGGTCCATGATGGCGTCGGCGCCAAAGTCCTCGGCGATCTTGACCTTCTTCCATTCCTCGGCGGCATCGGCCTTGTCGCCCGAGATGCCCAAGTTCACGTTGACCTTGGTGGACAGGCCCTCACCGACGCCAAAGGCGCGCATGCCCTTTTTGATGTGCACAATATTGGCGGGAATGGCGATGCGGCCGTCGGCCACGCGCTCGCGGATGTATTCGGGGTCGCGATGCTCGCGCTCGGCGACTTCCTTCATCTGCGGCGTGATCTGCCCGGCACGGGCGAAGTCGATTTGCGTGACGAGCTTGTGCTCGGTCTGTGTGCTCATTGGCACGGCTCCCTTCGTTGGCATTACCCATATCAGGTTTGCGGGTCAGGGCGGGCGCGCCCAATCTCAGCCTGCCGTCTTGTCCTGCAAGCTCCCCGTTATGTCATGGGCTCAAGTATAGCCTGAATGGGTACGATTGGGCCAACGAGCGTGCCTGTGGGGAGGCGTACATGGAAGACAAGCATCTATATCGAGAGACGCAATGGGACATATCGGCCGAGGAGGGCCGTGCGCACCATGGGTTGGTCGCGATTGGCTTTGCGGTGCTTGCCGTGCTGGTGATTGCCTTTTGTATTTGGACGTTTGGCGGTCGCGGCGGCGCTGCCTGGGAGTTTGAGGCCGACGATGCCCTGCCGATCATGACGGTGAAGGTCGCTGGCGGTAACACGGTGGCCGCACCGGGCGACTACTGGTATCCGCGCGACGAGTTTGTGCAGCTGCAGTTGAGCGGCGGGTCTATTCCGGGTGAAGAAATCGAACGCGTGACGTTTGATGAGGCACTCAAAACACTCATGGTGAAGCTCAAAGATCAGGGCGATGTGCCCACGACCATGGATATCGCTCTGACGGAGTGGCGTCTGGAACCTCCGTCGGGCGTTACGGTATCCGACGTAGAGCACGTTAAGATTACCTACCAAGATGGCTCGACGAGCGAGATTGCAAAGGCCGATGGCTTGGCGGAGTAATGGGGTGTTTGGAAACGACGGGCCTATTGTGCCTGCGCGTTCATGAAAACCAGGGTGTTTTTGTCTGAAAGCTCGGGGATGTGCCGATAGCCGATGTTGAATGTGGTAAGTTCGCTTGCATCCTCGAGCTTGTTTTCTGCCATCCACCGCACCATGGAGCCGCGCGCCTTTTTGCTGGCGGTCGAGCGCTGGATGGGCTTGCCGTTGCGGATACCCTCGCCAAAGAGGCATGTGACGGCCGTGGCGTCGCCCGTGAGGTGGGGCAGAACGGCTTTGGCATACTCTACGCTGGCGAGGTTGACGATCGTGGTGTTTGAGCCTGCTGGGGCGATAGCCCGCGCGAGCTTGTCGCTCCAAAACGCGTAGAGGTCTCGGGCATCGTCAACGGCGAGCTTCGCGCCCATCTCCAACCGATACGGTTCGACGGCATGAAAGGGGCGAACGCACCCGTAGAGGCCGGAGAGGATCCATAGATGGTCTTGCAGCCATATGAGCTGCGCGGAATCCATCACCTCGGGCGCCATGCTCTGGTACTGAATGCCGTGATAGGACATGACGGCAGGGGAGAGGTGACGGGCGATACCGGAATCGGCAAGATCGCCGTTTCCCAAGATGGGCTCGAACTCATGCAAAATGTCGAGACAAGGGGCCAGTAGCTTGTCGCTGACGTTCCACAGAGCTTGTAGGCCGCTGTCGCCTTCGGTTCGTTCGATGTCCAAGAGCGCATGGTGCAGCTGGGCAGTCTCGCACGCAAAGGGCGGAATCCCCTGAACTTCAAAAGCATCTTGTGCCGCGCGCATTTGCTTGGCGGGTGAAACGATGACCTGGAGCATGAACTCTCCTCTGCCAAAAAGAAGTTGCGGTGGAATGCGGTCTGCGCGGGCCGGTTGAAGGCCAGGTTAGTCCGTATTCCACCGCAAGTTATAAAGGGCTGGTTTGGTGCGCCTTACGAGGGTTGGTTAGGCGCGCTCGAGGAAGGCCTTGTAGCCGCGATAGGCCTCGTAGATATCGGCCTTGTTGGCGACCTCCCACAGGGCGTGCATGGACAGGACGGCAACGCCGGAGTCGATGACGTTCATACCGTACTTGGCCATGATGTAGGCGATGGTGCCGCCGCCGCCCGCGTTGACGCGACCGAGCTCACAGGTCTGGAAGTCCACGCCGGCCTCGTCCATGATGTCGCGGACGAGGGCCACGTACTCGGCATCGGCGTCGTTGGAACCGCCCTTGCCGCGGCTGCCCGTGTACTTGTTAAAGCACAGGCCGCGACCCATGAAGGCGGCGTTTTTGGTCTCGAACTTGCCGGCGTAGCCCGGGTCGAAGCCGGCGGACACGTCAGAGGAGAGCATACGGCTGCGGGCGAGCGCGCGGCGCAGGGCCAGCGGGCTATCCTCGCCGGCGAGTGTCATGATCTCGGCGACGGTGTTCTCGAAGAAGAGGCTCGTCATGCCGGTGGCACCCACGGAGCCGATCTCCTCCTTGTCGACGATGAGTGTGATGCTCGTGCGCTCGACATTGGCCACATTGATCTGGGCAAGCATGGAGGGGTAGGCGCAGACGCGGTCGTCGTGGCCATAGCCCAAAATCATGGAGCGGTCGAGGCCCATGTCGCGGGCGGGACCGGCGGGCACGACCTCGATCTCGGCGGAGAGGAAGTCCTCCTCCTCGACGCCGTACTGCTCTTTGAGGATGTCCAGGAACATCTGCTTGACGGGCTCCTTGGGAGCGTCCTTGTCGTCCTCGTCAAACTTGACGGGACGGCCGCCCACGATCACGTCGAGGATCTCGGCGTCGACGGCGTCCTTGGCGGGCTTGGACATCTGCTCGCTCGAGAGGTGGATCAGCAGGTCGGAGATGGTAAAGACCGGATCGTCTGCCTTGTCGCCGATGTTGATGTCGACGGTGGTGCCGTCCTTTTTGCAGATGACGCCCACGAGTGCAAGCGGGGAGGCCACCCAGTGGTAGCTCTTGACGCCGCCGTAGTAGTGCGTGTCGAGGTAGGCCATGTCGCCGGCCTCGAAGGCGGGATTCTGCTTAAGGTCCAGGCGCGGCGAGTCCACGTGAGCACCCAGGATGTTAAAGCCCTGCTCGAGCGGGGCGGTGCCCAGGTTGACGAGCATGAGGTCTTTGCCGTGGTTGGCGGCGTACACCTTGTCGCCGGCCTTGAGCGTGCGGCCCTCGGCAATCACGGTCTCCAAGTCGACGTAGCCCGCCTCCTCGGCCATCTTGATGCCGGTCTTGACGCACAGGCGCTCGGTCTTATTCTCGCTCAAAAACTGCTTATAGCCGCGGCAAAGCCCCTCGAGTTCCTCGACTTGCTGTGGCGTGTACTTTTTCCATGCGCAGGGACGCTCCATGACGCAGGCTCCTTTCGGATCGATCGTGCTGGTTGATGTACCGTGAGCCATCGTATCACGCGCGGGCCCGCGGCGGCAGGGAAGCCTGATGTGCGGTGGCCGCGGGGCGGGGAGCGTGTAAACTGGTGTGAGCAAACCGTGCCCAGCCCAAAGCGAGGTATTCAATATGTCTGACAAGCGCCGCACCTTTGCCGTTATCGACGGCAACTCGCTCATGCACCGCGCCTTCCACGCCGTGCCGCCCACCATGAATGCGCCGGACGGGCGCCCCACCAACGCGATCTTCGGCTTTCTGAACATGTTTCTCAAGATGATCGATGCCTTTAACCCCGACGGTGTGGTCGTGGCGTTTGACAAGGGCAAACCGCGCGTGCGCATGGAGATGCTGCCGCAGTATAAGGCGCAACGCCCGCCCATGGACCCCGATCTGCATGCGCAGTTTCCGATGATCAAGGAGCTGCTCACCGCGCTCAACGTGCCGATTCTGCAGTCCGAGGGCTGGGAAGGCGACGATATCCTGGGTACCATGGCGCGCCTGGGTGAGGAGGCCGGCTGCGACATGCTGCTGGTGACCGGCGACCGCGATATGTATCAGCTCGTGACCGAGCACGTCAACGTGGTCTCGACTCGCAAGGGTCTGTCCGACGTGGCAATCATGACGCCCGAGAGCGTAGACGACCTGTATCACGGCATTACGCCGGCGCTCGTGCCCGATTTTTACGGTCTGAAGGGCGATACGTCGGACAACATTCCCGGCGTGCCGGGCATCGGCCCTAAAAAGGCGAGCGCGCTCATCGCACAGTACGGCAGCTTGGACGAGGTCATCGCGCATGCCGACGAGGTCAAGGGCAAGATGGGCGAGAACCTGCGTGCGCACATCGACGATGCGCTGCTGAGCCGCAAGGTCGCAACCATTCGCACCGATGCGCCCGTCGAGCTCGACTTTGACGAAACATCCTTCCCGGCGTTTTCTGCCGACGAAGTGTCCGCGGCGCTGGGTACGCTTGGTATCACCGCCATGCAGAACCGTTTCTTGGCGCTGATCGGCGGCGAGGGCGGGGCTGCTGCTGCCTCTAGTGTGTTTGAGATACCTGCTATGGTTCGCGCGGCCGCCGGCGATGCCGACGCGCTCGGTGCCGTTGCGGCTGAGGTCTCCCGCGCGATTGATGCCGGCGAGTGGGTCGCCGCCGTGGTGGACGACGACAAGGAAGAGGGCGCGCTCTTTGGACTGACGCGCACGCTGTGGTTGGCGACGTCCAAGGGCCTGTTCGCGCTCGAGGAGGGCGACGGCGCCTCCACTGCCGTATTCGATGGCTTCAACTTCGCTCACGGTGTGATCGCCGGCGTGCTTGCGCGCCTGTTTATGGAGGGCCGCGTGGCGAGCCCGGATACGAAGGCGCTGCTGCACGAGCTTTCGCCCATCGATTCTTCTGAGCCCGAGCTCATGGATCCGCTAGCAGTCGATTCCACGTGCATCTTCGACACCGTGGTCGCCGCTTACCTGTTGGATTCCGACCGCTCCGAGTTTGACGAGGCATATCTGGCCGATACGTATCTGCAGATGGCGCTGCCTGCGGCGCGCGGCGCAGAGGGTGCTGGTGAGGACGCTCCGGCGCCTGCCGCCCGTACTGCGGCTCTGACGCTGGCGCTCGTGGCGCCGTTGCGCGAGTGCATGGCCCGTGAGAATGCCGCCAACGTGTTCGATGGCATCGAGATGCCGCTCGTTCCGGTACTTGCCAAGATGGAGCGCGCGGGCATGCTCGTGGACCCCGACCGTCTGCACAGTCTGTCCGAGGGTCTGGCGACCCAGATTACCGAGGTTGAGCGCAGTATTCGCGACCTGGCGGGTGACGAGACCTTTAATATTGGCAGTCCTATGCAGCTGTCGCATGTGCTCTTTGATGTGATGGGGCTTCCGACCAAGGGCCTCAAGAAGACTAAGCGCGGCTATTATTCGACCAACGCCAAGGTACTGAGCGACCTTGCGCGTGACCACGAAATCGTGCGTCTGATCTTGGACTGGCGTGAGAAGTCTAAGATCAAGTCCACCTATCTGGACACGCTGGGCCCGCTACGCCGAGGCGACGGCCGCGTACACACTACGTACAACCAGACCATCACGGCAACGGGGCGTCTGTCCTCGAGCGACCCGAACCTGCAGAACATCCCGACGCGCTCTGAGCTGGGCCGTACCGTCAAGACGGCGTTTTCGGCAGGCGAGGGAAGCGTCTTTTTGGCGGTGGACTACTCGCAAATCGAGCTGCGTCTGCTGGCGCATCTCTCAGGTGACGAGCACTTGGTGCGCGCCTTTAACGAGGGCGAGGACTTCCATGCCGAGACGGCGGCGCGCGTGTTCGGTGTGTCGGTGTCCGAGGTAACGCCCGACCTGCGCAGTCGCGCCAAGGCCGTGAACTTTGGCATCGTGTACGGTCAGCAGGCCTACGGCCTGTCGCAGTCGCTGCATATCTCGATGGCCGAGGCGCGCGACATGATCGACCGCTACTACGAGGCCTACCCGGGCGTGCGTACGTTCCTCGACAACGTGGTGGCGCGCGCCAAGCAGACGGGCTACGCCGAGACCATGTACGGCCGCCGTCGTCATATTCCGGAGCTCAAGGCCAAAAATCCGCAACTCCGCGGCTTCGGCGAGCGCACGGCCATGAACCACCCCATGCAGGGCACCGCGGCCGACATCATCAAGATCGCCATGGCCCGCGTAAGCCGCCGTCTGGAAGAAGAAGGCTTTGCTGCCCACATGATCTTACAGGTGCACGACGAACTGGACTTTGAGTGCCCCGTCGACGAAGTCGAGCGCCTAACCACCATGGTCCGCGACGTCATGGAACACGTAGTAGACCTCCGCGTACCGTTGATCGCCGAAGCCAGCACCGGCATAACCTGGGCCGACGCCAAATAGGAAAGCACTTCGTAAGGCAAGCTCGCCCAAGATGCAAGCCCCCACATATTTAAGATTTGGGACAAACACTACTGATTAATTTGTCCCACAGTAACCAAAACAGAGGGGAGCCCCTTCCAACAAGGAGCTCCCCTCTGCTCAAATCATTTCAGCTAAGTATCTAGACACTCAAGACGCCATCTTGGCGGCAGGAAAGTAAACCTAGGGCCTGGCCGGGCGGCACGGGTTAACTTTTCGTAGATTCCGCACGCAAAGAAAGCCACTTAATGTGGCTTTCGTCTTGCGCAGGACCTGACCGAGCGAAAAGTTATCCCGTGCCGCCCGGCCAGGCCCGATGGGACGGCTACCGAGCCGCCAAGATGGCGTCGATGAGCGTCAGTACGCCCCCGTCGTTGTTGCTCGGAATGCGCCACTTGGCATGCGCGTTCATGTGCTCTTCGGCATTGTCCACGATAAAGCTGTGACCGACGCGCTCGAGCATGGGGATGTCGTTGTAGGTGTCGCCCACGGCGGCAGCATCGGCAATATCGATGCCCAGGTGCTCGCACAGGTGAGCGACGCCGGCGCCCTTGTCGACGCCCAGGTTCATAAAGTCGATCCACTCGCGCCCGGCGTTGGTGACGTAGAGCTTGTCCGAGAACTCGGGGCTATAGGTCTCGCGGAAAGCGGGCTCGGCGTCGTAGCCGGGGAAGAAGACCGAAATCTTGTTGGACTCGAAATCAATGCCCTCAAAGCTGTCGACGTAGTTGATTGTGTTGTAGTAGACGCTGATCTCGTCGTGGTATTGATGGTCGCGGGCAAGCACGTAGAACTCGTCGAAGCAGCACAGGACGGGGACAGCGCGAGGATCCTCCGAGGCACGGCTCAAGACCTGCTGATACAGCTCCACGTCAATATTGCTCTTATAGATATAGCTGCCGCGATAGATCACGCACGCTCCGTTGTCGGGACAAAAGGCGAGGCGGTTCTTGATACCCTCGAACATCTCCTCGAGCTTGGGGGCGGGACGTCCGCTGGCGGGGCAGAATACGATGCCGGCGTCGGCGAGCTTGTCCAGGCGCTCATCAAGACCCTGGGGCAGCACACGCTCGTCGGTCAGCAGCGTCTTGTCCATATCGACGGCGAGAATCTTAATGTTGCCGATGTTGGCGTCCGATTCGTAAGTTTGCATAAAAATGCGCCTTTCGTTTCGAGATTGTTTCAGACGTTATAACCATCAACTAGTAGTCGAGCGTATTTTCGCAGGAATGGTGCGTATTTGCACTGCAATTCACAAACTAATGAAAAAACTTTTCAGAAATTTGAATTTGTCGCTTGCGCAGCGTGCACTTTATCGTAATATAGCGAACATCGAAAACGGAGACGGCAAAAGAGCCGTTTACCGAGGAAAAGGTACCGTTTGCGATATTTGAATTGCGCCCGGCGATACGTGAAAGGAGAGGCAGATGCAGTTCGTAAAGATTATCACCACTGCAGACAATGCCATCCGACGCCAGCGCGCAATTTCCCGACGACGATAACAATCGTCTCTGTCCGCATGGGGCGCAATGCCTCAACAGAGTCATTTTGAGGTCGTTGGGTTTAAGCACGACATAGCCGCATGTTTCTAGGGCATGCCTGTGATGCATTCTGCTGAATAACCTGATATTGCACGGTTTTTGACCTCAAGGTGACTTGCAACTGACCGATGTTCTAACTAGCTACCAAGGGCGAAAGGAAACAGCCATGAGCAAGGAAAAAGTCGTTCTCGCATATTCCGGTGGTCTTGATACATCCGTATGTGTCAAGTGGCTCCAGGACGAGAAGAATCTCGATGTCGTTTGTGTCTGCGGCAATGTGGGCCAGGAAGAGACCGGACTGGATGCCAAGAAGCAGAAGGCGCTCGACCTGGGCGTTCTCGATTGCCAGGTGCTCGACCTGCGCGACGAGTTCTCCGATGAGTTCCTGACTAAGGCCATCGCCGCAAACTCCATGTACGAGAACAAGTACCCGCTGCTCTCCGCTCTTTCCCGCCCGCTGCTCGCCAAGAAGCTTGTCGAGGTCGCTCACGAGTTTGGCGCGACCTACGTCGCCCACGGCTGCACCGGCAAGGGTAACGACCAGGTCCGTTTTGAGGCTGCCGTCAAGGCCCTCGACCCCGAGCTTAAGGTTATCGCCCCGGTTCGCGAGTGGGACCTGAAGTGCCGTCCCGACGAGGTCGCCTATGCCCACGCCCACAACGTGCCGGTTCCCGAGGGTGCCAACGATAACCCCTATTCCATCGACGACAACCTGTGGGGTCGCGCCATCGAGTGCGGTCACTTGGAGGACCCTTGGAATGAGCCGCTCGATGACGCTTGGGTTATGACCAAGAACCCCGAGGACACGCCGGACACCCCGACCTACACCGAGATTGAGTTTGAGGCCGGCAAGCCTGTCGCCGTCGACGGCAAGAAGATGAAGCTCTCCGAGATCGTCATCGCCCTCAACAAGATCTCCGGCGACAACGGCTTTGGCCGTCTCGACCTGGTTGAGGATCGTCTGGTGGGCCTCAAGAGCCGCGAGTGCTATGAGGTTCCCGGAGCCCTGACGCTCATCACCGCCCACAAGGCGCTTGAGGACATCTGCGTCGAGGGCGACCTGCTCAAGACCAAGATCAAGCTCGAGCAGGATTGGGCTACCGCCGTGTACAACGGCCAGTGGTACAGCCCGCTCAAGAACGCACTCGACGCCTTTATGGCCGACACCCAGAAGTTCGTGACCGGCACCGTCCGTCTGAAGTTCTTTAAGGGCAACTGCCATGTCGTCGGCCGCAAGAGCCCCTTCAGCCTCTACGACTACGGTCTGGCTACCTACGACCGCGACACCACGTTTGACGAGAAGGCCAGCGCCGGCTTTATCGAGATCGATACGCTGTCGCTCAAGACGTGGGCAAAGGTCCAGGGCCCCAGCTCTGCTGCCGCCCAGGCCTAGCGCCTCCTTCCCTTGGTATCCGCTCGGCCCATCCGCGTGATACATAACGGGCGCACGGGGTCCCTACCTTTCGTTATGCTTGCTGACACTTCTTAACATCGGTGGCCCCTACGTTCCGCCCGCATATATGATGCCGCGTCTGCGGCTGAGTCCGAGCCCCGCCGGGGTTGTCCGGCGGGGCTCCTTCTATCAATTTGGCGGCTCTGCGCCTATATATATGAGGAGTATCCATTATGTTCAATGCTATCGCGCATGCTTTACTTGCCCTCGCGCCCGAGTTCGATGCTGCAAGGGTCGAGGACGTCCCTATGAGCCTGAAGGCCTGGATCGATGGTTCGCAGGGCAACATCCGGAGGGAGACGTTGGGCGCCAAGTGCATGGCGCGTCACTTCTTTGCAAATTAGCTACATGGCTCCGCACACGGTGGGGAATGTGTAAAACTAGCGGTTGAAAAATCGCTTTAGCGATATGGCGCATTGCTTTGGGCGCTTGTTTTGGTATTTGGAGAAAGGGGACGGTTCCATGGCTCTTTGGGGCGGTCGTTTTGAGGCAGGCGTGGCCGAGGTCACGCAGGAGTTTGGTGCGTCGCTGCCGGTCGACAAACATCTCTATAAGCAGGATATCGCCGGCTCTAAGGCGCATGCCAAAATGCTGGCGGCTCAGGGCATCATCAGTGCCGAGGACGAGCAGGCGATTGCCGAGGGCCTGACCGGAATCGAACAGGATATCGATGCCGGCAACTTCACCTTCGACATCAACGACGAAGACATTCATATGTCCATCGAGAGCGAGCTGACGCGTCGCATCGGCGAGGCCGGTAAGCGCTTGCATACCGGGCGTTCGCGCAACGACCAGGTGGCGACCGACACACGCCTGGGCGTCAAGGCGCTGGCCAAGGAGCTCATGGAGGCCAATCTTGAGCTGCGCCATGTGCTGGTGGATGCGGCCAAGAAGTACGACAAGGTGATTCTGCCGGGCTACACGCACATGCAGCACGCTCAGCCCGTGCTGCTGTCGCATCATCTGCTGGCGTATTCCTGGATGTTCGCGCGCGACTTTACGCGCCTGAAGGCCGCCTTTGATGCCGCCGACAACTGCCCGCTGGGCGCTGCCGCGCTTGCCGGTACGAGCTATCCGCTCGATCGTCAGATGACGGCTGCCGAGCTTGGCTTTGCGGGCGTGATTCCCAACTCGCTCGATGCGGTTTCCGACCGCGATTTCCTGCTCGATCTGCATTACGCCGGCTCCGTCATGGCCATGCACCTGTCGCGTCTTTCCGAGGAGATCGTGCTGTGGTCGAGCTCCGAATTTGGCTTTATCACGCTTTCCGACTCGTACTCCACCGGCTCGTCTATCATGCCTCAGAAGAAGAACCCCGACTTTGCCGAGCTTATCCGCGGCAAGAGCGGCCGAGTCTATGGCAACCTGGTGCAGCTGCTCGTGACCATGAAGGGCTTGCCGCTCGCCTATAACAAGGACTTGCAGGAGGACAAGGAGGGTGCGCTCGATACCGCCCATACGCTCATGCAGTGCCTGTCCGTTATGGCCGGTATGATTTCGACCTGGACCGTCAACGAGGATGCCATGGCGCGCGAGTGTGGCGTGGGGCACCTTGCCGCTACCGATGTTGCCGATTACCTGGCTAAGCGTGGTCTGCCGTTCCGCGAGGCACATGCCGTGGTGGGCCATCTGGTCCTGATGTGTGAGAAGCGTGGCTGCAATCTTGAGGACCTGCCGTTTGAGGTGTTCCAGGAGGCAAGCCCGCTCTTTGAGCACGACATTACCGAGGCGCTCGACATCCCCTCAATTGTCGCCGCGCGTACGACCGAGGGCGGTACCGCCCCTGCCGCCGTTGCCGTGCAGCTTGAGCGCGCCGAGGCACAGCTCGTGGCCGACGAGGGCGTGTTTGGATCGCTGACCAAGGTCGTCGAGATGGGCCACGGGGTAAAGTAAGGGTTTGGCCGAAGCCGTTTTTGCCATTTATTGAGGAATCATTTTTTGCTTTACGGGCGTCTGCTGATGTGGGCGTCCGTATTTTGTTGCTATGGGGGAGGGGCTTGTCGAGAAGTTCTGTAGGACCTTTGGGCAGGTTGTGAAGGGGGTACGTTCGCGGGCGGCAACCGACCGTCTGCTCTGCTCGATGCGGTTGATGGGCAGCAGGATGGTACTCTAATCGAGCTTCGAAACAGAAGTGACACATATGGAACGCTTCAATAAATTGCAACGTTTCAATAAACAGCTTTTTGTTTAACTGCAGCTAAAACTCTGTTACGATGCAGTCCAGGCGGGTGCCGGAATGGGACTTGGGCACGCGCGAACCTACTTGAAAGGCTACCTTATGGCTATCGAGAAGACCTTCATCATGATTAAGCCCGACGCCGTGCGCGACCGCAAGATCGGCGAGATTGTTGCTCGCATCGAGCGCAGCGGCCTTGTCATCGAGCGCATGGAGATGACCACGCTCGAGCGCGCTACCGTCGAGGAGCACTACGCCCATCTGGCCGACAAGCCCTTCTTTGGCGGTCTCTGCGACTTTATGACGAGCGGTCCGGTCGTCAAGATGGTCGTTTCCGGTCTCTCCGCTGTTGCTAAGATGCGCACCCTCATGGGCGCTACTAATCCGCTTGACGCTGCTCCTGGTACCATCCGCGGCGACTTTGCCGTCGATGTCAACGCCAACGTGATCCACGGCTCCGACTGCCTGGAGAACGCCGAGATTGAGATCAAGCGCTTCTTTGGCTAAACCAGCTTTGACTCCTTAAAGCTGTTAGCGTGTGGCTTGGGCGCCGCGGAACTCCATCCGCGGCGCCCTTTTATTCCAAAATCTATGAAGGGGCCCGCTCGGTCATGAGTTCCGAGCGGGCCCCTGCTGTTAGCTTGTGGCACTGAGTGGTTTAGGCCTCGTCGACGACCTTGAGGCCGCGCGTGTGGTCGATCTCGTTGAGGAGGTTAACGCGACGCTCGTGACGACCGCCCTCAAACTCGGCGTCGAGCCACTCGTCGACAATCATCTTGGCGAGCTCGGAGCCCACGACGCGAGCACCAAAGGCGAGCACGTTGGTGTTGTTGTGCATGCGCGAGAGCTTGGCGCTGAAGGGTTCGGAGCACACGACGGCGCGTACGCCCTCGACCTTGTTGGCAGCCAGGCTAATCCCGACACCGGTTCCACAGATGAGGATGCCCAGGTCGACGTCGCCGTTGGCAACGGCCTTACCCACCTTGTAGCCGGCGATGGGGTAGTCAAAGCTCTCGGAGGTGTCGGTGCCAAAGTTCACGACCTCGCAGCCGCGCTCCTTCAGGTGCTCGGAAATGATGTTCTTGAGCTCGACGGCGGCGTGGTCGTTACCGATACCGATCTTCATGGATGGTTCCTCTCTTGTCTGTGCGGTGCAAATGCTAAAGGTGTTTACCGCGTTCGACTGCATGATAGCGCGACTTTTGCGTAAACGCTCGAGCGTTTTTTGGTCAAACGCTTTAGCATGCGACAAGACCGGTTTCTCATGAATGAATGCCGTCAGTTTGCGCCTGAATGCCGTCTACCGGAACCTGGGTTGCGGTTTTTGATGCATTGTTATCAAATAAAAGAGCTAATTATTCTTGAGAGCCCAGCCCGTTATACAAGTAGGAGATACCTATGCCTGCCGATTCCCTTCGCGATGCCGCGTTTTGCGATGTTTTGAACCGCGAGCTTGTCTGCGCGCTCGGCTGTACCGAGCCCATTGCCGTTGCCTATGCAGCGGCACTGGCGAGCCAGACGCTCGGTTGCGAGCCCGATCATATGGATGTTGCCTGCTCGGGCAACATCATCAAGAACGTCAAGAGCGTGACCGTGCCCAACTCGGGCGGTATGCACGGTATTGAGGCCGCGGCCGTGCTGGGTGCCGTGGGCGGCGACGCTAAGAGCGCGCTCGAGGTGCTCGAGAGCGTTAACGATGAAGACCGCGCTCGCGTGGCCGAGCTCCTCGCCGACGCCGGCTACTGCGATGTGTCGCTTGTCGAAGGTGTGCCCAACCTCTACATCAAGGTGACTGCGACGGCCGGGGGCCATACCGCGGTCGTCGAGATCACCGATCACCACACCAATGTCACGTGCCATACGCTCGATGGTATTCCGGTATGCGGCAAGTCGGCGGGAGAGTGTGCCGCCTGCGCCGAGCGCGTGGTGGCCGAGCGTGCGGCGGATAAGGCCGATGCCCCTATGAGCATTGAGTCCATCATCGACTTTATCGAGGACGGTGACATTGAGGACGCCCGCGCTGCCGTTGAGCGTCAGATTGAGCTGAATGGCGCAATCAGTGCCGAGGGCCTTGCGCACGCTTGGGGCGCCGAGGTGGGTCGTACGCTGCTGGGTGCTCGTGCCGATGACGTCGCCTGCCGTGCCCGTGCCCGTGCGGCCGCCGGGTCCGACGCCCGCATGAACGGCTGCGCGCTGCCGGTCGCCATTGTGTGCGGCTCGGGCAATCAGGGCATTACCTGCGCATTGCCCGTCATGGAGTATGCCGAGTACCTGCGTTGCGACCACGAGCGCCTGGTGCGCGCCGTGATGCTGTCCGATCTTATCGCCGTGCATATCAAGAGCTATATTGGTGCGCTCTCGGCGTTTTGCGGTGCTATTTGCGCCGCGTGCGGCGCCGGCGCTGCGATTACCTGGCTGTGCGGTGGCACGCGCGAGCAGATTGGCGCGACGGTCTCGAATACGCTCGGTAACGTGGGCGGCATCGTGTGCGATGGCGCCAAGGCGAGTTGCGCGGCTAAGATTTCCGCTGCCGTTGATGCTGCGATTCTGGGCCACGATATGGCCATGCAGGGCCGCGGCTTCCGCGCCGGCGAGGGTCTCATTCAGGATACCGTCGAGCAGACGATTGCCAGCATGGGCTACGTGGGCCGCGTGGGCATGAAGGACACCGACATCGAGATCCTCAACATCATGATCGGTAAAACCCAGGTTTGTTAGTTACGCGGTTTTACCAAACCGCGTAACCGGTCGACGCTGCAAACGCCCCTAAGCGGCAATCTACCTTTCAATCGTCGGGCATGGCCAGAAGGCCTATGCCCTCCTCTTTCAAGGCACATTGCTCGCTTAGGGGCGTTTTCGCTGGCTTATGCTCAACCTGCGGCGTTGTTTTGTTTGGAGCGAGTGAGGGGTCCTATGACAGTTCGTTGGCTATTTGGTGTTCGTAGAAGGCTTCGATTACGGCGTTGAAGTCGCGGGCGAAGTCTTCCATGGTTCCGCGCCAGGTGGCTCGGCTGGGCTTGCCCTGGCCCACAAAGGCGGTTTGGATGCCGCAATCGGGGGACGGGAAGTCGCGTTTGGGATCGTTGCCAACCATAAGGACCTCGTGCGGCTCGAGCCCCATCACCTGAAGCTGCTCTAGATAGTAGGTGGCATCGGGCTTGCAGCGGGTGGTGTTTCCCATGTGCGTGACGAGCTCAAAGGGAGCGTCGGCCAGGTCGCCCCAACCCATGCGGCACTCGATGGCGCCCTGGGGAAAGCTGGGGTTGGTAAAGAGCGCGCAGCGCAGCCCTGCGTCCTGTACGGCCTGGAGCGCGGCGTGTGCGCCCGGCATGGCGTGGGCGTTAATGACATCGTCGTTCTTGTACGGAAGAACTTCGCGGTCATAGTAGGTAAACGCCTCGTAGATGAGGGGATCGGAGAGGCAGATCCCGCATCGGCGCTCGACCTCTTCTTGGTAAAACTCAAGATTGGTGCGGTTGTCCGTGCCGCTTCGGCGGTTGGCGTTGAGGTCGACCAGGATGGTGCCGAGGCGTGCCATCGTGCCACCGCGGCTGCGGCGCCCGATATCCGCGAGCATCGAAGAGACATCCTTAAAATAGCGAAGGATGAACGCGTTGAGGTTGATGCTGAGAAGCGTCTCGTCCATATCGAAAACGACTGCTTTGAGCACGCGGGCACCTTTCTCGAAAAATCGATCTAGAATCGTTGGCTCCGGATACTTTACCCCAAAGCCGAATGCCTGGCTGGTTATCGTCACGTTGCGGAGACGTGTGTTCATAAGATTACGAAAAAGTCTCCACACGAGTAAAAAATCGCAGTTCACGCTTGAAATCGAACTCATTTCCCCGTAACCTATACGAACGTGATTGCATAAGCGTCACATTAGTATCTGTCGGCTCCCGAGTGTTCCTAAACGTTGTGTGCTTGTCGCACCCTTCTGTAGGTCCTAGCAATCGGGGCCCCGTAGTTCGAAAGGGGTCCACCTTTGAGTGAGATTCAGAACTCGTCCATTTTCTCTCTTGACGATGTCAATGAGGAGGAGATGAACAACCTCATCGACGGTACGATTACCGACTTTGATGAGGGCGATCTCGTTAACGGCACTGTCGTTAAGATCGAGCATGACGAGGTGCTCGTTGACATCGGATTCAAGTCCGAGGGCGTTATCCCGGTCCGCGAGCTGTCCATCCGCAAGGACGCTAACCCTGCAGACATCGTTGCACTCGGTGATCCCATCGAGGCTCTGGTTCTCCAGAAGGAGGACAAGGACGGTCGTCTGGTCCTGTCCAAGAAGCGTGCCGAGTACGAGCGTGCTTGGAACCGCATCGAGGAGAAGTTCAACTCCGGCGAGAACGTCGAGGGCGAGGTTATCGAGGTTGTCAAGGGCGGCCTGATCCTCGACATCGGCCTGCGTGGCTTCCTGCCCGCTTCCCTCGTCGACCTCCGTCGCGTCAAGGACCTCACCTCCTACATGGGCACCCGCATCGAGGCCCGCGTTATCGAGATGGACCGCAACCGCAACAACGTCGTCCTCTCCCGTCGCGTCGTGCTCGAGGAGTCCCGTAAGGCCGAGCGCTCCGAGATCCTGTCCAAGCTCAAGTCTGGCATGCGTCTCCAGGGCACCGTTTCCTCCATCGTCGACTTCGGCGCCTTCGTCGACCTCGGCGGCATCGACGGCCTCATCCACATCTCCGAGCTCTCCTGGAACCACGTCAACCATCCTTCCGAGGTTGTCAAGGTCGGCCAGGAGGTCGAGGTCGAGGTTCTCGACGTCGATCTCAACCGCGAGCGCATCTCCCTGGGTCTCAAGCAGACCACCGAGGATCCGTGGCGCGCACTGGTCAAGAAGTACCCCGTCGGCGCTATCGTCGAGGGCACTGTGACCAAGCTTGTCCCGTTCGGCGCTTTCGTCGACCTGGGCGAGGGCATCGAGGGCCTGGTGCACATCTCCGAGATGGCCAACAAGCACGTCGACCAGCCTTCTCAGGTCACCCACGTGGGCGACAAGGTTCAGGTCAAGGTCATGGAGATCGACCTCGACCGTCGTCGCATCTCCCTGTCCATGAAGTCTGCTGCTGAGACTCTGGGCGTCGAGATCGAGGTTACCCCGCTTCCTTCCGAGAAGAAGGACGAGGAGACCGACGCCGAGTAAATCGGTTTGACGATCACTTGTTTTAAGGGATCCGTCCGCAATGGACGGGTCCCTTTTTGCATTTGCTGCTGAGGTGCGCGATGCTATCCGTGCGCAATGCTGCCCGGGTTGTCTGTTTGCTATTGGGTTGTCGGTGCATGAAAAATGCCGACATCCCGCCTCGGGGAGGAGGCGGGAACACACCGAGTAGACGGAGGGGTGCGGAGCGCGGTCGCGTCTCGACTGACGACGTTGCCCATCGACAGGACCATTGTAACGCATGGCGGTTCTTGGTTTATCGTGTCGAGCGTTTGCGTTGTGCCATTGCCTGCGGCAATGGTGTGTTACACTCTTGCACTGCTGAGTGGGCCAGACGGTCGCGCGATGTGCTGCTTGCAGTACGCGTGAGGAAAGTCCGGGCTCCAGAGGGCGGGATGCCGGCTAACGGCCGGGCGGAGTGATCCGACGGAAAGCGCCGCAGAAAAGAAGACTCCCACCTGCGCCGCAAGGCGTAAAGGGAAAAGCTGAAACGGTGGTGTAAGAGACCACCAGCGTCGTGGCAACACGGCGGCTTGGCAAGCCCCATCCGGAGCAAGCGCGAATAGGAACGCTATGGGCCGGCCCGGTCCGCGTTCGGGTAGCGTGCGTGGAGCTGCATGGTAACGTGCAGACAAGATAAATGACCGTTCACGACAGAACCCGGCTTATAGGCCCACTCAGCAACTATGTTGACGCTGCGACGGCGTCAGCTGGCCGATTTGGCGCTCATTCGTCGGTCGCCGCCATAAGGCGTGCTCCCTCCTCTTTCGGGCCAAATCGACTCAGCTGACGCCGTCTCGCTGTTTTTGCCTGGTCATCGGCAGCCTCATTTCTGTTGCAATCTTGTCTTTCAAGGCACCTTGCTCGCGCTGACGGGTTCTCGCTTTCGTTGACGGAATCATCGGCGGTTCCGTTCTTGGCATCTCGCTGTTTTTGCCTGATCATCGGTGTCGCCGTTCTATTTACCGGGGTTATCGGTACGGCCTTTGCCGTATTATTGTGGCTGTTTGTTGCTGCGCTTTATTCTGTTGAGGGGCTTTGTTGGACAGCTATTTTACTCTGCAATCGAATATTGAGGCTACGGGCGAGTTCGTTGACCGCAAGAGCCGGTTTATTGCCCAGCTGGTCCATATTGAGTCCGAGGATGAGGCGAATGCCTTTATCGAGATGGTTCGCAAGCATCATTACGACGCTCGACACAATGTTCCCGCGTGGATTTTAGTCGATGGACGCGAGCGCCAGAGCGATGATGGTGAGCCGAGCCGCACGAGCGGTATGCCGACGCTCGAGGTGTTGCGCGGCGCAGAGCTCAAAAATGTTTGCTGCGTGGTGACGCGCTATTTTGGTGGCACGCTGTTGGGACCTGGTGGCTTGGTGCGCGCCTATACCGCGGCGACGCAGGCGGCGGTGGCCGCGGCTCAGGAGGCCGGGCAGATCGTCGAGATGACGAGTGTCGTGCCTGTTGACGTGCATGTGGCCTATCCGCAGTACGAGCAAGTGCTTCGTTTGGCGCAGGATTCGGGTGCCAAGGTTTCGGATACCGATTACGCGGATGCCGTGACACTTCACTTGGTGTTTAAGGCGGGGGAGCAGGAGCCGTTTTGCGCTAAGATGCGCGAGCTTATGGCGGGGCGCGAGGAGATTGAGGTCGGCGCTCCCAAATTTGCCGAGTTCTAACGGCGACGGCCGGCGTGCTTTTGGATGGATCCTAAGCGCGTCGGCCGTCGTTTTACTGTTGCTGCCGTTTACTCGGCGAGCTGCTTTAGCACATCGCAGGCGATCTCGACGGCATCGTCGATGCAGCCGGGGCAGCTGCGGAGCGGACCTTTATCCGATCCGATGCCCTTGAGCGTGCCGCAGACGGTCGTCGTGTTCTTCTCGCCAAATCGCTTGGCAATCTCGCGCGACAGCTTGTAGGTCTGGCCTTTGGTCTTGGGGTTCTCCATGCCGTCGCTCATTACAAAGCCCATGATGGCAACAGCGCCCGAGATGGCGCCGCAGGTCTCGGTCATGCCACCCATGCCGGCGCCAAAGCCCTCGGTGAGGGTAAAGGCGGTCTGGGGGTCGAGCCCGACGGCAGGTGCGAGCGTGCAGGCAACGGCCTGTGCGCAGTTAAAGCCGCGGGCGTGGTATTCGGCAGCCTGAGCCTGGCAGGCGGCGGTGTCGAGCTGGGCCGTATCGATTTGCTTCATCGTTGTCTCCTTGGTCACGGTGTACCCGCCTATGGTACCCGTGACGGGGCATGTAATCATCGAGAGCTTCATGTATGCCTCATTTTTATCTATCGAGCAAATGCCCAAGGCTTGAGATAAATACCCTTGATCAATTTGTCCCATAACCTACCTTGGGGATGGGTTGAGAGGGGTGCAGGGTAGCGGTATCGTGAACCGAATAAAACTAAAACCCAGGCAAGGGAGCTAGATATGAGCGAGCAGACCATCGGTACCACATGTGTTCAGGGCGGCTATCACCCGGGAGATGCCGAGCCGCGCCAGGTGCCCATCTACCAGTCCACCACGTGGAAGTACGACACGTCCGAGCACATGGGCAAGCTGTTTGACCTGGAGGAGTCGGGCTACTTCTACAGCCGTCTGCAGAACCCCACGTGCGATCTCGTTGCCGCCAAGATCTGCGAGATGGAGGGCGGCACCGCTGCGATGCTCACGAGCTCGGGCATGGCTGCGAATTTCCTCGCGATCTTTAACGTGGCCGGTGCCGGCGATCATGTGGTCGCGAGCTCTGCTATCTACGGCGGTACCTACAACCTGCTCGCCCATACTATGGAGCGCATGGGTTTGACCTGTACCTTCGTTGCCCCCGACTGCACCGACGAGGAGCTCGAGGCAGCCTTCCAGCCCAATACCAAGCTCGTCTTTGGCGAGACAATCGCCAATCCCGCCCTTGCCGTGCTCGATATTGAGCGCTTTGCCAAGGCCGCGCATGACCACGGCGTGCCGCTGATGGTCGACAACACCTTCCCGACGCCCGTGATGTGCCGTCCCTTTGAGTGGGGCGCTGACATCGTTACGCACTCCACCACCAAGTACATGGATGGACATGCTGCCTACCTGGGCGGCGTGATCGTCGACCACGGCCAGTTTGACTGGATGGCCCATGCGGACAAGTTCCCGGGTCTCACCACGCCTGACGAGAGCTACCATGGCGTGACCTATGCCGAGAAGTTCGGTCGCGAGGGCGCCTTCATTACCAAGGCCACCGCGCAGCTCATGCGCGATCTTGGCCCCATGCAGAACCCGCAGGCGGCGTTCTTCTTGAACAGCTCGCTCGAGAGCCTGCATGTGCGCATGCCGCATCATTGCGAGAACGGCCTGGCCGTTGCCAAGTTCCTGCAGAGCCATCCCAAGGTGCGCTTCGTGAGCTATCCGGGCCTGGAGGGCGACAAGTACTATGACCTCGCTCAGAAGTACATGCCAAACGGTACCTGCGGCGTTGTGAGCTTTGGCTTTAATGGTGGTCGCGCGGCGGCCGAGACCTTTATGAAGAGCCTCAAGCTCGCCCAGATCGCCACGCATGTGGCCGACGCCCGCACCTGCTGCCTGCATCCCGCTAACGCTACGCACCGCCAGATGAACGATGAGGAGCTCATCGCCTGTGGCATCTCCGCCGACATGGTGCGCCTGTCGTGCGGTCTCGAGGACACGGCCGATTTGATTGCCGACCTTGAGCAGGCGCTCGAGCAGTGCTAGGCTAGCGTTCGCATAAGGCGCCGATGCTGGCAGAAAGCTTCGGCGACCTTTCGTTCCGATTCCGTAGGCGGGACCCCAATCGCGGCTGTTTGCAGGCGATCGGGGCCCCGTTTTTTGCGTTAGGCCACTCGAAAGGATGGATATGGAGAAAACTGCAGAGCAGCTGCGCCGCGAGCACATTGCTCTAGAGGGCGACACCCATGGCAAGAATAAATGGGCGATTCTGTTTACCGTGCTCATCATGACGTTTATGGTGTGTCTGGATTCGACCGTCGTGACCGTGGCGCTCCCAGTGATGCAAAAGGAGCTGGGCGTGGGCCTCGATCGCATTCAACTGGTGAGCTCGGTGTACCTGCTTGCGACATGCGTGGCTATGTTGCCGTTTGGCCGTCTGGGCGACGTGCGCGGCAAGGTGAATGTGTTCCAGCTGGGCGTCATCGTCTTTTCGGTCGGTTCGCTGCTGTGCGGCCTTTCGGCCTCGCTCGAGGTTCTTATCCTGGCACGCATTGTTCAGGGCGTCGGTTGCGCGGCGGCCATGGCTAACAACATGGGTATCATCACCGAGTCGTTTCCGGCGCGCGAACGAGGCCGTGCCATGGGTATTCTCGCGACCTTTGTGGCCCTCGGCATGATGTGTGGCCCCGTGCTCGGCGGCATGCTGGTGGCAAGCTTTCCCTGGGAGAGTATCTTCCTCATCAACCTGCCTATTGGCGTAATCTCGTTTATCGTGGGGCTCTACACGCTGCCGCATGTTAAGCCGGAGGCCGGCGACCGTCCCATGTCCCTTGCCGATGCCGCTCGTTGCTGCTTTGCAAATTCGGCCTTCACCATCAACCTTGCTTGCATGCTCATCGTGTTCGTTGGTATTGGTGCATCCGAGTTTATCCTGCCGTTCTATTTTCAGGACGCCCACGGCTTTGGTTCTGACATTTCCGGACTGCTCTTTTTGGCGCTGCCGATGGTGAATGCCTTTATCGGCCCGCTTTCGGGTACGGTTTCGGACCGTGTTGGCTGCGAGGGCCCCACGGCGGTCGGCCTGGGCGTGTACGTATGCGGTCTATTTGCGGTAAGCACGCTCGACGAGCACTCTTCCATCCCTGTGATCGTGTGCTGCGTCGCGTTTATGTCGTGCGGTACGTCGATTTTCCAGAGCCCCAACAACTCGTTGTATATGGGCTCGGCTCCGCGCGAAGCGCTCGGCTTTGCGGGCAGCCTGGGTAGCCTGGCGCGCTATGCTGGCATGGCACTCGGCATTACGGTGGCGTCGAATATCCTGTATGGGCAGATGAGCGTGGCGATGGGCGAGGCCGTGACCAGTTTTGTTGCAGGCCGTCCGGATGTGTTCCTGTTTGGCTTTCGCTCGGTGTTCTACATGCTTATGGCTGTGGCCGCTGTGGGTTTTGCACTCGCCATGGTACGTTTGGTGAGGATGCGTGCCCGCCATTAGCATGTTGGGAGGCTGTCTGCCACGATTCGCGCCGTCCCAAAAAGACTGGTTTATGGTGCGATGCGGCTTGTGGGGCGGGCGGGGGTCGGTCCGTGGTAGACTATCGAACAACGTTTATTAATCGCGCGGTATCGTTGCCGTGAGAAGGGGTTGCGCCATGCAGGAGCTTGAGGATCGTATTCGCCATGACGGCATCGTAAAGGCCGGTAACGTCCTTAAGGTTGATGCCTTCCTCAACCACCAATGCGACGTTGAGCTGTTCGACCACATGGGCGCCGAGTGGGCCCGTCTGTTCGAGGGTGTCGAGATCAACAAGATCCTGACGATCGAGGCTTCGGGCATTGGCATGGCTTGCATTGCAGCCCAGCATTTTGGCGGCGTGCCGGTGGTCTTTGCCAAGAAGGCCCAGTCCATCAACCTTGACGGCGAGCAGTATGCCACGACCATTTACTCCTTTACCAAGCAGAAGGAGTACCCGGTCATCGTTGGCAAGCGCTTCCTGTCCGAGGGCGACAAGGTCCTGATCATCGACGACTTCTTGGCCAACGGGTGCGCGCTCGAGGGTCTTATCAAGATCTGCGAGGCTGCGGGTGCCGAGGTTGCCGGCATTGGCATCGCCGTTGAGAAGGGCTTCCAGGGCGGTGGCGATAAGCTTCGCGAGCGCGGCTTCCGCGTCGAGAGCCTGGCCCGTATCGCCGATATGGACTGCGAGACCGGCGAGATCACCTTCGCCTAAGCGCACAGCACAAGCGATTGGTATGCGATGTGACAAAGGGACTTTCCCTTTGTCACATTTTTTGTATGAGGGGAGGTGTTGATATGGATGAGAACAAGATGGGATGGCGTGAGTATGCGCACTATGCCGAGATGTCGGTCGAGGAGTTGGCGCGCGATTGCGAGGTGCAGGTGTTTCGCGCGACGGGCCCGGGTGGGCAGGGCGTGAACACGACGGACTCGGCGGTGCGCATGAAGCATGGGCCCACGGGAATTGTCGTGACGGCGCGCGAGAGCCGTAGCCAGTTTCAGAATCGTGCGAGCTGTCTGCGTAAGCTGAGGGCAGAGCTTGAGCGTCGTGGCCGTCCGCCGCGCCGACGCGTCAAGACCAAGGTGCCTCAGCGCTCTCGCCAGCGCAGGCTCAATGACAAGCACTTCAACGCCATTAAAAAGGCCAACCGTCGCAAGCCGGGCAGCGACGAATAGCTTCCTCATAAGTTGCGGTGAAATAGGGATTGTTTTGCGGCTTTAGCTGCATAAACAGTCCCTATTTCACCGCAACTTAGGGGTGGCTAGCGGGTTGGGTGCCAGACCTCGAGGACGGCGGGAAGGATGTCGACCTCGACGCGCGAGGCGACGATGGACTCGCCGTCGGCCTGGATGGGGTAGTCGGGCTCTTCAAAGGTAAGCTCGGCATGGCGACAACGGCGCATGCGAACCGGTGGCAGCTTGGTATGGTGGCCATCTTTGGCCGAAAGGAACATGGGAAGCGCGACCGCGCGCGGAACGGGGCCGCAGGCGTAGCAGACGTCGAGTATGCCGTCGCACGGGTCAGCGTCGGGACAGACGCGATAGCCCGAGCCATAGGTAGGACCCAGCTGAATCGCCATGATGATCGCTCTCACGCGCTCGGCGGGCGCCCCGTCAAAGCTGACTGTCATGGGGTAGTTGCGATAGCGTAGGCCAAACTGCTCAAGTCCCGAGAGAGTGTAGAGCGGCGCGCCCGTCAAGCTGGTCTTTTTGCGCAGCTCGGTGGTGCCAAGGCCGATGGCGGCATCGATGCCGACCGAAAGCGTCTGGTCGTAGTACTCAACGGTAGCCTCGCCGCTGCCGCTCGCAGGGCTCCACGAGCGAATGCGCCCGATGTCCTGACGCTGCAGCTCGCAGGTGAGCAGCGCGCCAAAATCCTTGCCGGAGAAATCGTCGATGCCGAGCGTCTGGGCAAAATCGTTGCCGGAGCCCACGGGTAGGATGGCAAGAGCGGGACGGACCGCCTCATCCTGCGTCATAAGCCCGTTGACGACTTCGTGAATCACGCCGTCGCCGCCAAGGGCGATAACGGTGCGGTAGCCCGTTGTCTGGGCGGCGAGCTCCTTGGCGTGTCCCATTCGCTCGGTCAGCACCAGGTCAAACTGGGATGTGCGTGCGGTCATATCCAAAAAGCGCTGCAGGCGTTCGGCAACCTCATGCGCGGCGCCCGACTGGGCGGCAGGATTGGCGATGATGAGCGTGCGACCAAAATCAGTTGCGTGCATGGGGCGACTCCCGGCGTATGACGTGACGGTGCGGTCGCGCTCGGGTCGAATTGCCCCCGATTGTGGCTGCACGGCGAATACTAACGTCTACTCTATCAGGTCGTTGTGGCGCTCGATAGCATCCGCCACCGTACCGCCCTCATCAACAATAAGCGAACGGCGCTTGGGTGAGATGATGCGCTGGGCGGGGTACACGCCACGGTGTCCGCCGGTTAGGTAGCTGATAAAGGCCACGATGACAAAGAACCCGGCGGCCGTGCCGTGGAACAGGTCGATGGCCATCATGCAGGTGGTGATGGGCACGTTGAGGCCGGCGCAGAACACGCCGAGCATGCCCAGCGCCGCCAGAAAGCTGGGGTCGATTCCGACGAGGCAACCGATCCAGCCGCCGAGCGCCGCACCGATGCCAAACAGGGGCGTGACCTCGCCGCCTTGGAAGCCCGCGCCCAGGGTAAGCGCTGTGACGACCAACTTGATGGCTGCGTCCGCCAGGGTGGTGTTGCCTGCAAATCCGGCGCCGGAAAGCCACGTGGAAAGGCCGGCGTAGTCCCAGGCATCGAGGAGGGCATAGGCGGCCAAAACCACGAGTGCGCCTATAAGTGCGCGAGCAAGGTAGTTGGTGATAAAGCGACCGTACAGGCTTTTGACGGTTCGAACCGACCAGGCAAAGAGGCGTGCCGTCAGACCGAAGATAATGGCGCTGATGACTACGATGACAACCGTCCGTGGTGTCATGTTGGGAACGCCGGCGATAACATTCGCCTCGTACTCGGTTCCCAAGGCAAGCGACGTAAAGTAGCCGGTAAACGAGGCGACCAGGCAGTAGATACCTGCGGTGTAGTCGATCTTGCCGATAAAGCACATCTCCATGCCAAAGAACGCGCCGGCAAGGGGCGAACCGAATACGGCGCCAAAGGCCGATGAGATGCCGGCGAGCATGAGGTCGTGGTGGTCATGCTTTTTGAGGTGGGCGAGGCTCGAGATGTTGCTGGCGATGGTGCCGCCAATCTGCACCGCGGCTCCCTCGCGACCGGCCGACCCGCCCGTTAGGTGCGTGAGCGTGGAGCAGACGAAGGTGAGAACGGCCATGCGCATATGGATAAGGCGTGTGCCCAGGGCGGAGTCGATGACCAGGTTGTTACCTCGTTTGGCGGCAAGGCCGTGGTTTTTGTACACCCATGCGGTGGCAACGCCCACAACGGGAAGCAACGCGTAAATCCACACATGGTGCTCGCGATAATCGGTCGCGATATTCAGCGAGGCCAAAAACGCCCAAGCGGCAACACCCATGGCGAGCGAGACGATGACGACGAGCGCGAGCAGTTTGGCGCTTGCAAACAGGTTGCGGGCGTTGCGGCGCGTGTCGGCTGCCAAGAGCTGCTCGGAACGGGTGAGTTGATGCCTGCCGGCCATGATGACGTCGTTCAGGGAGAAAAAGCCGCCGTCGTCGAGCGGCTGGGAATGATCCTGCGCCTCGTTTGCGCTTTCGGGTTTGTCGGTAAAAGCCATACGTTCCTCTTTTAGGTTGTAACGCAAGCATTATAAAACGCGGTAAACGCGACGAGCCGGTGGGTTGGTTTCCATTCTGTTTCGCGGCCTGCAGCCGACAGATGTATTTGCGGGTACAGACCGAGTCGCGGCCGTGCATCGGGGGATTATACTGAGACAAGCATAAAGAATCGGCGCCCCTGTTGTGCGCCGTGGCATTAAGAGGTGCATATGGCAGAGAAACTCATTCCGCTGGAGGACGCGCAGTCGATTGTTTTGTCGCACGTTGCTCCGTCCGATCTCGTCGAGATTCCCGTGTGGCAGGCGGCTGGTTTTCCCTTGGCCGAGGACGCGGTGGCCGATATCGACATCTCGCCGTTTGCCAACAGCGCTATGGACGGATATGCCGTGCGCTCGGCGGACTTGGCGCAGGCATCTGGCGAGGCGCCGGTGACGCTCGACGTTATCGGACACGAGGCCGCGGGCCATGTCTTTGAGGGCGTGGTCGGCGTGGGCGATGCGGTCCGCATTATGACGGGCGCGCCGGTGCCCGAGGGCGCGGATGCCGTGGTGAAATACGAGATTGTCGAGGTACTTGACGGTGACGGCAACGAGGGCTCGCACGTGAGCTTCTCGGCGCCGGCCAAGGTGGGGGAGAACGTTCGCTCGGCTGCTGAGGAAGCCCATGCCGGCGACGTCGTGATGCGCGCTGGCGAGGTTGTGGCTCCGGCCGGCGCCGGCCTGCTGGCAAGCGCCGGGTATGCAAGCGTGAAGGTGCACGCTGCCCCGCGTGTGGGCATCATCTCGCTGGGCACGGAACTGGTCGCACCGAGTAAGGTACCGGCGCGTGGTCAGATTCGCGATTCCAACTCCTCGGCGCTGATGGCCGAGGCACTCGATGCCGGCGCCGAGCCCGTGTTCTACGGCATCGCGCCCGATGATGAGCAGGCGATTGCCGAGCTGGTACATCGCGCCACGCGAGAGTGCGATTTTGTCATTACGAGCGGTGGCGCCTCGGCGGGCGATTACGACTATGTGACGGCGCTCGTCCGGCGCGAGGGCGAGGTGCTGTTTGACCGCATCTCGATGCGTCCGGGCAAGGCCATCACGTTTGGCTTGCTCGGGGGTAAGCCCTACCTAGGGCTTTCAGGCAATCCGGCCGCGGCGTATGTAGGCTTTGAGATGCTTGCCCGTCCGGCGATCCGCAAGATGCGCGGCTTTGCCGAGGGCGTGCGTCCCGTGCAGCAGGCGACGCTCACACATGGCGTGAAAAAGCGACAGCATCGCCGCTTCTTCGATCGCGCCACGGTTTTGCGCGACCCCGAGACCGGTGAGCTGTTGGTGACCGAGGCCAAGACGCAGAATTCGGCGCTGCTCGGCACGATGCAGCGGGCCAATTGCCTGTTGCGTATTGACGAAGGACCGTGCGACCTTGCGGCGGGCGACGTCGTGGATGTCGTGCGTGTCGACCTGCCTGAGGGAACGGTGCTATAGGAGGATCGCTATGGAGTTGAAGATTTCGATCGTGACGTGCTCGGATACGCGCGACCTTGCCCAGGACGAGGCTGGGGCCGCACTCGAGGAGCTTATCGAGGCACAGGGCTGGACGGTCGCCTCACATGTGGTCGTGCGCGACGACGTCAGCGAGATTGGTGATGCCATCGTGGAGGCCGCCGATGAGTGTCACGCCAATGTCGTGCTCACCTGCGGCGGCACGGGGCTTTCGATGCGCGATGTGACGCCCGAGGCGACGCGTGCCGTCTGCGACCGCGATGTGCCGGGTATTGCCGAGGCGATCCGTGCGTACTCCATG
This sequence comes from Collinsella sp. CLA-SR-H006, assembly GCF_040097075.1. Lineage (NCBI taxonomy): Bacteria > Bacillati > Actinomycetota > Coriobacteriia > Coriobacteriales > Coriobacteriaceae > Collinsella > Collinsella sp. CLA-SR-H006. The sequence continues at coordinate 74,381 of NZ_JBBNPD010000004.1, read as the reverse complement.
ACCAAGACGCGCCGCGCCATGCTCTCGCGCGCTATTTGCATGCAACGAGGTCATACACTTGTCGTAAACTTTCCCGGTTCTACGAAGGCCGCCCGCGAAAGCTGGGAGGCCATAGCAGATCAGCTGGAGCACGCAGCTCAGATGACAGCGGGCGGCGGACATACCAACTAAGCGGTTTACCTGCGGCGGGGCGACCTAAACGGCTGCTCCGCCTTTGTTTTCCGCCGAAGCGACGCCGAGGTGCACGCTAACTCGAAACTATATTCTCTGGCGAGAATAATTTCTCACTAACATTATTCGCGCAGAAGTATAATCTGGTTGCAGATTAAAGCCCGCGGTGGGGTACCCGGGCACAAGGTCCGAAAGGGTTGAATATGTTCGATTTGGTTTCTCGCCGCGGATTCGTCTCACTTTCTGCTGTCGCCGCTGCCGGCCTTGGTCTTGCCGGTTGCTCGGGCAGCAAGACGTCCGAGCCGGCCGGATCCGATGCCGGCTCCGCCAAGGCCTCTTCCAAGAAGGAAACCGTCGAGCTGCAGGTCTTTGCCGCCAACTCCCTCGAGAAGGCCCTTCCCGAGGTCCAGGAGCTCTACACCGACCAGACCGGCACCACCTTTGCCGATACGCAGTTTAAGGCCTCCGGCGACCTCGTTGAGCAGATGAAGGCCGGCGCCACGGTCGACGTGCTCATCACCGCTTCCAAGGGTACCATGGATGACGCTGAGACCGCCGAGCTCGTCGACGCCGACACGCGTGAGGACATGTTCGTCAACGACCTCGTGATTATTCGCGCCGAGGGCTCCGACACCAAGATCGAGGCCATCGCCGACGTCGCGAACCTGGACGCCAAGATCGCCATCGGCGACGCCAAGACCGTCCCCGCCGGCAAGTACGCCAACCAGGCGCTGGCTTCCGTGGGCCTCTACACCGGCATCGAGGGCGACGACGGCGAGTATGCGCCCGAGATCGCCGACAAGGTGGCCCTGGCCGACAAAGTTGGTACCGCCGCCGCCTATGTGTCCACGGGCGACTGCGTGGCTGGATTTGTCTACAGCTCCGATATCTTCCGCTACGACGGCATCGAGGAGGCCTTCGTGTGTCCCGAGGACTCGCACAAGCCCATCGTGTATCCGGGTGCCGTTGCGGAGAGCTCCGAGCACGCCGACGAAGCCAAGGCGTTCATCGACTTCTGTCTGACCAACAAGAAGGCTCAGAAGATTTGGGCCAAGTACGGCTTTGGGCTTTCCGCGTAGTGCGGCTTGGCGCGATAATTCCATCGTTTTGTGTTTCACTCCGTTCTTGTATTCGCTTGGAGCTTTTCGTGCTTAATAGATTCCGCATGCTTGTCGCCTGTGCTTTGACCTTCGCGCTTTGCTGGGTGCCGGGATTTGCGTTTGCTGGGGACGCTGAGGACGGGGCCCAGGTTGCTGCGACCGCTCATGGGCTTTCCTATGGGATCGAGGGTTTTGAGCGGCTGGCCAAGGGGACCGCTCGTGCCATGGAGGGCCAGCCTGAGGGCTACCGGTTTCCCGTTGACGAGGACGTGGACCTTGTGGTGGCGCCTGCTGCCGATCGCGTTGTGGTGTGGATATCGCCCAAGGCGGTCGAGAAGTATGGATTGGATCCGCAGGACAACGAGTGCGTATCGGGTCTCAAGGCCCTCGTCTGTAAGCTCGACAGCGCAAACTGCATGGGAGGTGCGCAGCTGGGGGACGTGGATCTTCCTTGGTATGTCACGGCGGAAACAACGTTTGATTCCGGCGGGTATACCTATGGCTTTGACGAGCGCGGTGCGGATGGGGACCGCTATGTGGTGATTGCATCAGCCTCGGGTGATGCCAAGGGCGGCGCGCGTTGGCTTGATAGCGCTCAAATGGTAGAAGCATCGTCTGTCGTATTGCGGGATGAGCAGGGGCCCTGGACCTCTCTGACCTCCTTTTTGTGCGACATCGACTATCGCCCGTTTTGGGTGTCCATAAAAACGAGCGGCCTTGCCCTGCTGATCTCCTTTGCGCTGGGCCTGTTCGCCGCGTGGAAGACTATGGGTACCTCGAGTCGCATCAAGGGCCTGCTCGACTCGGTCTTTACCATCCCTATGGTGCTGCCGCCCACGGTCTGCGGCTTTCTGCTCCTCATGCTGTTTGGCCGCTCGACCGGGGTCGGTCGGTGGCTTATTGCTCGCGGCGTCTCGATCGTCTTTACCTGGCCCGCGGCGGTGATATCTGCCGTGGTGGTGTCGTTTCCCCTGGTCTACCGCACGGCGCTCGGTGCCTTTGAGAGCCTTGACACGCAGATGCTCGATGCGGCGCGAACCCTGGGCTGGTCCGAGCGTCGCATCTTCACCAAGCTTATGATGCCGCTTGGCTGGCCCTCGATTGCCGCCGGCACGGTGCTCGCCTTTGCCCGCGCGATGGGCGAGTTTGGCTGCACCCTGTTCTTTGCGGGCAACTATGCCGGCATTACGCAGACCATTCCCATTGCGATTTACTTTGAGTGGATGGGCGGCAACACCTCGGTGGCCCTCTTTTGGGTCGCCGTTGTGATTGCGTTCAGTTTCCTGGTCATCCTATTCATCAACATGTACACGGCGCATTCGCAAAAGTATCGCGAGCGGGGCCTTTCCCGTGCGGAGCGCAAGCGGATCAAAGATCTTGCCGGACAGGGCGATTCGCTCGACCCGGCGGGCGGCGATGCCTTGCGTATCGATCGCGAGGCGCTGGCCGAGCTCATGCGCGATGACACGGTCGCAAAGGGAGGTCGATAGGCCATGTCGCTCGTTCTGGATATAAAAAAGCACTATCCCGGGTTTATGCTCGACATGCAGCTTGAGGCCGGCGAGGAGCGCGTGGCGTTGCTCGGTGCCTCGGGTTGCGGCAAGAGCTGCACACTTCGCTGCATTGCCGGTGTGGAGACGCCCGACGAGGGCAAGATCGTCGTCAACGGCGTGACCTTTTTTGACTCGGCGGCGGGCATCAACCTGTCGCCACAGGCGCGCAAATGCGCCCTGCTGTTCCAAAACTATCAGCTGTTTCCTAACATGACGGTGGCCGATAACGTATGCGCCGGTGTAAAGGATGCGGGCGACGCCGCCGCACGCAAAAAGCTCGCCGAGCGCTATCTGAGCATTTTCGGTCTAGCCGATTTTGCCGACCGCTACCCCGCGCGCCTTTCGGGCGGGCAGCAGCAACGCGTGGCGCTTGCCCGTATGGTGGCGGCGCATCCGGTCATCTTTATGTTCGACGAGCCCATGAGCGCGCTCGATTCCTATCTTAAGAGCGCACTCGAGCAGAACATGCTCGACCTGTTCGACGTCTGTAACCGCACCGTGCTCTACGTGAGTCACGATATCGACGAGGCGTGCCGTCTGTGCGAGCGCATCTGCGTGATGCACGACGGGCATGTTGAGGAGATCGGCTCTGTCGAGGACGTGGTCCGCCGTCCGCAGACGCTGGCGGCACTGCGCCTGACGGGCTGCAAGAACACAAGCCGGGCGCGCAAGATCGGCGACGAAGAAGTTGAGGCCCTCGATTGGGGCATGACCTTTAACGTGGGTCGTGAGGTGCCCGACGACGTGGCGTGCCTGGGCATTCGCGCAAGCTACTTCCATGTTGACAATCGCGCGGAGCGGGGTCGCAACAGCTATGATTTGCACGTGGCCCGAGTGAGCGATTCGCGCTTTGAGCGCCTGGTGCTGTTGGATGTGCCGCGTGCCGATGCGCCGACGCGCCTGCAGTGGAAGGTCAACAAAGTGGGCATGCCTGTTGACGAGCTGCCGCAAGCAGGCGAGACGCTTCGCATGCATTTTGATGCCAGCAGGATCCATTTGGTTTGTCGATAGCGCCGGGTAATGCCGTCGGGGCATATAAGCCTCGGCGGCTTTGTTTTTGCCGTTCGCCGAATGAGGAATGACAAACTCTTATCAATTAAGATAATTATTTATTAAGCAATGGCACACATCAATTAAGATAATTATTTATTAAGCGATGGCACACGACGCTGTCGTACGAATGTCAACGGTGTTCGCATGGTCGGCGACCGTTGATATAGTTGACCTCAACTGGTAAAGGAGGGTGCGCACATGCCGCAGATGACATATATTCGCCGCGTTGCCGCGCGCGCCCTGTATATGGCTCGGAGTCGCATATGAGCAGGTATGTTCACGGCTCCGGGAGAGACGACGCACAACTAAATAATCGACCGCAAAGCAGGTTCCCTAAAATTCCGGGTTTGAGCACGGCCGGGCAATCGCCGTCCGTCGTGCATCGATACCGCTGTTATCCATTTTTGGTTCGAGAGGGGAACCGTCATGGCTGAAGAATTTGATTTCCATCCGATGTGGGAGAGCCTCGGCATGAATCTTGCCGACCACGACATGCTGCTGGGCGCCGTGGGCCAGATGTACGGCGATATGTTCCTGACGCAGAACAATCGCCCCAAGTCCACGTCCTACCTGGACTTTGTGGCCACCAACATCCATAGCGGCCGCATTAAGGAGATGCTCGACAAGAAGGAGGCTGGCGAGGCCACCAAGATCGTGGGTTCGTTCTGCGTGTACGTGCCCGAGGAGATCGTACTTGCCTGCGACGGTATCCCCGTGGGTCTGTGCTCTGGTGCCGATTGGGCAGCCGATAAGGTCGAGGAGCACCTGCCGCGCAACACCTGTCCGCTTATCAAGAGCTTTGCCGGCTTTAAGCTGGGCGAGGTCTGCCCCTACATTGAGTCGAGTGACCTGGTGGTAGGCGAGAACACCTGCGATGGCAAGAAGAAGGCCTACGAGTTCTTTGCAACGCAAAAGAACATGTACGTCATGGATATTCCCAACGTGCACGACGAGTCGACGCTCGTGACCTGGAAGGCCGAGGTCAAGAAACTCGCCGCCAAGATCGAGGAAGAGTGCGGCGTCAAGATTACGCCCGAGCGTCTGAAGGCCGCCATCCACGCCGTCAATGAGAAGCGACGTGCCCTGCAGCGCCTCGCTGCCACGCGCGCTGCCGACCCTGCACCTATTAGCGGTCTCGACAGCCTACTGACCGTTCAGGCCGCCTTTATGGACGACACGCCGCGTCTGACCGGAGCCATCAACGATATGGCGTCTGAGTGCGAGCAGCGTGTCGAGGCCGGCGAGGGCGTGGCGCCCAAGGGGACCAAGCGCATCCTGTACACCGGCACGCCCATGGCCGTGCCCAACTGGAAGCTGTTCAACCTCATCGAGAAGGCCGGCGGCGTTGTGGTCGGCGAGGAGTCCTGCACGGGCTCGCGCTACTACAAGGACCTGGTCGACGAGTCCGGCGAGACGGTCGACGAGATGCTCGACGCCATCGCCGAGCGCTACTTCAAGATCAACTGCGCCGTCTTTACGCCCAACGACCAGCGTATGAAGGACATTGTCCAGATGGCCAAGGACCTGCATGCCGATGGCATCGTCGACGTGGCCCTGCAGTTCTGCACGCTCTACGAGATGGAGTCCTTCGCCGTGGAGAAGGCCGCCGAGGAGGCAGGCATTCCGTTTATGCACATCACGACCGACTACGCCGGTGAGGACGCCGGTCAGCTCCAGACCCGCATCGAGGCCTTCCTCGAGACGATTTAGCCGCACCTGCGTTAAGCCGTGCCGCCGGGTGTTCCTATCCACGCGATAGGGATTTCTCTGCTGCCATGCTGGTCGGTGTCCGGATGCACCGCAGGGCGCCGATCGGCTTCGCATAACTGCCGGGGCGGGGATTTTCGCCGTCCCGGCAGATTCTGTCCGTTTGTTCAGACACGAAAGGAACTCAATGAATAACGACCTTTTCAAGGCGGGCGTTTCCCGTCGCGGTTTTCTGACCGGCTCCGCTGCCCTGTGCGTCATGGCGGGCCTCGGCCTCACCGGCTGCGGCGGTTCGGGCGCCGAGAGCGGTAGCGCCGCTGCCTCCGGCCAGGATGTGGAGTATCGCGACGAGCTGCAGATCGCGCTCCCGGCGAGCCCGGACGGTCTCGATCCGCACACCACGTCGTCGCTTGTGACCATGGACATCATCTGCAACGTCGTCGAGCCGCTCTTTGGCCTCGATAGCGACTACGAGCCCCAGCCCGTGCTGGCCAAGGGCTATGAGGTCTCCGACGACGGCCTGACCTACACCATCAAGCTGCGCGAGGGCGTCACCTTCCACAACGGCAAGGAGTTTGGCTCCGAGGACGTCGTGGCCTCGATGAATCACTGGCTCACCGTCAACGACCGCGCCACGAGCCTGCTGCCCGGCGCCACCTTCGCCGCCTCGGGCGACCACGAGGTCACCTGCACGCTGACCGAGCCCGCCACCGACTTTCTGATTATCCTGAGCAGCCACTCCCAGTATCCGGGCATCTTCCCCTCCGAGGTCATCGAGGCCGCGGGCGATACCGGCGTGACCGAGTACGTGGGTACCGGTGCCTACAAGTTTGTGGAGTGGAAGCAGGACCAGTACGTCCATCTCACCCGCTACGAGGACTATGTCGCCGCCGACGGCAAGGCTTCGGGCTACACCGGCAAGGTCTCCGCGCCCACCAAGGACATCTACTATCAGTTCGTGACCGAGGCCTCCACGCGCGTGAGCGGGTTTGAGACCGGCGAGTACGATATCGCTGGCGAGATTCCCACCGAGAACTACCACGACTTCGACGGCAACGACGACGTCAAGCTCTACACCCATAACGCCGGCGTTCTGACCGCCTTCCTCAACATGAACGAGGGCATCTTCGCCGACGAGGAGATCCGCAAGTGCGCCCTCATGGCTATCGACTGCGAGGCGGCCGCTCTTGCCGCCTATGGCGAGAAGGAGCTCTTCAATATCGATCCCAACCTTGGCAACCCCGAGAACACTCAGTGGGCGACCGACGCGGGCAAGAAGTACTTTAACCAGGCCGACGCCAAGGCCGCCAAGAAGGCCCTGGCCAAGACCTCCTATGCCGGTGAGACGGTCAAGCTGCTGACCACCCCCGACTACAAGGATATGTACAACGCCACCGTCGCGCTGCAGGAGCAGCTCGAGAAGGCCGGCTTCACCGCCGAGGTCGACAGCTACGAGTTCGCGACCTTTATGGACATCCGCTCCGGCAAGCCCGAGCAGTGGGACCTCTTTGTGGCCTCCACCAACTACAAGCCCATCCCGGCCCAGTCCCTCTCGGTCTCCAAGGCCTTCTATGGCCTGTCCGACGAGAAGGCGCTCAAGCTCGTGGCCGAGACCCGCACCGCCAAGGACACCGACGCCGCGGCCAAGAAGTGGGCCGAGGCTCAGGAGCGCCTCTATGAGATCGCCGTCATCGAGCCGCTTTGCCACTACGCTTCCATCACGGGCACCCAGGCAGACGTCGAGGACGTCGAGGTGCTCGACGGCGCCATCATCTGGAACGCCAAGCGTCCGGAGTAATGCAATAGATGACGTGGCGGCTGGAGGGGTCTGGTCCCCTGTGGCCGCCACGCCCTGTCCACGTTCAGAGGGGAAATAGACGCCTCGCATGTTGAAGTACACGCTCAAACGTATAGGCGCGATGGTTCCGGTGATGCTCATCATCTCGGTCGTCGTGTTTTTGATTATCTATCTCACACCGGGTGACCCGGCCTCTTCGATGCTCGGCATGGAGGCTACGGCCGACCAGATCGAGCGCGTCAACGATAGCCTGGGACTCAACGAGCCGCTGCCGCAGCGCTACGTTGAGTGGATGGGCGGCGTGCTTACCGGCGACCTGGGCGATTCGTATTTTATGCGCCAGCCCGTCACGCAGGCGATCGCCGAGCACTTTGGCCCCACGCTATCGCTCGCGCTTCTGGCACAGCTCATCGCGCTGTTGATTGCACTGCCCTGCGGCGTCGTAGCTGCCCTCAAACATGGGTCGCGCACCGACGCGGTCTTGCGTATCGTTGCTCTTTTGGGCGTGGCGATACCCGGCTTTTTGATGGCGCTCATGCTTATGTGGCTGTTTGCCGTCACGTTGCGTGTGTTCCCGGTGGCCGGCTATGCGCCGCTATCGAAGGGCTGGTTCAGCCATTTACGCTATCTTGCGTTGCCGGCCATATCGCTTGGATGCGTTCAGGCCGCGCTGCTCATGCGCATGACGCGTGCGAGCGTGATCGAGGCCATGCAGCTCGACTGCGTCAAGACGGCGCGTGCCAAGGGCGTCTCCGAGGTTCGCGTGGTGCTGGCCCATGCCCTGCGCAACGCAGCACTGCCGATTCTCACCTCGGTCGGCTGTTCTTTTGGCGCCCTGATTACGGGTGCCGTGGTGACTGAGGCCATTTTTAACATCCCCGGTTTGGGCCAGCTGGTCACGAGCTCTATCGAGCGTCGAGACTATCCGGTGATTCAGGGCGTGCTGCTGGTCATTGCCTTGTTGAATTCGGTGATCAATCTGGCCGTCGACCTTGCCTACGGCGCTTTTGACCCGCGCGCTCGCAAATGGGGCGATGCATGATGGCAAACTTTAAGAAGGCTCTTGCCAACAAGGGGTTTGTGGTCGGTGGCTGCATTTTCCTGGCGATTGCGCTGATCGCGCTCGTCGGTCCGCTGGTGTGGACGGTTAATCCCAATGCGCAGGAGATGGCGTTGCGACTTTCGGCACCTTTGCCCGCGCATCCCTTTGGCTGCGATGACTTTGGCCGCGACCTGCTTGCCCGCGTCATCGTGGGCGCGCGCGTGTCGCTTGGCGTTGGCATTGCCGTCACGCTCGCGACGAGTGCGCTCGGCTTGGTGATCGGCGCCTATGCATGCTACAACGAAAGGCTCGATCATATTCTCATGCGCATCTGCGACGGCCTTATGTCCATTCCGGGTGTGCTTTTGGCTATCGCACTCATGGCCATGATGGGCGCCTCGGTCTGGAACGTCATCATTGCGCTCTCCATCGTCTATACGCCCAGCATGGCGCGCATCGTGCGCTCGCGCGCGATGGTGGTCAAGGAGGAGCCCTTTGTGGAGGCCCTGCGCGTGCAGGGCGCCTCGACCGCGCGCATCGTGTGGCTGCATATCGTGCCCAACGTTATGGCGCCCTTCCTGGTGCAGGCGACCTTCGTCTTTGCCGAGGCCGTGCTCTCGGAGGCCGCGCTCTCGTTTCTGGGCCTGGGTATCAAGGCACCCGACGCCAGCTGGGGAAACATCCTGCAGGCGGGCAAGAACGTGATGCGCAAAGCCTGGTGGATGATCTTCTTCCCAGCAGCGGCCATCATCGCGAGCGTGCTTACGCTGAACCTTGCCGGCGACGGCCTGCGCGACGCCCTCGACCCCAAGACCAAGGAGGACTAGTCCATGAGCGAACATCTTTTGGACGTGCGCGACCTCTGCATCTCGTTTGTGGGCCGCGATGGCAACGCGCTGGAAGCCGTCAACAAACTCAACCTACATATCGATGCCGGCGAGATCGTTGGTGTTGTCGGCGAGTCCGGCTGCGGTAAGTCGGTGTTTGCCCAGAGTGTCATGCGCCTATTGGAGCATGAACAGAAGATGGCCTATGAGGGCCAGATTGTGTTTGATGGCGAGGATCTGCTGGCGCGTCCGCTCAAGACGATGCGCAAGGTGCGCGGCTGCGACATCGCCATGATTTTCCAGGACCCTTTGAGCTCGCTTAATCCCGTCATGACGGTCGGGGCCCAAGTCGTCGAGGCCGTGCGGGCCCACCGTAAGGTGAGCCGACGCGAAGCCCGCAACGAGGCTCTATCGCTGTTGGAGCGTGTGGGAATTCGAGATGCCGCGGCCCGCTTCGACATGTATCCGAGCGATTTTAGCGGCGGTATGCGCCAGCGCGTGATGATTGCCATGGCGCTTGCCGGTCATCCGCGACTGCTGATTGCCGATGAGCCCACCACGGCGCTCGACACGACGACTCAAAAACAGATTTTGGATCTTCTGCGCGACCTCAACAGTTCCGAGGGCATGGCGGTGCTTTTTATCAGCCATGATTTGGGTGTCGTCACGAGCATCTGCTCGCGCGTGCACGTCATGTATCTGGGCCAAATCGTAGAAGAGATCGACGCCTGCGGCCTTATGGAGCGCCCGAGCCACCCGTATGCCCAGGGGCTCATCGCGAGCATTCCGCCGCTCGAAGGCGAGCGAGTTGACACGCTGGCGGATATTCCGGGCACAGTGCCGCCGCTTACGGCAATACCCTGTGGATGCCGCTTTGCGCCTCGTTGCGCCCGGGCGGACGAGCGTTGCCGCGCGCAGGAGCCTCCGCTGTTTGCCGTGAATGCGTGCGACCGGTCTAAATGCTGGCTTGTCGAGAAAGGGGAGTGCCATGGCTGTTGATAGCGAAGCCCTGCTTAGGGTCTCACATCTGACTAAAGCGTATCCCATGCCGGGCTCAGGTTTTAAGCGTCAGGCCTTTACCGCCGTGGACGATCTGTCGTTTGAGATCGCGCCGGGCGAGGTCTATGGCCTGGTTGGCGAATCCGGATCGGGCAAGTCGACGACTGGACGCTTGATCTGTGGTCTCGAGCGTGCGGATTCCGGCTCGATTGTCTATCGCGGGCACGACCTCGCCACGATGTCGGAGCGCGAACGCAAGCCGTTTCGCCGCGAGATCCAGCTGGTATTCCAGGATAGCTCTACGGCTTTTGACCCGCGCAACCGTGTCGGCCGCATTTTGGAGGAGCCGCTGATTATCGCCGGCGTGCGCGATGCGGATGAGCGCCATGGGCGCGCGCTCTCGGCCCTGACCTCGGTCGGTCTTCTGGCAGAGCATTATGACCGCTATCCGCATGACCTTTCGGGGGGACAGCGTCAGCGACTCAATCTGGCACGGGCGCTTATTTGCGAGCCGCGCCTTGTGGTATGCGACGAGCCGGTCTCGGCGCTTGACGTGTCCGTTCAGGCCCAAGTGCTCAACTTGCTTCGCGACCTGCAGCGCACGACGGGTGTAGCGCTGCTGTTTATCACGCATGATATGCGTGTGGTTCGGCATATGTCCGACCGGATTGGCGTGCTCTACCACGGTCGTCTTGTCGAGGAAGGCGCGGCCGAGGACGTGATCGCGCACCCGAGCGATCCGTATACGCAGGAGCTTATCGACGCCATTCCCTAGAGGATGCTTCCTTTTGGGTATGGCGTGGGTTTGTTGTTTAATTGTCGGTATATCGGTGCAAGAGAGGGGAACTACTATGACCGATATCGAGGAACAGCCGTTGCCGCGCACGTTTGAGGAGTTCAACGAGCAACGCAAGGCGGCGTTTATTCGCGTCAAGGATTATAAACAGGCGGGTAATCGCCTGGTCGGCTTTTTGTGCAGCTATACGCCGCTCGAGATTATCGATGCCGCGGGCGCTGCAAGTGTGGCCTTGTGCGGTACATCCGACGAGGTGATTCCCGAGGCCGAGAAGGTGCTGCCGGCAAACCTGTGCCCGCTCATCAAGTCGACATACGGTTTTGCCTATTCTCAAAAGTGCCCGTTTACGTACTTTAGCGACATGATCATCGGCGAGACCACCTGCGACGGCAAGAAGAAGATGTACGAGCTACTCAACGAGCTCAAGCGCACGCACATTTTGCATCTTCCGCAGGGTCGCGATCGCGCCTACGAGCGTGAAGGCTGGTACGAGGAGTGCCGCCTGCTCAAGGAAGAGCTTGAGGGCTTCTACGGCATCACGATTACCGACGACGACCTGCGCGCTGCCGTCCGTCGTCGCAACCGCTTGCGTGCGGCCCAGCTCGAGATGTTTGCACTGCAGGCCAACCAGCCGGCGGCCATGAGCGGCGTCGACCTGATGAGCACCATGTTTGCCGGTACGTTCAGCTTTGATATCGAGGCCTATACGCAGCAGCTGGAGCAAAAGGTCGCCAAGCTGCGCGAGGCCTACGACGCGGGCGAGCGTCCGGTTGCGGCGGATGCCAAGCGCATTCTGATCACCGGCTGCCCGGTGGGCGGCGTAATCAACAAGATCGGTCGCACCATCGAGTCCAACGGCGGCGTGGTCGTGTGCATGGACGACTGCTCGGGCGAGCGCACGGCGGCCATGATGATCGACCCGGACGCACCCGACATTCTGCGCGCCATCGCCGACCGCTACCTGGACATCAACTGTTCGGTCATGACGCCCAACGACGGTCGTATGGAAAATACGCTGGCCATGTGCGAGAAGTACCACGTCGATGGCGTGGTAGAGAGCGTGCTGCAGGCGTGCCACACCTTTAACGTGGAGAGCGCGCGCATGCAGGAGGCCGTCGAGGGTGCGGGTATTCCGTATATGAAGATCGAGACCGACTACAGCAGCGGCGACATGGGCCAGATCGAGACGCGCATCGCTGCCTTCATCGAAACCCTGTAGGACAAATGCGGCAAAGGGATAGCTGCTTTGCCGCATAGAAGGAGGATGTCGTGGTTGGCATTGGTATCGACATAGGCTCGACGGCCGCGAAGGCTGCAGTGGTGGAGACGGACGGCGCCATTGCGTGGACCTGCGTCATGCCGACGGGGTATTCGTCGGTCGATGCGGCGGAGCGTCTGCGCGGCGAGCTTGCCGCGGCCGGCTATGACGTGGCTGCCGACGACGTGCGCGTGGTCGCGACCGGCTACGGTCGTGTCGCCGTGCCCTATGCGCACAAGGTCGTGACCGAGATTACCTGCCACGGCACCGGTGCCGTGCGCCTGTTTGGCGATCACGGCACGGTGATTGACGTGGGCGGCCAGGATACCAAGGTCATTCAGCTTAAAGGCGGCCGCGTGGCCAAGTTTGCCATGAACGACAAGTGCGCTGCCGGCACGGGGCGCTTTTTGGAGATTATGGCCGATCGCCTGGGCATTTCCCAGCAGCAGATGGCCGACCTGGCGCGTTCCGGCGAGCCCACCAAGATCAGCAGCATGTGCACGGTGTTTGCCGAAAGCGAGGTTATCAGCCTGATCGGTCGCGGTGAGCCGCGCGAGAACATTGCGCGTGGCGTGATCGACAGCGTGGTCTCGCGCGTGGCGACCATGGCTGGGCAGGCCGCGGGTGCCCCGTACTACCTGACCGGTGGCCTGTGCGAGAACGCCTTCGTGGTGGAGCGGTTGGGCGAGCTACTGGGGTCGCCGGTGACCACCTCGCCCCAGGCTCGCTTTGCCGGAGCGATCGGCGCGGCTGTCCGCGCCGCCGCCTTGGCCTAGGGGTGTACCGCGACATGCGCATCCTCAATATCTCGGCACAAAAACCAGATAGCACCGGTAGCGGCACCTACCTTGCCGCGCTCGTGCGCGAACAGATCGAGACGGGTCATCGCGCCGCCGTGCTTTGCGGCGCGGCACCGGGTGATACCCAAGGCGAGCTGGACCGGCGTGCTGCCGTGTTTGCCGTACCGTTCGAGTCGCCCGAGCTGCCGTTTCCCATCTGCGGTATGTCCGATGTCATGCCCTATCCCTCCACACGCTATCGTGACCTGACGCCTTCGATGCTCAAGGCGTTTGAGCGGGCATTTGCTGCTGCAATCGATCGGGCGGTGGCTGAGTTTCGGCCCGATCTGGTGCTCTGCCATCACCTGTATCTGGTGACCGCATTGGCGCGCGAGTGCGTCCGGGGCGTGCCGGTTGTTGCCGTGTGCCATTCGACCGACCTGCGGCAGCTGCGTTCGCATGCGCTCGAGCGCGATCGCATCGTAAGTGCGGTTCGTCGGCTCGATGCCGTCTTTGCGCTCCATGCTGAGCAGGCTGAGCAGATTGGCCTGGTGTGCGGCGTCGATGCCGATCGCATCCACGTGATTGGGACGGGCTACGACCATCGCGTCTTCTGCCGCGACGCAAGCGTGGCGAGGCAGCCGGGATCGCTTGTGTACGTGGGCAAGATTTGCTTTAAAAAGGGCGTCGAGTCGCTGGTTCGAGCCATGTCATTGCCGATTGACGATGGCGTCCGCCCATCTGGCTTGGTACTTGTGGGCGGCCGCGGGGACGATGCCGAGTACGTGCGTATCGAGCGCTTGGCCGCGGCCTCGGATGTGCCGGTGACGCTGGCGGGCCGCCTGGATAGCGATGAACTCGTGCGTGCCTACCGCAGTTCCGACGTCTTTGTGCTGCCTTCGTTTTACGAAGGCCTTCCGCTCGTGACGATCGAGGCCCTCGCGTGCGGCTGCAAAGTTGTGGCGACCGATTTGCCCGGCGTTCGTCCCTGGATGGAGGCGATGCTTCCCGGTGCTCCCGTGACGTGGGTGGCGTCGCCGCGTATGACGGATGTCGACACGCCCGTGGCGGCCGACCTTCCGTTGTTTGAGCGCGCACTGGCAGATGCTATCGCGCAGGCGCTTGCGGCTCCGCCTTCGACGTTCGAGCCGTCGGCGGTCTCTTGGGAAGCGTGCCTGGGGCGTATACTTAAAGTCGTTGATTTGTTGGAAGGGGGTTCGTATGGCTAAGGACACCATGAGGCTCACGTCCATGACGGCCGCGAGCGGTTGAGCCGCTAAGTTGGCTCCCGGAGCCCTCGCCCAGGTCCTGGGCGATTTACCCAATGTGCATAACGACAACTTGCTCGTGGGGTTCGATACCTCCGACGATGCGAGCGTCTTCCGCGTAGGGGAGAACCTGGGGCTCGTGCAGTCCATCGACTTCTTCCCACCGATGGTCGATGACCCGTTCCTGTTTGGCCAGATCGCCGCTGCCAACTCGCTGTCGGACATCTACGCCATGGGCGGGCGGCCGAGCCATGCCATGAACTTGCTCTGCATACCCAGTTGCCTGGGCATTGAGGTTGCCGGGCAGATTTTGGCGGGCGGCGCCGACAAGTGCGTCGAGGCCGGCTGCACCATCGCGGGCGGCCACACCATCAACGACGACGAGCCCAAGTACGGCCTGTCCGTGAGCGGGTTTGTCGCGCTCGACCGCATGCTCGCCAACAGCGGTGCTCGCGTGGGCGATGTCTTGCTGCTGACCAAGGCGATCGGCTCGGGCATCATCACCACGGCCATTAAGGGCGAGCTCATCGAGCAGGACGAGGCCGCAGCCATGTTTGACTCGATGCGCACCCTCAACGAGGCGCCGATTCGTCTGGCCGAGGGGCTCGAACTTCACGGCTGCACCGACATTACGGGCTTTGGCCTTATCGGGCATGCGTGCGAGATGGCCAAGGGCTCGGGCGTGCAGATTGAGCTTGCGTCGGGGGCGGTGCCGCTCTTTGATCAAGTGCTCGACATGGCGCGTCTGGGCATTATCCCCGCGGGCTCCTACCGCAACCAGGACTTCTTTGGCCCGCGCGTGGCTGCCGACGAGGACCTTGAGCCGGGCATGCTTGACGCGCTGTACGATCCGCAGACCTCGGGTGGTTTGCTCATCGCGGCGCCTGCTGCCGATGTGGATGGGCTTGCGCGTCGCCTGCATGCCGAGGGGCGCATCGCGGCCGTTGTCGGGCGCGTGTGCGAGGCGGAGCCGGGCGGTCCTGCCGTCCGCGTTGTTCGCTAGTCCGCACGTTTATGTAACTGTTTGCCGTTCTCTAGAACGGCTCTTTCGAAAGGAATTTGCTATGTCTACCAAGATTGAAGTCAATGCCATGGGCGATGCCTGCCCGCTGCCCGTCGTCAAGACGCTCAAAGCCCTGAAGCAGCTTGATGGCGAGGGTGCCGTGGTGACCTCGGTCGACAACGAGACCGCCGTCAAGAACATCTCCAAGATGGCGCAGGAGAAGGGCTGCACGGCCTCGGTCGAGAAGGTTTCTGACGCCGAGTGGCACGTGACCGTGGCGACTTCTGGCGCCGTTGCCGTGGCCGATCCCGAGCAGGATGGCGCTGCCTTCTGTGATGCCAGCGCCGGCAAGGGCAAGCTCGTCATTTCCGTCTACACCGACTGCATGGGCCGCGGCGACGACGAGCTGGGCCACAAGCTCATGAAGGCCTTCATCTTTGCCGTGACGCAGCAGGAGGAGCTGCCCGCGACTATGCTGTTCTACAACGGCGGTGCCAAGCTCACCGTAGAGGGCTCGCCGGTGCTCGACGACCTGAAGGGCCTGGCCGAGCAGGGTGTCGAGATTCTCACCTGCGGTACCTGCCTGGACCACTATGGCATTAAAGACCAGCTTGCGGTGGGCGAGGTCACCAACATGTACGTGATCGTGGAGAAGATGGAGCAGGCCGTGCGCGTCGTGCGCCCGTAGCGTATTGGTTGGAGTTGCCATGAGGGAGAAGCGCCCGGCGCTTGTCATCACGTTTCCCACCACGGCGGCCGCCATGGGTTGCGAGTCCCTGTGCGTCGAGCGCGGCCTTCCCGGGCGAACGATTCCCGTGCCCGGGGAGGTCGCTGCCGGCTGCGGTCTGGCGTGGAAGGCGTTGCCTGCCGATGAGGAGCTGCTGCGCAGCGAGCTTACCGCGGCGGGCGTTCCCACCGAGGGCTTTACGGTGATTGATATGTGGGAGGTCGTGCGATGATCTATCTGGATAACGCGGCGACGACCATGCTCAAGCCGCAGACGGTCATCGATGCCGTGACGCAGGCGATGTGCTCGCTCGGCAATGCCGGACGCGGTGCCACGTCGGGTGCGCTCGATGCCGCTCGTACGATTCACGCTTGCCGTGCCAAGCTCGCGCGCCTTTTGGGTTGCCCGAGGGCGGACCATGTTTGCTTTACGCCCAACTCCACGGCGGCGCTCAACACCGCCATCAACGGGGTGGTGCGCCCCGGCGACCGCGTGGTCACGACGGTGCTCGAGCACAACTCGGTGCTACGTCCGCTCAATCGCTTGGCGACGGAGCAGGGCGTGACGGTTGAGCATGCCGGCTGCGACACGAACGGCGTGCTCGACTACGACGAGCTCGAGCGGTTGGTCACGCCGGGCACGCGTGCCGTGGTGGTGACGCACGCCTCCAATGTGACCGGTAACGCGGTCGACATTGCGCGCGTGGCGGCTATGGCCCATGCGGCCGGTGCGCTGGTGATCGTTGACGCCTCGCAGTCTGCCGGTACGGCGAAGATTGACATGGATGCTATGGGGCTCGACGTCGTGTGCTTTACCGGCCACAAGGGGCTCATGGGTCCGCAGGGTACCGGCGGCCTGGCCGTGTCGGAGGGCATTGACGTGGCTCCGTGGGCCATGGGCGGCACGGGCGTGCACAGCTTCGATGCGCTGCAGCCGCTTGGGTGGCCCACGCGCCTTGAGGCGGGCACGCTCAACGGTCACGGCATCGCGGGACTTTCTGCAGGCCTTGATTTTATTGAGGCTCAGGGTGGAGTTGAAGCGATTGCGACTCACGAACGCGCCCTGGCCGATCGCTTTCTCGCTGGCGTGCGCGAAATCCCCAGCATTGCGCTCTACGGTGCGTTTGACCAGCCCGTGCACTCGGCGATCGTTTCACTCAACGTAGGCGATATCGACTCTGCCGAGATCTCGGACGCGCTCATGCAAGGGTGGGGGATTGCGACGCGCCCCGGCGCCCATTGCGCTCCGCTCATGCACCGCGCGCTAGGTACCGAGCGCCAGGGTGTCGTCCGCTTCTCGTTTGGGTATTTCAACACTACCGAAGAAGTCGACACGGCTATCGATGCTCTGTGCGATTTAGCCTGCTAAAGCTGCTAGACCGTTTATACTTGCGGGACGGGTGTTTTTGCCCGTCCCGTTTTTGTTTCGACCCGAAAGGTGTGTCTATGGCCTCATCCGCCCCGCGCGGTCTGCGCTCCGACCATGTCGTCACCGTCGGCATCGCCCTGTTCTCGATGCTCTTTGGCGCCGGCAACCTCATTATTCCGCCGCTGCTGGCGCTGCAGGCAGGTTCTGCCACGCCGGTCGCCATGCTCGGCTTTCTGATTGCCGCCATCGGTCTGCCCGTCATGGGATTTATCGCCGTCGCGCTCGCCGGCACGGCCCGCGAGCTGGCCGGGCGCGTGCATCCTAAGTTTGGTGAATTCTTCGTTGCGGCGGTCTACCTGGCCATCGGTCCGTGCCTGGCCATTCCGCGCACAAGCTCTACGGCGTTCGAGATGCTAGTGCCGCTGCTGCCCGAGGGCGTCTCGCTCGGCACGGCTCGCCTGGTGTTTGCCGTCGGCTTCTTTGTCGTCGCGTTTGTGCTTACGCTGCGCCCGGGGGTCATCACACGCGTACTCGGTCGCATTACGGGCCCCGCGCTCATCGCGCTCATCGTGCTGGTCGTGGGTGCTGCCGTGATCTCGCCGCTGGGACCGGCTGCTGCCCCGCAAGCTCCCTATGATGCCGGCGCTGCGGTTCAAGGCTTCTTGACCGGCTACCAGACCATGGACCTGCTTGCGTCGCTCGCCTTCGGCATCATCATCGCCGAGACCATCCACGAGTTGGGTGTTACCGATGACAAACGCGTGGCCTTCGAGATTTCGCGTTCCGGTGTGATCGCCGGCGTGCTCATGGCCATCATCTATTGCGGCTTGGCCCTTGCCGGTATGCAGCTCGGCACCGTGATGCCCGACGCCACCAACGGCGCTGCAATCCTTGCTCGCTCGGCCTCCATGCACTTTGGCCTTGCCGGCACGGTTGTGGTATTTGCGATTTTCTTTCTCGCCTGCATGAACGTGTGCATCGGCCTCATCAGCTGCTGCTCGCGTTACTTCTGCGAGACGTATGTGGTCGAAGGGGGAGCGGAGGCCTCCGAGGAGGCCATGCGCCGTCCCTTTGCGATTCTCGCCTTTGTGTTCGCAGCGTTTTCGTGCGTGCTCTCCAATGTGGGCCTCGACGTGATTCTTATGTTCTCGGTGCCCATGCTCAACGCCTTGTATCCCGTTGCCATCGTGCTGGTACTGATGGGCCTGGTGCACGGCTTTTGCGACGCTCATCCGCAGGTGTGGGTATGGGTCGGCGGCGTGGTTGCCGTGCAGAGCGTGATCACCTCGGTCCGCGATGCGTTCTTTGGGGGCACGTGGCTGCCGTTCGATGCGCTGCCGCTGGCGGATATCGGTGCCGCGTGGGCGCCGGTTGCCGTGGTGGCGTTTGTGATCGGTCTGGTTCATAGCCAGTTTGTCGCACATTCGAGGAGCTAGGGTTTCTGCGCTTGCACAGGCGGGGAGTCTCCCCTATAATTTCCTTCGCTTTGGGACACGCAAGGTTTAGACCTTAGCTGCTCAACACCTTCGGGACGTGGCGCAGTTTGGTAGCGCGCCTGCTTTGGGAGCAGGATGTCGCAGGTTCAAATCCTGTCGTCCCGACCATATCTTGCGGGCGTAGTTCAATGGTAGAACCCCAGCCTTCCAAGCTGATGACGCGGGTTCGATTCCCGTCGCCCGCTCCATAGGATAGTTTTAACGGCTTTGGCTCCATTTGGTGCCAGAGCCGTTTT
This sequence comes from Collinsella sp. CLA-SR-H006, assembly GCF_040097075.1. Classification (NCBI taxonomy): domain Bacteria; kingdom Bacillati; phylum Actinomycetota; class Coriobacteriia; order Coriobacteriales; family Coriobacteriaceae; genus Collinsella; species Collinsella sp. CLA-SR-H006. The sequence goes on along the minus strand of NZ_JBBNPD010000004.1, from coordinate 55,200 downwards.
CATAAGCGTGCCGGGCGACGGGAATCGAACCCGGCAGGGTGCGAAGCTGAGAAAATGCGTGAGCATTTTCCAGCGCAGCACGCAAGGGCCAATGGCCCGCAGCGAAACAAGGGTTTGCGAAGCAAACCCTTGGACTTCCCGTCGCCCGCTCCATAAGATAGACGAACGGCTCTGGCTCCATTTGGTGCCAGAGCCGTTTTCATATACATGCCGGGGACCCCACATCCCCTCCTAAGTTGCGGTGAAATACGGACTGTTTTCCGGCTTTTATGGCCCATGTAGTCCGTATTTCACCGCAACTATTTGTAAGGTTGGATTTTGATGCCGTTGGGAGGGTCGTAGCGACCGTCTACCGAGAGTGGAATTATTTTTTGAAGCTCTGACCTGCGACGTCAAGCTTTTGGTCAGCTTTTGGCAAGGCCTGCGGACGGAAGCATGCGATAGCGTAATGGTATTCTCTCCGCCGTGATGGTTATGGGGTTGGCCATGCTCGATAAAGGCAAACATTTTCCGCAGTCATATGCAAGAATGCTATTTTCGGCCGTTGGAATTCATCAAGATGGACAGCTGCTTATAACAATTGATCCTTGGGATGAACGCCGTGCGCGCGAGCTTATGCAGGAAGAGCTCATGCTTCGTCTTTACAACCATGTGTATGCGGATCCGGTCTATTGGAATAATCTTGGGGTTGAAGATCGCATCTTTCAGCTGGCATCCGCTATTGCGGTCGTTGAACCGGATGCTGTTTTTTGCGGATCGACGGCAGCGCTGCTCTACGGCATCGGCTCGGCGTATACGCTTCTGGATAAAGTGCAAGTACTGCTGCCACGGTCTACAAGGCGTGATACGTATGAGTTCGTTGAATACAAGCGCTGGCGGGCGGGCGAAGTGTGGCGGCTAGGTCTGTTTACACTGACGGATCCGTGTCGAACGGTTGTTGATATCGCGCGATCGAGCGCCTTTCGCTATGCGCTGGGCTATGTCGATGGCTTGGCCCGTGAGTACGATGTCGAACGCGAAGAACTGCGAGCATATGCGCAGGCAAATTGCCGAGGGTTGCATGGCATCGCGCGTGCTTTTGACGTTTTTGAGTATATGGACGGCAGGTCAGACAATGGCGGCGAGTCTGAGGCGAGAGCAGCGATGATTCTCGCTGGGATTGCCGCGCCCGAGCTTCAAGTTGAGATAACGCGACCGGGAAACGCTGGCTATTATCTAGCAGATTATGGCTGGCAGATGCCAGATGGGTCATGGATGTTGGCAGAGCTTCATGGTTTGGGTAAGTTTGAGGGCGAAACTCAAAAAGATTTGGAACATGCTGCGGCAAAAACCTATCGAGCCGCCTTATTGCGCGATGCGAACTTGCGTGCCATGGGTCATAACGTCATTCATTTCAAGCTATCGGACACATATGATGTCGAAGAGTTTGGCGCTATGATGTGCGGCTACGGTATCCCAACTACAAAGCCTTTTGCGGATTCCTGATAGCAGAGACTACCGACTCCGCCGCCCAACAATAAGTTGCGGTGAAATACGGACTGTTGAGGCCTTTAAAGGCATAAAACAGTCCGTATTTCACCGCAACTTAGAAGGGGATGGGGTTAGCTACGGGGGCGGTGGCGGAGTTTGTCGATGGTGGCGTCGGTGCTGCGGCTGCGGGCTCCGTGGGTTGCGCGGCCATCGCGAGTGTCGGCGGCGGTTTGGCGTTTACGGCGGTAATCGATCATGCCTTGGATGATGGGCTTGCCAAAGCTCACGACATCATCGTTGTAGATGGCGGTTCGGGCTGCAAGGAGGCAATCGGTAAAGTCCATATGGGTCTTGCCAAAGAGTTTGACGGCAAGGGCGACAACGGTGGGCTCGTCGACCATGACGTCATCGAGCAGCCTTTTCATGGCCGCAGCAATCTCAACGCGGGGAACCTTATAGACGTCGCGCAGCGTGACCACAACGCGCGTAATGATTTCGGGGTAGACACGAGCGGTGCGCGTGGCGATGACCTTGGCGGCACGCGGCGAGAGAACCTCGTCGTCGTCAAGCAGGTAGCGTAGGATGACGGTCTCGTCGATGATGGTGCTACTCATGGATATCTACTTCCTCGGGACCCAAAATCGAATCGTCGCTTTCTGTAGCAAGGTACTCAATCCAGGCATTGCGCTCCTCGGAGCGGCGATTGGGGTCCCCATATGCTTTGAGCGATCCATAGGCGGCCGTGCCGTCCTTGGAGCGCACGGCGACCGGCTGAAAGGGGAGCTTGCGCATCAAAATGCTCTGCGCGACAAATAGGCGGACGGCCTCGGCGAGCGATGTGCCCATGGCGTCGTAGAGACGCTCGGCATGCTGCTTGTCTTCCTCGCGAATGCGCACCTGCAGGATGGCTCTTTTTTGAGTCGATGACATCACTGGCCTCCCTTAATGAGCGTGCAATTTGAATAGTCAAATACAACTTCGGCTAATAATAGCCAATCTTACAACCACTTCTTTATTGCACTAGAGTAATTGAGTGTAAACGACATTACAAACGTACTACATCCTTTATAAACGAGCGTGAAATCTCCCCTAGATGTACGCATGTAATACACTCACCTTTATAGCTTCTAGAGAATAATTCCAACCTGCCAAAACCCCTGCAATACACCCGTATTGCAGGGCCTATGCTCAAGTTTGCCCCCTGCAACTGCGTATATTTAACCTGTATATCGTTGGAGGAATTCTATCGAAGTGCCTGTTTCGCCGCATACACTCGATACGCCGATGCCGGACCACGGGCGGTCCGGAGCAACGTCGACAGGTTCTCTCCGGCATGGGATTCAGGAGGGAGTGAACAACATGGGCAATAAACGAGTCGTAGCCGATTCCTCGCGCTGCATTGGGTGTCAAACCTGTATGGCGGCGTGCATCGAGGCGCACGACATTCCCGGCAACATCGCCGCGCCGCGCCTGCGCGTGACGCGTACGTACGAGATCTCCGCACCGGTGGCTTGCCATCACTGCGAGGGTGCCCCGTGCGCCAAGGCCTGCCCCACGGGCGCCTTGTTCTTTGATCCAAAGAACCATCGCATCGGCGTCAACGAGGACAACTGCATCGGCTGCAAGAGCTGCGTCATGGCCTGCCCCTTTGGCGCCGTGAGCGTGGCGACCACGCAGGTCCCCGTCTTGATGGGCGACGTGCGCGTGGGTTCGCAGACTAAGAGCTTCGTGCTCAAGTGCGACCTGTGCGTGGACCGTCCCGGCGGTCCGGCGTGTGCCGAGGCGTGCCCGACCAAGGGCCTCACCCTGGTAGACGAGGAGCGCCTGGCAGAACTGACTGCCGAGCGTGCCCGCGCCACCATCGAAAACGAGGCGTAAGCGTCGGGCGACAAGCCCAATGATTGTCAAATAAGTACCGAGTATTCGGTAGCAGAGAAAGGAAGGAGGGTGTCATGGAGAAGCATAAAGTGATCTGCCCGTACTGCGGCGCCGGTTGCCAGTTTAACCTCTTGGTCCAAAACGGCCAGGTCGTGGGTACCGAACCGCTCAACGGCATCACCAACCAGAGCGAGCTGTGCCTTAAGGGCATGAGCGGCTACGACTTCATCAACGACACCAAGATCTTGACTCCTCGCGTACTGCACCCGATGATCCGCCGCACTAAGGGCGCGGATCTTGAGCGCGTAAGCTGGGACGAGGCACTGGATTTCACCGCATCTAAGATGCAGGCCATAATTGACGAATATGGTCCTAACGCTGTCATGACCACCGGCTCTTCGCGAGGCGGCGGCAATGAGGCGAACTACGTCATGCAGAAGTTTACGCGTGCGTGCATCGGCACCCACAGCGTGGACAACTGCGCCCGTACTTGACACGGCCCTACTGTCCTCGGTCTGATGGACACGGTTGGTTCAGGTTGCATGTCATGCTCCATCCCCGGTATGGAGGATGCGGGCTGCATTTTCCTTTTCGGCTATAACCCTGCCGATTCGCACCCCATCGTCGCAAGGCGTATCGTGCGAGCCAAAGAAAAGGGTTGCAAGATCATCGTCGCCGACCCGCGCCATATCGAAACCGCGCGTATCGCCGATCTCTACCTTCCGATCAAGAACGGTTGCAACGTTGCGTTCCTCAACGCCTTTGCCAACTGCTTGGTCAACGATGGCCTCTACGACAAGGAATTCGTCGCCGAGCACACGAACGGCTTTGACGAGTGGTGGGAGACCATCAAGAACTACACTCCCGAATCCGTACAGGACATCACGGGTGTCGAGCCCGCGTTGATCCACCAAGCTGCCGAGATGTACGCCACGGCGAAGCCCTCTGCCATCATTGGCTGGGGCATGGGCGTATGCCAGCAGAAGCAGAACCTGAAGACGGTGCACACCATCGCCTCCATCGCCTGCGTTGCCGGCCAGATCGGCAAACCCAACTCCGGCCTCGCGCCCGTGCGCGGTCAGAACAACGTCCAGGGCTCCTGCGATATGGGCATGCTGCCCAACCTGTACCCTGGCTACCAGAAGGTCACCGACCCGGTTGTGCGTGCCAAGTTTGCCAAGGCTTGGGGCGTGCCCGAGGAAAAGCTCCCGCTCGAGGAGGGCTACAAGCTCACCGACCTGGGCCACCTGGTCGACGAGGGTAAGGTGCACTGCTTCTACAACTACGGCGAGGACCCGGTGCAGACCGAGCCCGATTCGGCCGGCATGCGCAAGACGCTCTCCGAGCTGGATCTGTTCATCTGCCAGGACATCTTTATGACGCAGACGACCATGCTCGCCGACGTCATCCTGCCCGCTACCTCTTGGGGCGAGCACGAGGGTGTCTTTACCGCATCCGACCGTAGCTTCCAGCACTTTGACGCGGCCGTTCCGCCCAAGGGCGAGTGCCGTCACGACTGGGAGATCTTCGCGGACCTGTCTACGCGCATGGGCTACCCCATGCACTACGACAACACCGAGCAGATCTGGAACGAGTGCATTAGCCTGTGCCCCAACTTTGTGGGCGCGACCTACGAGAAGATGGCTCCCGAGGGCGGTTACGCCCAGTGGCCCGTCAAGAGCACCGATGTGAACGACCACGGTACGCCCGACATGTTCGCTGGTGGCAAGTTCACCACCAAGGACGGCCGCGCCAACCTGATGGCACACGACTGGGAGGCGCCCTCCGAGCTTCCCGACGATGAGTACCCGCTCATCCTGTGCACCGTCCGCGAGGTCGGCCACTACAGCTGCCGCTCGATGACCGGCAACTGCAAGACGCTGGCACTGCTTGCCGACGAGCCCGGCTTTGTCCGCATGAATCCCGCGGACGCCCAGGCACGCGGCATCAAGAATGGCGACATCGTCTCGATTCACAGCCGCCGCGGCCAGGTATACAGCCGCGCCGACGTGAGCGACCGCATCAACAAGGGCACGGTCTATATGACCTACCAGTGGTGGATCGGCAAGTGCAACGAGCTGACCATGCACAAGGTCGACCCGGTCTCGCATACGCCCGAGGACAAGTTCTCCGCCTGCCAGGTCGACGCTATCGCCGACCAGGTCTGGGCCGAGGGCGAGGTCGAGCGTCAGTACACCGAGCTCAAGCAGGCTCTGGTGGACGCCGCCGCTCCCCAGGACGTTGAGCCTGGCGCCGCCAAGTTCGACGACGAGACGCACGTGAATCAAATCGTGTAGTCCCGTTCTCGTTGGCTTTTTGGGCCGGGCGTCCCGTACGTTCGGGAGCCCGGCCCGTTATTTTGAAAGGAAGTGGGGATGAACCGCTTCATCGACATCAACCCGGAGAGGTGCATCGGCTGCGGAACATGCCAGTCCGCCTGTGCCGACGCCCACCGGATGCAGGGTCTTCAGGATACGCCGCGCCTGGCGCTCGTGAAGACCGGCGGTATTTCGGCCGCCCTTGCCTGCCACCATTGCGAGGGTGCCCCCTGCGCCGAGGTCTGCCCGGTGAATGCCATCGAGCACGATGGCGATCGCATCCACGTCAAGGAGCAGGAGTGCATCGGGTGCAGGCTGTGCGCCATCGCGTGCCCCTTCGGAGCCATCCATCCCGATGGCACGTCTATCGCCGGTGTCGCAGGCATGTGCGACCCGACGCCTTCGTATCCTAAGTCCCTGAGCAGCCTGCTTACGTGGGCTCCCGGCCAGTACACCTGCGCTGTTAAGTGCGACCTGTGCGCCTTCGATCCGGACGGTCCGCATTGTGTGGCGGCGTGCCCCACCAAGGCGCTGACCGTCATGGGCGGCGCGGCCGATCGCGAGCTCGACGAGGCCAAGCGCCTGCGCTCGATCGAAAACGGTCCCGTCGTCGACGTTAACGCTGTGGCCCAGGGCCTCTCCGAGAAAGCAGAAGGGAGCGTAAACAATGGATAGCATGACGCTGTTTATCGCATCGCTTGCCGTCTCGTGCATCGGTGCGCTCGCCTCGGTTCTGCTGATCAAGGCCGATAACGCCGCCAAGACCGCCGGCTGCCTTATCGGCGCCGTCGCCGCGGTGCTTTCGTTTGTGGCCGGTATCCAGGCCGTGCTGGGCGATGTCACGTCGGTCGACACCATCGTGTTCTTCCCGTTTGCCCATTTCCAGCTGCTGCTCAATCAGCTGTCCGGCCTGTTCGTGGCGCTCATCTCGGTGCTCGCGTTTGCCGGTTCGATCTACGGTCTCAACTACTTTGATGAGTACCCGGGCAAAAAGGGCCGCGCCGGTTTCTTCTTTAACACCTTCGTGGCGTCCATGATGCTCGTCATCACCGCCGACAACGTGTTTTGGTTCCTGGTCGCCTTTGAGCTCATGTCGCTGACCTCGTACTTCCTGGTCGTGATCGAGGAGAACGAGAACTCCATCCATGGCGGTTGGCTCTACTTTGTGATCGCGCATGTGGGCTTTGTGCTCATCATGGCGAGCTTCCTCACCATGACCAACTTCGCCGGTGGCTCGTTTGCCTTTGCGGATTTCCGCGCCACGCAGTTTAGCCCCGCGGTCGCATCCGTGTGCTTTGTGCTCGCCTTCTTTGGCTTTGGTGCCAAGGCCGGTATCATCCCGCTGCACGGCTGGCTGCCCAAGGCACATCCCGAGGCGCCGTCCAACGTGTCGGCCCTCATGTCCGGCGGCATGATCAAGATCGGTATCTTCGGCATTCTCAAGGTTGGTCTCGACCTGCTCTCCGCCTCGGGCGTTCAGGTCTGGTGGGGCCTTATGGTCATGGTCTTCGGTGCGATCTCGTCGGTTCTCGGCGTGGCTTTCGCCCTGCAGGAGCATGACATCAAGCGCCTGCTGGCCTATCACTCCGTCGAGAACATCGGCATCATTCTGCTCGGCGTCGGCGCCTCCATGGCCGCCATGGCGCTCAACTCGGTCGGCATCGCCGTCCTGGCTCTGATGGCCGCCCTCTACCACACGTTTAACCACGCGATGTTTAAGGGCGAGCTGTTCTTGGGCGCCGGTGCGCTGCTGTACTCCACGGGTACGCGCAATATGGAGAAGATGGGCGGCCTGTTCCGTCGTATGCCGGCAACGGCCATCTGCTTCCTCGTCGGCGCACTTGCCATCTCGGCCATCCCGCCCTTCAACGGCTTTGTGTCCGAGTGGTTTACCTACCAGTCGCTGTTTAACGCCGCCATGCAGGGCGACAAGGCCGTCATGATCGTGGCCGTGTTCGCTGCCGTCGCGCTTGCCATTACCGGCGCGCTGGCTGTCACGTGCTTCGTCAAGGCCTATGGCGTCTCCTTTGCCTCCGCGCCCCGTTCCGAGGCTGCGGCCAATGCCAAGGAGGTTCCCGCCCCCATGGTGTTCGCGCAGGGCCTGCTCGCGGCCATCTGCGTCGTGTTGGGCATTGGCGCTCCCGTGATCGCGCCCGTGCTGGTCGATGTCGCCGCGTCCGTGCTGCATCCGTACGGCGGCGTGTTTGCCGCCGAGGGCATGGAGCTCATGAACCAGTACTCCGGCGCTGCCACCTCCACGCCCGCGATCGCTATTGCGCTCGTGGTGCTCGTCGGTCTTGCCTGCGGTTATCGCAAGCTCAAGACCGTCGGCAAGGTGCAGAAGTCCCAGCCGTGGGCATGCGGCTATGCTCCCAACGAGCATATGCCCGTCGTGGCCACGACCTTTGCCTCCGAGGTGTCCTGGTTTATGCAGCCGCTCTACACGCTGCGCGACCGCTGCACGGCCGTCTGCTGGTCCATCGCGCACTTCTTCCAGAAGCTCACCGGTGTGGCCGAGGCTGTGGAGCCCGTACCCGACAAGGTTCTCGTCGATGCCCCGCATAAGGGTGTCGAGAAGCTCGCCGACCTCGCGACTAAGCTCGAGGGTGGCAACTACAGCATCTATATCTGCTACATCGTCGCGGCACTCGTGGTGTTCCTCGTGCTCGCCGTGCAAATGGGTTAAGGAGGGGAGAGCATGAACAACATCGTACTTGCCGTTCTGCAGGGCGTGGTCGTCATGGCCGTCGCGCCGTTCTTCTCCGGTCTCGGCCGCGTGATCCGCGCCAAGATGCACAACCGTCGCGGCCCCAGCATCATGCAGGACTATCGCGACCTGGCCAAGCTCTTTGCGCGCCCCGAGTCCCAGAGCGAGGACGCGAGCTTTGCGCTGCGCATTATGCCGCCGCTGTTCTTCGCCGTCGCCTTTATGCTCGCGATGGGCCTGCCGCTCTTTACGGCGCAAAGTCCCATCCCGGTCTTTGGTGACGCCATCACCATCATGTACAGCCTGGCGCTCGCCCGCTTCTTCTTCGCCCTCTGCGGTGTGGATTCGTCCAACGCCTACGCCGGTATCGGCGGCGTTCGCGAGCTGCTCATGAGCGTGCTCATCGAGCCGTCCATGCTGCTGGCGCTGTTTGCCGCCGCCTTGGTGTGCGGTTCCACCGACATCGCCACCATGGGTCAGCACATCATGACGGGCGCCGTCGACGCGCCGGTCGCCGTGATCCTCGCTGGCATCGCCTTTGCGATCGCCTGCTACATGGAACTCGGCAAGCTGCCGTTTGATCAGGCCGAGGCCGAGCAGGAGCTTCAGGAAGGCCCGCTCGCCGAGCTTTCCGGCCCGTCGCTTGCGATGGCCAAGCTCGCCATGTCCATGAAGCAGGTCCTGGTCGTCGCCTGGTTCTGCGCGATCTTCGTCCCCTGGGGCGAGCCCGCGACCGTGGGCGCTGCCGCCGTTCTGGGCGCCGTCATCTTCCTAGTGAAGTGCCTGATCGACTTTGTCGTGTGCGGCGTGATCGAGAACTCCTGCTCGCGCTCGCGTTTTAAGGTGCTTGGCAATCAGACCTGGGCCGTCGTGGGCATCGCCGTTCTGGCGTTTGTCTTCGTGGTCGTCGGCGTGTAGGAGAAGGGAGAAACAATGTCATTTGCAGTCAGTCTGTCCCTTCTCGGCTTGGTCGCTATCGCGGCCCCGATGGTGGCCTCGGTGCTCGTCGCCCTGTTCCCCCGTCCGTACGCCAAGTGGTTCAGCGTTTTGGGTGCCGCCGTCTCGACGGCCTGCACCATTGCCCTCGCCGCGAATTTCGCTGGCGCCGGCATGCCCGACACGCAGGTCCCCCTGATCTCGTTTGGGCAGACCCTCGTCATGGGATTCACCTTCGATCGCATGAGCACGCTGCTCGCGCCCGCCTTTGTGGGTATCGGCCTGCTTGTCGTGATCTATTCGATTCCCTATATGAGCGAGAATAACCGTGAGCATCCCGACGCGCCGCGTCGTCGCTTCTACGCGTACCTCGCGACCTTTATCGGTGCCATGGCCGGTCTTGTGTACAGCTCGACCCTTTTGGGCCAGCTCGTGTTCTTTGAGATCACGGGTGCGTGCTCTTGGGGCCTCATTAGCTACTACATGACGCCTACGGCCAAAAAGGCCGGCATGAAGGCCCTGATTATCACGCATATCGGTGCGCTCGGCCTGTATCTGGGCGCCGCCATCGTGTTTGCCCACACCGGCACCTTCGCCATTACCGCGATTGCAGGCCTCGACGCCAAGCTCAAGGCCATCGTCCTTTTGCTCGTGCTGTTTGCGGCCTGGGCCAAGTCCGCACAGGTTCCCATGTACATGTGGCTGCCTTCGGCCATGGAGGCGCCGACGCCTGTTTCGGCCTACCTGCATGGTGCCTCGATGGTTAAGGTCGGCGTGTGCGTGTTCGCGCGTGCACTCGTCTCTGCCGGCGAGATTCCCGAGATCGTGGGCTGGGTCGCCATTATCGACGCCATGGTCACCATGCTCTTTGGTTTCCTTATGTACCTGCCGCAAAAGGACATGAAGCGCCTGCTGGCTTTCTCCACGATCGCCCAGCTCTCCTATGTGTTCTTTGGTCTGGGCCTTTCGGTCTTTGGTAGCCAGCTGGCCTTTGATGGTGCCGTGTGCCACATCTTTAACCACGCCTTCGCCAAGACCCTGTTCTTCCTGATCGCCGGTTCGTTCTCCTTTACGCTCGGCACGCGTATGCTGCCCAAGCTTCGCGGCATCGTAAAAAAGTACCCGATCTCGGGCGTGGGCTTTGGTGTCGCGGCACTCGCCATTGCCGGCGTGCCGCCCATGAACACGTTCTTCTCGAAGTTCCAGATCATCGCCGGTGGCTTCTCTGTGGGTGCCGGCAACGTCGCGATCCTGGTGCTCGTGTGCATCATGGTCGCCGAGACCGTCGCCACCTTCGCCTGGTTCCTCAAGTGGATGGGCTATTGCCTGCCCGGCGAGCCGAGCGAAGAGGTCGCTGCGGGAGCCCCGCTTCCCCGCGCGATGGCGTTCGTGTTCATCGTGCTCATCATCATGGTCATCGTCAGCGGCCCGCTTTCGGCCAGCTGGATCGGTTAGGAGGTAGAACGACATGGGTTATTCGATCGTCAACATCCTTGGCGGCCTTCTGATCGTCACGTCCACCATGGTGGTTGTCTCCAAGAACATCAAACATTCCATCCACTGGTATGCGGTGCAGTCGCTGGTGCTCGTGGGCCTGCTCGCCACGCTCGGTGTCACCACCGGTGCGCAGGAGCTGCTTATGTGGGCTGGATCTGCCTTTATCACCAAGGTCGTCCTGGTCCCTTATATCCTCAACCGCGCATACAAGAAGATGGGCGAGCCGAGCGACGCATCGCTCAAGGCCGGCCTTAAGCCCGCGTGGGCCATTTGCATCATCGCCGTCGAGGTCGCGATCTGCTTTGCCGTTGTGACGCAGATCAGCCTGCCCACGGCCGAGGTCGCAACGCCTGCGCTCGCTATTAGCTTCGCTCACTTCTTTGTGGGCCTCACCTGCATCATTTCGCAGCGCAACATCATGAAGCAGATCTTTGGATACTGCCTTATGGAAAACGGCAGCCATGTGACGCTCGCGCTCTTGGCCCCCACCGCTCCCGAGATCATCGAGATCGGTATCGCCACCGACGCCATCTTTGCCGTCATCATCATGTCCATCGTCGTGCGTCGCATTTGGGACGACTCCCACTCGCTCGATGCGCGCGACCTGTCCGAGCTGAGGGGGTAGTCCATGGAAACGTTGATTCTCGCTCTGCTCGCGACTCCTTTGGTGTTCTCGCTCGTCATGGCGTTTTTGCCCAAGAACACGTCCTATAACGTGTTTGCCGGTCTCAACCTGGTCTCCGTCGCAGCCGTCCTGGTGCTGTCGATTGTGACGGCCGGTGACGTCCTTATGAGCGGCGACACCGCGAGCGCTTTTGGCCTGTGGTTCCACCTCGATTCGCTGGGCGCCATCTTTGTGCTGCTCATCGGCTTTATCGGTTTTCTTACGGGGCTGTTCTCGCTGCCCTATGTAAAGGCCGATATCGAGGAGGGCTCCATGCCCGCCGAGCGCGCCAAGCAGTATTTTGCGCTGTTTAGCCTGTTTGTGTTTACCATGCTGCTCGCGTGCCTGTCCAACAACATGATCCTCACGTGGGCCGCCGTGGAGGCAACCACGCTTTCCACCGTGTTCCTCGTGGGTATCTACAAGAACAAGACGGCCCTCGAGGCTTCTTGGAAGTATGCGATGGTCTGCACCGCCGGCGTGGCCTTTGGCCTGTTCGGTACGCTGCTGATCTACGCCAACGCCGCCGACGTGATTCCCAACGCCCACGAGGCCGCATTCCTGTCGTGCGTGCTGCCGTATGCCGACCAGTTCGACCCGACGCTCATGCGCCTCGCCTTTGCGTTTATCGTGATCGGCTTTGGCACCAAGGCCGGCCTGTTCCCCATGCACACTTGGCTGCCCGATGCCCACTCCCAGGCCCCGAGCCCCGTCTCGGCCCTGCTTTCGGGTGTGCTGCTTAAGTGCGCCATGCTTGTGATCATGCGCTTCTACGGCTTTACCATCCAGGCCGTGGGCGCCGAGTATCCGCAACTTTTGCTGCTGATCGTCGGCACGCTGTCCATTTTGGTGGCGGCACTCTCGATGTTTCGCCAGGACGACCTCAAGCGCCGCTTTGCGTACTCGTCTGTGGAGAACGTGGGCGTTATCGCCCTGTGCCTGGGTATCGGTGGCCCGCTGGGTATCGCCGCGGCCCTGCTGCACTGCGTGTTCCACGGCTTTACCAAGACGCTTGCCTTCTGCGTGTCCGGCAACATCCAGCACGCCTTTGGCACGCGTAGCCTGGCCAAGATCCAGGGTGTCGTCGAGGTTGCCCCCGCAACCGCCGCGCTCGCCGTCCTGGCGCTGCTCGGCCTTGGTGCCTTCCCGCCCTTCGGTATGTTTATCTCCGAGTTCCTGACTTTTGTCGCCGGTGTTACCGCCGGTCCCATGTGGCTGGTCGTCGTGGTCGCCCTCGGTCTTACCGTGGCCATCTCCGCGCTCACCCGCATCGCACTCAAGTCGGTATTCGGCCATGCACCCCAGGGCATGGGCAAGTATGAGGCCCCGGCGCTCATGCTTATCCCCGAAATCATCCTGGCTGTCATGATCTTGTGGTTTGGCATCGCCACCCCGCTGCCTCTCGTGCACGGTGTGGAGACCGCGACCGGCATCGTGCTCGAGCAGAGCACCGAGGAGCTTCACGCGACGCCGATGTACCGCGCTGTGTTCGGTACCGAGACCGCTCAGAGCGAGGTGGAGTAACGAATGATTGAAACTGAGAACAAGGTGTATGCCCGTCGCTGCGAGAGCCATGTCGAGGCCCTGCGCCGCGCCGTTCCGGGCTGCATCGAGAAGGTCGAGTGGCAGTGCGAGGACCAGCTGACGATTACCGTCAAGCAGGACAAGCTGCCCGAGGCCGTCCACTACCTGTATTACGAGCGCTACGGCTGGATTCCCGTGATCATCGGCAACGATGAGCGCAGCCTGTGCGGTCGCTACGCCGTGTACTACGTCATCTCCATGGAGGGGGAGGACCCCGGCTGGGTGACCGTGCGCATCGAGGTCGATCCCGCCAAGATGACGTTCCCGTCCGTGACGCCGTTCGTCCCTGCCTGCGTGTGGGGCGAGCGCGAGCTGCGCGACATGTTCGGCCTGATTCCCGAAGGCCTGCCCGACCGTCGCCGCCTGGTGCTGCCCGACGATTGGCCCAGCGGCCTGTATCCGCTGCGCAAGGACTCCATGGACTACCGCTTCCGTCCCGCTCCCGCGAGCGACATGGAAAACTACGAGTTCTTGGCCGACACCAAGGGCAAGGAGACCACGCTCGTCCCCATGGGCCCGCTGCACATTACCTCCGACGAGCCTGGCCACTTCCGCCTGTTCGTCGAGGGCGAGACGATCGTCGATGCTGACTACCGTCTGTTCTACGTGCACCGCGGCATGGAGAAGGTCGCCGAGACGCGCCTGAACTATGACGCCGTGACGTTCCTCGCCGACCGTATCTGCGGCATCTGCGGCTGCGCCCACTCGGTGGCCTATGCCGAGGCCGTCGAGCGCGCCCAGGGCATTCATGTTCCGCCGCGCGCCCAGTACATCCGCGCCATCATGCTCGAGGTCGAGCGCCTGCACTCGCATCTGCTCAACATTGGCCTGGCGTCTCACTACACCGGCTTCGACTCCGGCTTCCAGCAGTTCTTCCGCGTCCGCGAGAAGTCTATGGACCTGGCCGAGAAGCTCTCCGGTCACCGCAAGACCTACGGTCTCAACGTGATCGGCGGCGTGCGTCGCGACATTTTGGCCGAGCAGAAGCTTTCCACGCTCACGACCATCCACCAGCTGCGCTCCGAGGTTCAGGAACTCGTCGACGTCTTGCTCTCGACGCCCAACTTTATTGAGCGTACGAGCGGTATCGGTATCTTGGACCGCAAGATCGCGCGCGACTTCTCTCCGGTCGGCCCGCTCATGCGTGGCTCGGGCTATGCCCGCGACGTGCGCTTTGACCATCCCTTCGACGGCTACGCCGATCCGGACGTCCAAAAGATGCACGCCGCTACGGCCGACACCTGCGATGCCTTCGGTCGTACCGCCGTTCGCATCCAGGAGGTCTACGATTCGATCGACATGATCGAGACCATGCTCGAGAACTGTCCGTCGGGCCCCATCCTCACCACGGATTGGGAGTACACCCCGCACAAGTACGCCATCGGCGCCACCGAGGCTCCGCGCGGCGAGGACGTGCACTGGGCCATGCTCGGCAACAACCAGAAGTGCTACCGCTGGCGCGCCAAGGCCGCCACGTACAGCAACTGGCCGGTCCTGCGCTACATGTTCCGCGGCAACACCGTGGGCGACGCGGCGCTGATCGTCGGTTCGCTCGACCCGTGCTACTCCTGCACCGACCGCGTGACGGTGACCGATGTCGCCGCCAAGCGCGACCACGTGCTCGACAAGGAGCAGTTCGAGAACGTCTGGCGCGACAAGTCGCCGCTTGCGGGCGAGGGCACCATGGCTGCTCCGCTCGATGAGGAGGCGCTCTAATATGCTGAAGCTTTGGAAGGTTAATGCCAAGGCCGGCGACGCGACGGTCAAGTACCCGTTTGCGCCGTTTCCCACCAACAAGGACATGCGCGGCAAGCCCGAGCACAACGCGGAGCTCTGCATCGCCTGCGGTGCCTGCGGCGTGGCTTGTCCGGCCGATGCCATTCGCATGGACACCGACCTTGCGGCCGATACCATTACCTGGTCGATCGACTACGGCCGCTGCATCTTTTGCGGCCGCTGTGAGGAAGCCTGCCCCATGGAGGCCATCAAGCTCACCGAGGAGTTTGAGCTAGCCGTCATGAGCAAGGACGACCTCACCAGCAAGAGCGTCTACACGCTCGAGCACTGCTCGCGTTGCGGCAAGCCGTTTGCCCCGCACAAGGAGATCGACTACGCCAAGCGCCTGCTGCAAAAGGCCGGCGGCATGGAGGCCGAGCAGGCCGCCCGTACCGTCGGTATGTGCCAGGAGTGCAAGCGCGAGCTCGACGCCCTGCGCGCCGCCTCGGCCGTAAAGACCGGCAACGCCGCCGGCATGGCAGCCAACGAGACACTTGCGTCCGGTGAGCCCCAGGGCCCCGGCATGGAGTATCTGGGCGGCCACGGCGTGAACCCGGAGTATATCGACCGCGAGCTCAACCCCGATGCGCCCGAGATTCCCGCCGGTCCGGCGCCGGTCGAGGGCATCATCATGGATTTTGATACGAAGGAGGAGTAACCATGGCCGAACCCACGCTTTTGCCCGAGCGGCTTCAGTACCGCCCGACCAAGATCGAGCTCGACGAGAGCATCGAGAAGGCCAAGGCGACCCTTCTTAAGAAGATCAAGCGCTCGGTGTACGTCTACCGCGTCGACTGCGGCGGCTGCAACGGCTGCGAGATCGAGATCTTCGGTTCCATCACGCCCGTCTTCGACGTCGAGCGCTTTGGCATCAAGGTCGTGCCCTCGCCCCGTCACGCCGACGTACTGCTATACACCGGTGCCGTGACGCGCGCCATGCGCATGCCGGCCCTGCGCGCCTTTGAGGCCGCACCCGATCCCAAGATCGTGGTGTCCTATGGCGCGTGCGGCTGCACCGGCGGCATCTTCTACGACAACTACTGCGTCTGGGGCGGCACGGATAAGATTCTGCCGGTCGATGTCTACATCCCCGGCTGCCCGCCCAGCCCCGCGCAGACCGTCTACGGCTTTGCCATGGCGCTCGGTCTGCTGGACCAAAAGCTCCATGCCGAGACCACGGTGGAGGCCGCCGGCGAGCAGGCCGATATCCTGCACCCCGGCGTGCCGTACAAGCTGCGCGTTGCCATCGAGCGCGAGGCTCGCGCCATGAGCGGCTACCGTTACGGCCGCGACCTGGCCAACGAGTTTATGGACACGCTCGAGGGTGCGCCCAAGGGCGATATCCGCGGTGCCATGGCACTGCTCATCGACAAGCAGGACGATCCGCGCCGCGTTGAGGTCTACTCGGCGTTGCAGGATCTGGTGCTAGCCGGAGGTCGCTAGATGGAGCTCACGGACCGCTCTGGTTACTTTGCGGGCCCCGGCATGCTCGGCGGTTCTTTTGGCGATGCCTCGCGCGCAAGCGACGAGGCCGCCGAGGGCGTCGCCGACCCCTGCCTGGGCCATGCGCCCGACCAGGTGGTCTTCTATGAGCTCACGCGTAAGTTTGTGGAGACCGAGGAAGACGTTCCCCAGGAGGCCTGCGACGTGCTGTACTACACGCTCGCCGTGGGCCACCACACCGGCGTGCTCGATTGCTTTGAGCCGCGCCTGTCGGTGCCGGTGGATGTCTTCTATTCGCTCGTCGATGCACTGCCGGAGGGGGAGGCCAAGACCAAGTTCGAGGCCATCCGCTCCTTTGGCGAGTGCCAGCTTGACAAGGCGGCGGTGCCGTCGCTGCTCGAGGCCTGCGACACGCTGCTCGACGAGCGCGGTTTTCGCGGCTCGGCCAAGGCCGGCATCTCGGTGTTCGACGACGACTTTGGCCTGCATGCCCAGCAGGTCGCGTTTATGATGAAGTTCCGCGATCTGGTTGAGCGCGTGCGCGATGTGTCGGGCGTGTATCTGACGGGAAGGTTGCAGTAATGGGTCGCGTTGTGGATGGCCGCGTGAATGGCGCCCCGTTTGCGGGCATCGTGCTCACGGCGGGAAGCGTGCTGCGTGCCGACGATGCCGCCGGCCCCGTGCTCTCCAAAAAGATGGAAGACGCACCCATCGCCGGTTGGTACACCATCGACGGAGGCCAAACGCCCGAGGACGACATTATCGAGGTCAAGCGCGAGCGTCCGCCGCGTCTGGTCTTGGTCGATGCCGCCGACATGGCGCTGCCCGTCGGCGCCATCCGCCTGCTCGATAAGCGCGATGTGGCCCGCAAGTCGATGTTCACCACGCATTCGCTCCCTTTGTCGATTCTGATCGAGGAAATCGAGCAATCGTGCGAAGATATCGTCTTCATAGGGATTCAGCCGGGCGATACGGAGTTTTACAACCCTATGTCCCCGGAGGTCTTTGACGCCGTCGACGCCGTGTACGACGCCGTGGTCGCCAACGACTTTTCCCACTTTGTCCGCTTGGGACAAGAGCAATAGGAGCGCTTGTCCCTGCTGATTAGGAAAGAAGTGATTGACATGGCAGATTCCAAGGCGGAGTACCCCGCTCCCGATTGCCTGGCGCCCGCCGCGATCGAGGCCAAGACCGAGGGCGCCGGCGTGACCAAGGCCAACCTGCCGGTCGCAAAGGCCTTTGTTTTGGCGATGTTCGCTGGTGCGTTCATTGCCTTCGGCGGCCTGTTCTTTACCGTGTTCTTGAGCGATAGCACGCTGGGCTGGGGCGCCCAGCGCGTCGTGGGCGGCCTGTGCTTTTGCCTGGGCCTGGTGCTCGTGCTGGTGTGCGGCGCCGAGCTGTTTACCGGTAATTCGCTTATGGTCTGCGCGCTCAAGAGTAAAAAGATCACCCTGGTCCAGATGCTCAAGGCCTGGGCCGTCGTATGGGTCGGTAACTTTGTCGGTGCCCTGTTCATCGTCTTTTTGGTGTACATGGCCGGCATTTACAAGCTCAACGGCGAGGCGGTCGCCAATTCCATGGTGAGCGTCGCCGCCGGCAAGGTGACGGTCGACTGGGTGACGATCTTCTTCCGCGGCATCCTGTGCAACATCTTTGTGTGCCTGGCCGTGTGGATCGGTACCGCCGGCAAGACCGTGGTCGATAAGGTTGTGGGCATTCTGCTGCCCATCGCCGCCTTTGTGGCATGCGGTTTTGAGCACTGCGTTGCCAACATGTACTTTTTGCCCATGGGCGCCGTGATGCACGCGTGCGGCTATGGTGCCGACGTTGCCGGCGCCGATGCCCTCAACGCTGCGGGCATTGCGTTTAACTTGTCCGCCGCCACGCTGGGCAACATCGTGGGCGGCGCGGTTCTGATCGCGCTCGGCTACTGGTTTATCTACGCTAAGAAGTCCGAGGCGTAAGGTACCGTCTGTTTGATGTTGGGCCTCCCGCGGGGCGTTGCCGTGCGGGAGGCTTTTTGGGTCTGGGCTCGTTGCCGTGCTTTTGGCCTGTTGTGTTTGGCTGATGAAAGGGGTAATCGAGATGGCATCTGCTGTGAAGCGCGACGGTCGCGCCGTGGTGACCACATGCGGGGGATGCTATGCCGATTGCGCCTTTGCGGCACGCGTTGAGGGCGGTCGCGTGGTGGCCGAGCTGCCGGTGCCGGGGCATCCGTGCGCGGCGCGTGCCCTCTGCGCCCGCGGACGGCATCGCCTGGCAATGCCGTTTGACGAGCGTGACCGCATCGTGCACCCCATGCGACGCCGCCAGGATGGCTCGGGGTTCGATGTGATTTCGTGGGACGAGGCGTTCGCGCAGATTGCCGAGCGCCTTTTGGGGATTGTTGACGGGCATGGTCCGCGAGCGCTGGGCATGACGCTCGGCGTGCCCTCGTTCGACCGTTACTGGGCGTATCGTTTTATGCATGCGTTGGGTTCGCCCAATGTGTACGGAGCTGACGGTGCCTGCGAGGTAAGCCGACTTACCGGTTGGGAGCACAGCCTGGGCTATAGTCCCGCCTCCGACCTGGCGCATACCGATTGCATCATGTACCTGGGGCGTTCCATCGTCGATTCGTCGACGATGGGGGCCGTTGATGCGCTCAACGATGCCCGTCGCCGTGGGGCGAAGATTATCGTTGTCGACCCCCGGCGCAGCGGTTCGGCTGCTGTTGCCGATCGCTGGCTGCGCGTGCGTCCGGGCTGCGACTTGGCGCTGCTGTTGGGTATTGTTCACGTGTTGATTGCCGAGGACCTGTACGATCACGAGTTCGTGACCCGCTATACCACGGGCTTTGACGAGCTGGCGCAGGCGGCCCGTGCTTGGACGCCCGAGTGGGCCGAGTCAATGTGCGACGTGCCGGCCGCAGAGATTGTCGCCACGGCGCGCGATCTCGCTGCCGCCGCGCCTGCCGCTGTGGTGGATGCGGGCTTTCATGGTGGCATCGGCATCGCGTATGCCAATAGCACCCAGACCGCACGCGCTATCTGCTTGGTCGATGTGCTGCTGGGCTGTATTGGACATGCGGGTGGCGCGCTCAATCCGCCCACACCGCTTTCACTGGGCGACCTCGATCCCGCTCACTTTGCGACGCCGCCGGTGCCGCGCGGGCCCAAGCTGGGGTCCGAGCGCTATCCACTGGTCGATCCGGTGCGCGGCCTGTGCACGACCATCGGTCAGTCGATTCTCGCCGGCGATTTGCGCGGACTCATCGTCTATGCCAGTAACCCCGGTGCGGGCTATGGCAATGCGCAGGCTTGGTTGGGTATTTTGCAGCAGCTCGACTTGCTCGTGACGATTGATATTCGCTGGTCTGAGACAGCGCGCGCTTCTGACTTCGTGCTGCCCGATGTGACGTATCTTGAGGCCGACCGCGGCGTGGGCACGGTCGTGGGCGCCAACGATGCGCGCGTGTTCTACCGCAACGCCGTGCTGCCCGTGCAGCATGACGACACACGTCCCGGTCGGGAGATTTTTGCCGGTCTGGCGCAGGCGTGTGGCGTGGGCGAGTACTTCCAGTTTACGTCTGACGATCTGGCGGCTGCCCAGGTGGCGCCGTTTGGAATTGACCTCGCTGCGCTTAAGGAGCGCGGTTGGGCCGATACGGGCGTGCCGCTGCCGTCGCGCACGGGTGAGCCGGCGATTCCCCTGGATGGCGGCAAAATTGCGCTGGCAAGCGACGTATGGGAACGAGCCGGCCTGGGTTGTGTACCCAACTGGATCGCTCCCATGGTGGAGCCCAGCCCGGGGATGTTTCGCCTCATTAGCGGTAACCGGCCCTTTGAGTCGCATACCTCGCGAAGGCTTGCGGCCCAAGGTGCCGCCGAGGCCGGATCGGACCTGGATGCCGTGCAGATGAATGCCGATGTTGCTGCGCGCATGGGCATCGTCGACGGCGAGATCGTCGAACTCGTGAGCGATATGGGCCGCGACCGCGTGCGAGTGGAGACGACGCCGTATCTGCATCCGGCGTGCATCTTTACGTCGGCCGCCCCCGGTGGGCGTTCGTTTGGCGCCGATGCCGGTGGCGCTCAAGCCTTGGGCGTGGGCCCGCTCGACCATACGCCGTTGCGTTGGGACCCGTTGACGGGCGCTGCGCTCACCCAGGAAAACGCCGTTCGCGTGGAAAAGATCGCGGCACGCGAGGATAATAGCGATTGATTGACTCAGCCGATCGAATTGGCTGATAGTTTGACGTTCGAACGATTGATTCACCTTTGGTTTTGAAAGGTCGCACATGAGCGATAGCCAGAACATGTCCGATGAGGTACGCGCCCGCCTTCGCGCCATTCCTTCCGTCAACGAGCTGCTCGCAGAGTGGCCGGTTGTGAAGGCGGCGGGGGAGACCTGCGACGCGGTGGTGCATGCCGCCGTCACGGCCGAGCTCGATGAGGAACGCGCCGCGATTCGTGCCGGCGCCGCCCCGCGTTCCAAGCGCGAGCTGGCCTCGGCCATCGAGTGGCGTGCGCATCGCTCCGCGCTGCCGAGCCTGCGTCCCGCCGTCAACGCCACGGGTGTGGTTATCCATACCAACTTGGGTCGCGCCCCGCTCGCGGAATCAGCTGCCAAAGCCGTGGCCGAGGTCGCGCGCGGGTATAGCACGCTCGAGTACAGCGTCGACACCTGTTCGCGCGGGTCGCGCAAGGAGCACGCCGCGCAGCTGATCCGCTCACTCACCGGTGCCGAGGACGCGCTCGTGGTCAACAACAATGCCGCCGCGGTGCTGCTGGTGCTTGCCACCCATGCCGCGGGTAAAGAGGTCATCGTCAGCCGCGGCGAGCTTGTCGAGATTGGCGGCAGCTTCCGCATCCCCGATGTCATGGCGGCTTCGGGCGCCAAACTCGTCGAGGTCGGCGCCACCAACCGCACGCACCTGGCAGATTATGAGCAAGCCATCACACCCGATACGGCCATGATCCTCAAGGTCCATCCTTCCAACTATCGCATCGAGGGCTTTCACGAGGAGGTAGGCTCTCGGGAGCTTGCTGCTCTGGCCCACAAGCATGGCCTGCTGTTCTACGAGGACCAGGGGTCGGGCGCGCTGTTGCCCGACGACATCTTGGTGCGCGGCGGCGAAGAAACCACGCCGGCTTCGGTTTCGGCAGGGCTCGATCTGGTGTCGTGCTCGGGCGATAAACTGCTCGGTGCAGCACAGGCGGGCATTATCATGGGCCGTCGCAATCTGGTCCAGGCCTGTGGGTCGCATCCGCTTATGCGTGCCCTGCGCCCGGGCAAGCTCGCGCTGGCGGCGCTCGAGGCTACACTGCGCATTTATATGGACGGCGCCGATGTGGCCCATCGTGAGGTGCCGGTGCTCAACATGCTCACGCTTCCGCAGGCTCATCTGGAGCGTCGTGCCCGCAAGCTGCGCGATCGTATGGTCGCCGGGCTCGATAAGGCTGGCTGCCCGTGCGCCGTGCAGGTGGAGATCGTCGAGGAGTCGTCGACTCCCGGCGGCGGCTCGCTGCCTACCGTCGAGCTGCCCACGATGTGCGTGGCCGTCTGCCCGGTCGACGGGCGCCTGTCCCTCGACGCGCTCAAGCGCTCTCTCGTCCAAGACTTCGATACGCCGGTCGTCACGCGCGCCTCGCACGACCGCATTTTGTTTGATGTGCGCACACTCGTGGGCGACCGCGATGTCGAGACGGCGGCATCGACGCTCGTCGCGTGCGTTGAGAAGGCGGTTGCACGATGAGTGAGGTTCAAGTGCTGGTGGAGTGTCCCGTTATCGTTGGCACGGCGGGCCATGTCGACCACGGTAAGTCGGCGCTCATCGAGGCACTGACGGGCAAAAACCCCGACCGTCTGGAGGTTGAGCGCCGTCGCGGCATGACCGTTGAGCTTGGCTTTGGCGAGCTGGCGCTGCCGAGTGGCAAGATCGTTGGCCTGGTCGACGTGCCGGGCCATGCGCATTACTTGCGCGCCATGGTGCAGGGCGCCACGGGTATCGACGTGGCCGTGCTGGTGGTTTCGGCCGTCGAGGGCGTGATGCCGCAGACCCGCGAGCACGTGCATGTGCTGGAGCTGCTGGGCGTCACACACATGGTGGTCGCGCTGACGATGTGCGACCTGGCCGATAGCGAAATGATTGAGCTGGCCGAGCTCGACGTGGATGATTTTCTTTCGGATACCGTGTTTGCGGGCGCGCCGATGGTGCCGGTGTCGTCCAAGACCGGCGCGGGGATCGATGACCTGCTTGCTGTGCTCGACGAGCAGGTTGCCGCTTCCTGGGATGCCTGCCGTGCCCGTGCCGAGCTCACCGATGCCGCACCGCGTCTGCCCATCGACCGCTGCTTTACGATCAAGGGCGCCGGTACCGTGGTGACGGGAACGTTGCACGATGCGCCCGTCGCGGTGGGGGATGAGCTCGTCGCGCTGCCGTCGCGTACGGTCTGTCGCGTGCGCGGGATTCAGGTGCATGGCGATACGCCGCGGGCGTTGCCCGGTCAGCGTGTGGCGCTCAACTTGGTGGGCGATGGCGTCGCCGCGCTCGATCGCGGTGAGATGCTCGGCGTGGCGGGCCGCTTTGGCCAGACGATGCGCTTTATGATGACGCTTGCGTATTTGGGTCGCGAGGGAGCCAAGCCGCGTGTGCTCGAGTCGGGTGCGCGTGTGCACGTGATGGCGGGTACGGCCGAGGTTGTCGGTCGCATCATGTTCATGGAGGGCGAGGCCCCCATGGCGGTGGGCGAGACCCGTAATGTTCAGGTGCGCTTGGAAAACTCGCTGCCGCTACGTGCCGGGGATCATGTCGTGGTGCTGTCCTATTCGCCCGTGATGCTTATTGGCGGCGGGCGCGTGCTGCTTTCTCGCTGCCGCCGCTCTCGCGAGCTTGCCGAAGGGGAGCGTGCGCTGTATGCGGCGCTCGAGGCCGGAGATATTGAGGGCGCTGTGGATGCGTGGCTGGCGCTGCAAGCGCTGCCGGTTGCGGCTGCCGATGTTACCGCGGCGCTCGATCTTGTTGCCGGTGAGGCTGAGGCGGCGCTGCGCGGGCTGGTGGCGCAGGGCACTGCTTGCGCGCTTGCTGGCTCGGGTGGCTCGCTGTATGCAGATTCTTCCGCGCTCGATGCCGCGATGGATGCACTGGCGGCGACCCTGTCGGCCATGCATGCGGCGTCTCCCAAGGAGACGGGTTTTACGCCCGGCGCCGTTACCCATGCTGCGTGGCCTGCCGCTGATGAAGGCGTTGCCGCGGCTCTGATTGCCGAGGGCTGCTCGCGTGGCGTGTGCGCCGCCGAGGGCGCCGAGGTATTTGATCCGCACTCAGCCGCCGCTGCCGCACGCGTGGTGCATGAGGCGTGTGGGCGTATCGTGGCGCTGCTTGATGGGGCCGGCCTCGATGCGCCGACGCTGCCCGAGGTTGGCGAGCAGTTGCAGCTCGATCGCGACACCATGACGCGTGCCCTGCGCGAGCTTTCGCTCAACCGCTCGATCGTGAAGGTCGAGCGCGACGTTGCCCTGTCCGCTGCCGCCGAGGCCCATGCGCGCGAGCTCGTCGCCGCCGCTATCGAGACTGCCGGCGGCGCTGCCACCACGAGCGTGCTGCGCGAGGCCCTGGGTGTGTCGCGCAAACGTGCCATCAGCATCTTGGAGCACCTGGATGCCGTGCGCTTTACGGTGCTCGACAAGGACGCCGGCGGCCTGCGCTCCCTGCGCTAGATTGGCTGCTCGGTTTGGTAAAATACCGCCGCACTTGGGAACGGATGGGCTCCGGTGGGCTCCGCGGTCCTCAAAACCGTTGCGAGGCGTGCAAAACGTCTTGGATGTGTTCGATTCACATACGTTCCCGCCATACGCTACCAGCGCTTTTGTGCTCGCGGTCTTGCTGCGTGCCGCAAAGGCGCTGTTTTGTTTTTGTACGGGTCAGCCGTGTCGCCTGTCATGCCGTCTACGGTAACTGATCCCGTGCGTTGGGTTTTGAACGTGCCGATGGAGGTGTTTTGCCGTATGACTACCGTAAGACGGGCCGATCTTTCTTGTGTCGTCCAGGCGGGCGGGCTGTCCTCGCGCATGGGCTGCGATAAGGCGCGCATGGCGTTTTGCGGCGAGCCGCTCATCGAGCGCGTGCTGGGTCGGCTGGCGCCAGTTGCCGGCGAGTTAGTCGTGACGACTTCGCGTCCCAGCGAGCTTGCCTACCTTGAGGAGTGCGCGTTTGGCGGCTTGGTGCCGCGTGTGGTGGCGGACCTTGAAGGGTCGGCGGGCGCCATGCGAGGCATCGCGAGCTCGTTGGCCGCGGCCCGATTGCCGCTCGTAGCGATCGTCGCCTGCGATATGCCGTTTGTCTCGCCGGAACTCATTGGCGCGCTTGCCGATCGTGTTGAGGCCGAGGCGCTCGACGTGTGCGTGCCGCGCGAGGAGCGGGGGATTGAGCCGCTTTGCGCCGTCTGGCGCCGTGACGCGTGTGCGTCAGTTTCCCAAGAGCTGCTCGCCTGCGACCGCCAGCGCATTCGCTGCCTGATCAATCGCGTTCAGGCTGGTTATATGGATGAACCGCAGATCGTTAAGGCCGCAGGCTCGACGCTCTGCTTCGAGAACGTCAATACGCCCGAGGAGTTTGCGGCGGCCGAGTTGCTTGCCTAGACGATTGGAGTTGCCATGTCTCACGATATTTGTCCCGACACGGGAGAGCCTTGCACTTGCGATGGTTCCGAGCCCTGTACCTGCGGCTGCGGTGGCTGTGGGCATACTGCGGAAGAGGAAGCGGCCGCCGCGGCGTATCGTGAGGCACACCTCGAAGGCCCATCCGGTGATGCCCTCGAACATGAGCGCAAGATCATCGTGTCGTTTGACAGCACCTTCGATGTGATGGAATGCGAGCAGCTGTGCCTGGATGCCGGCGTGCCCGGGCGCATCATGCCATTGCCGGGCTCCATTACCGCGGGTTGCGGCCTGTGCTGGGCCATGCCGTTCTCGGGCGATGCGCTTGCCGCCTTCCGCGCTGCCACCGAAGGCCGCATAACCCCCGCCGACTACCATCAGCTCGTCCTCTAACCACCAACACCACCACAAAGGTGCCCAATGTGGTGGTTTGGAACATGTGGACGAAACAGCTTCGAAACACGCGATTTGCGCGTTGGGTGCTCAAAAACGCTTCTACCTGCATCGTAATCAAAACGAAACATCTGCTTGTCGGCTTATGCGAAACTTTGCTGCAACAGTGCGATATTATCCATACTCGATAAAGCTCGCGGCGCATGGGGCGCCTCGAACGACACTTTTCTTTTCCATCAATTGGAGGAAGCATGAGCTACACGCAGAAAGTTCTCGACGAGCTCAAGGCCCGCTATCCCGAGCAGCCTGAGTTCATCCAGGCCGCGACCGAGATCCTCGGCACCATCCAGCCGGCGCTCGACGCCCATCCCGAGTACGAGGAGGCCGCCCTGCTTGAGCGCCTCGTCGAGCCCGAGCGCATCGTCATGTTCCGTGTCCCCTGGGTCGACGACCAGGGCAAGGTCCAGGTCAACCGCGGCTACCGCGTCGAGTTCAACTCTGCCATTGGACCCTACAAGGGCGGCCTGCGCTTTAACCCGACGGTCACCCTGGGCATGCTCAAGTTCCTGGGCCTGGAGCAGATCCTCAAGAACAGCCTGACCACCCTTCCCATGGGCGGCGGCAAGGGCGGTTCCGACTTTGACCCCAAGGGCAAGTCCAACAACGAGATCATGCACTTCTGCCAGTCCTTCATGACCGAGCTCTATCGCCACATTGGCCCCAACACCGACGTTCCCGCCGGTGACCTGGGCGTTGGCGGCCGCGAGGTTGCCTACCTGTTCGGTCAGTACAAGCGCCTGACCAACGAGTGGAGCGGCGTCCTCACCGGCAAGGGCCTCTCCTTTGGTGGTTCGCTCGCCCGTACCGAGGCTACCGGCTACGGCCTGGCCTACTTTGTGGACGAGTACCTCAAGAGCCGCGGCGACTCCTTCGAGGGCAAGAACGTCGTCGTTCACGGCTCCGGTAACGTCGCCATCTACGCGGTCCAGAAGGTCTCTCAGCTCGGCGGTAAGGTGCTGGCCTGCTCCGACACCCATGGCTGGGTCGAGGATCCCGACGGCATCGACTACACCGTGCTCGAGCATGTCTACAACAAGAAGCGCTCCGGCCACGACAAGGGCGTTACGCTCGCTATGTACGTCGACGAGAAGCCCAATGCCACGTGGCACGAGGGCGACGGCCGCGGCGTGTGGCAGCTGCCCTGCGACATCGCGCTGCCCTGCGCTCGCGAGAACACGCTGCTGCTCGAGGACGCCCAGGCGCTCGTCGCCAACGGCTGCAAGGTGGTCGGTGAGGGCGCGAACATGCCCACGACCATCGAGGCCACGACCTACTTCCAGGAGAACGGCGTCGCCTTTATGCCTGGTAAGGCTGCCAACGCCGGTGGCGTGCTCGTGTCCGGCCTGGAGATGAGCCAGAACGCCGAGCACCTGTCCTGGACCTTCGAGGAGGTCGACGGCAAGCTCGAGCAGCTCATGCGCGGCATGTTCCATAACGTGGACGACACCGCCAAGGAGTATGGCCAGGAGGGCAACTTCGTTATGGGCGCCAACATCGCCGGCTTCCTGAAGGTCGCCGACGCTATGCTCGCCCAGGGCGTCTGCTAAATCTTCGCTCGACATAGCATGTGATGAGGCTCCCAGCCATTCCGGCTGGGAGCCTTTTCTATCCCGGAGGACTCCTCATAACTTGCGGTGATATACGGACTGTTTTGCGTTCCAGAACGGCTAGTCAGTCCGTATATCACCGCAAGTTATGGATGGGTGGGTGGATTTTGTCCTAAAACAGTGTGCGGCCCCTCGTTTGGTACACTTAAAAGTACTGGACAAGTGAAGAGATGGGGGAGAACGTGCTCAAGTTCGGTACCTACGTCCGTGTTGGAAACGCGGCCGAAGCCTATGAGCTCTTACAGAAGAACCGCAACAACAAGATTGTGGGCGGCGGCATCTGGATGCGCCTGGGTTCGCGTCGCGTGGCGACGGCGATTGACCTTTCGGCCTGCGGACTCGATCAGATCGAGGAGACCGAGACCGAGTTTCGCATCGGCGCCATGTGCACCCTGCGCCAGCTCGAGCGCCATGCCGAGCTCAACGCGCTTGTCAACCATGTCTTTGAGTTCGCCGTCCACGATATCGTGGGCGTGCAGCTGCGCAATACCGCCACGGTGGGCGGCAGCATCTACGGCCGCTTTGGCTTCTCGGACGTGCTCTCGGCTTTCCTGGCGCTCGATTCCTATGTTGAGCTGACGGGCGCCGGTCGCGTGCCGCTCGCCGAGTTCGTCGACATGGGTTACGCGCGCGACGTGATCGAGCACATCGTGGTCGTCAAGCACGATTACCGTGCGAGCTACGAGGCCGTGCGCAAGGCCGCGACCGACTTCCCCTCCTTAAACGTCACCGCCGCCTGGTGGGACAACACCTGGCACGTCACCGTGGGCGCCCGCCCGCTGCGCGCGACCCTGCTGCAGGGCGAGGCGTGTGGCCTTTCCGGCGAGCAGCCTTCCGAGGACGAGCTGCGTGCTCTGGCCGCATCCGTGCGTGCCCTGAGCTACGGTACCAACCTGTGGGGCTCGGCCGACTACCGCCGCCGCATCTCGGCCCCGCTTGCGATTCAGGCCGTGCGCCGCGCCGCCGGCATCGAGCTTTCGGCCGCGCTTGCCCGCGAGCTCGAGGGCGTGCAGATTCCTAAGTTTGCCACGGACGAGTATTCCTGCCGCCGCGTGCCCGGCGTCGATTCTAGCGAGGTGCGCTAATGGCTGCCAAACTCATCGATCTTTCCTTTACGCTCAACGGCCGCAAGGTCAAGGTTCAGATTGCCCCCGACACCATGCTCTTTGCGCTGCTGCGCGAGCAGGGCTGCGCGTCGGTACGCTGTGCCTGTGAGACCACCAACTGCGGTCTGTGCACGGTGTGGCTCGACGGCGACCCGGTACTGAGCTGCTCGGTTCCCGCCGCCCGTGTTGAGGGCCATACCATCACCACGCTCGAGGGCCTCAAGGCCGAGTCCGAGGCGCTCGCCCGCGCAATGGCAGCCGAAGGCGCCGAGCAGTGCGGTTTTTGCGCCCCCGGCCTCATCATGAACGTGCTGGCGCTCGCCCGCGCCGCCAAGGAGGACCCGAGCCTCGTCGCCACGCGCGAGGAGCTCTCGCGCCAGCTCGCCGGCAACCTCTGCCGCTGCAGCGGCTACGAGAGCCAGCTGCGCGCCATCGTTCGCTTCCTCAACGAGTCTGGCGTGCAGGTGGGCTTTGAGATGCCCGAGCTGCCGGTCAATAACACCAGCTGCGATGGCGTCTCCTACAAGCAGATTACCCACAAACAGCCCAAGAAGGACTCGAAGGCCCTGCTCGAGGGTCGTCCCGTCTACACCGGCGATATGGTGCCCGCCGGTGCGCTCATCGTCAAACTCAAGCGCAGCCCCTATGCCCGCGCCAAGATTCGCTCCATCGATACGTCGCGCGCCCTGAAGGTGCCCGGCGTCGTGGGCGTCTACACCTATGAGGACGTGCCCCAGCGCCGCTTTACCATCGCCGGTCAGAGCTATCCGCAGCCGAGTCCCTATGACCGCCTGATTCTCGAGAACCTCGTCCGTTACCAAAACGAGGAGGTGGCGATCGTCGCTGCCGAGACCGAGGAGGCCGCCGACAAAGCGCTCAAACTCATTAAGGTCGACTATGAGGTGCTTGAGCCGCTGCTCGACTTTACCAAGGCGCTTGATAACGACATCGTGGTTCACCCCGAGGGCGACGTGACCTTTATGTTCCCGCAGGGCGGCGACGTGCCCCGCAACCTGGTGTGCAGTGGCACGAGCGATTTTGGCAACCTTGACGAGGCGTTCGCCCAGAGCGACATCGTCTTTGAGCGCACCTACACCAGCCAGGCCACGCAGACCGCGCCCATGGAGACCTTCCGAGCCTTCGCGACGACCGACGCGTTTGGGCGCATCTCGGTGACCACCTCCACGCAGGTGCCCTTCCACGTGCGCCGCATGGTCGCGCAGTCGCTCGATATTCCGCAGTCGCAGGTGCAGGTCATTAAGCCGCGCATCGGTGGCGGCTTTGGCTCCAAGCAGACGGGCTGCTGCGAGATCTTCGTGGCGTTCGTCACCCAGCAGACCGGCCGTCCGAGCTATTGCTGCTACACCCGCGAGGAGACCATCACTGCGGGCAACTCGCGCCACCAGATGCAGATGACCGTTAAGCTGGGCGCCATGAACGACGGCACCATCACGGCCATCGACCTGCACACGCTGTCCAACGCCGGCGCGTACGGCGAGCACGCCACCACGACGATCGGCCTCTCGGGCCACAAGAGCCTGCCCATCTACAACCACGTGAAGGCGAGCCGCTTTAGCTGGGACGCCGTCTACACCAATACCAACCGCGGCGGCGCGTATCGCGGTTACGGTGCCACCCAGGGCCAGTTTGCCGTGGAGAGCGCTGTCAACGAGCTCGCCGACATGCTGCACATGGACCCCGCCGACCTGCGCCTTAAGAACATCGTGCGCGAGGGCGAGATCATGCCGCAGTACTACAACGAGAAGCTCAACGCCTGCGCGCTCGACCGCTGCCTGCTGCGCGCGATGGACATGATCGGCTGGCGCGACAAGCCGCTGGCCGTCGACCTGGGCGACCGCGTGCGCGCCCTGGGCTGCGCGCTCACCATGCAGGGCTCGGGCATCTCCAACGTGGACATCGCCGGCATCGACATGCGCCTGGAAGAGGATGGCTTCATTACCATTGGCACCGGCGCCACCGATAACGGCATGGGCGTCGATACGATCCTGGCGCAGATTGCCGCCGAGGAGCTGGGCGTGGAGAGCTCGCTGATCGTGGTGCGCGGCGTGGACACCGATGTGTCGCCGTTCGACGCCGGCTCGTACGCGAGCTCGGGTACGTACGTCACGGGCCTTGCCGCCAAGAACGCCGCGACCGAGCTGCGTGAGAAGATTTGCGCCAAGGCAGCCCAGATGTGGGACGTGGACACCGCCGATGTGGTATTTGATGGCCAGTACGTGCGTCTGTCCGACGAGCGTGCCGCGCGCGAGCAGAACCGCTACCTCACGCTGCGCGACTTTGCCAACCTGTGCGTCAAGAACATCGCGGGCGGCGACGCGCTCACCTCGCATGCCTCTGCCTGCCTGCCCGTTTCGCCCCCGCCGTTTATGGCCGGCATTGCCGAGGTTGAGGTCGACAAGGCCACCGGCAAGGTGACCGTGGTGGACTACGCGGCGGCCGTGGACTGCGGCACCGTGATCAACGAGGCACTCGCGCGCGTCCAGGCCGAGGGCGGCATTGCCCAGGGCATCGGTCACGCGCTCTACGAGATCGTCGAGCACGATGACCGCGGCCGCCTGCGTACCGGCAACTTTATGAGCTACAAGCTGCCCACACGTCTGGATATCGGCAGCATTCGCGTGGCCTTTGAGCCGAGCTACGAGCCGACGGGTCCGTTTGGCGCCAAGTCGATCGGCGAGGTCGTCATCAACACGCCGCTCGCCGCCGTGGCCTCGGCCGTGGCACACGCCACCGGACATCAGGTTCGCTCGCTGCCCATCACGCCCGAGAAGGCCCTGCTGGGGGAGTAGCGGGTCAGCGAACAAGTCGTAATTGGCGGGGGCGGGGCAACTCGCCCCGCCTTTTGCACTCGTGGTGAGGTCGTGAGCCTGTAAAACGTGTGCGTGCGCTTGTCGTTCGTATCTGCTATCATTCCTAGTCTGTGCGCTCATGCGGGCGTGGCGGAATTGGTAGACGCGCCAGATTTAGGTTCTGGTGGGATTCCCGTGAAGGTTCGAGTCCTTTCGCCCGCACCAACGCACCCGCGTCGGCTTATGCCCTCGCGACGCTTGTTGCATAAAGGTACCAGCACCTCAGATAAGCTGGGCAGTATGAGGAGGAACGTGTTGAACATCACCGCTTCTGACGTCAAGGACGCCAAGCTCACCGCTACGGTCACCATCCCGGCCGCCGACGTCGACGCCGCGATCAAGAAGGCCTACAAGGACACCGCCAAGAAGTACCGCTTCCCGGGCTTCCGTGCCGGCAAGGCCCCCCGTCCGGTCATCGACTCCGCTCTTGGCGCCGAGGCTACCCTCGCTCAGGCCACCAACGACCTGATCGCCGCCAACGAGCCCGCCGTCCTCAACGAGCTGGACATCGTCCCCACCAAGAACGGTGACTACAAGGAGCTCGACCTCGCCAAGGATCACGAGGACTACACCTACACCGTCGAGTTCTCCCTGCGTCCCGCCGCTGAGCTCTCCTCCTTCGACGCTGTCGAGATCGAGATGCCCCCTGCGGAGGTCACCGAGTCCGAGATCAACAACCAGGTCGAGATGCTCCTCAACTACCGTGCCACCTTCGAGGACGTCGAGGGTCGCGCCGTCGAGGCCGAGGATTACGTCACTGTCGACCTCAAGGCCGTCGAGAACGCCGACAACTTTGCCGCCGAGGGCCGTATGCTCATCGCCGGTAGCGACAGCAACCCCAAGGAGTTCAACGAGGCCCTGATCGGCGCTAACGTTGACGACGTCAAGACCGTCACCTGGACCGACGAGGTCGAGGAGGGCGAGGAGGCCGAGACCCACACCGTCGAGGTCACCGTCAAGGGCATCAAGGTCCGCAACACCCCCGAGCTCACCGACGAGCTCGTCAAGTCCGACTTTGGCTTCGACAGCATCGACGCTATGCGCGACGCCATCAAGGTCGAGATCGAGCAGGACAAGGCTTCCCGCCTCCCGGCCGAGAAGGAGAACCGTTGCGTCTCCGCTCTCGCCGAGCGTCTGCAGCTCGACGAGATGGACGCCGACTACGAGCAGTCCGTCTTTGAGGAGCTCGGCCAGAACTTCCTGTCCAATCTCGCTGCTCGTGGCATGACGCTGGACACCTGGCTGCCCGCTTCCGGTCTGACCATGGAGCAGTTCATCGGCGACCTGCACAAGCAGGCCAACGACGTTGCCCGTGAGTCCCTGGCTCTGGACGCCCTCGCCCGTGAGCTCAAGATTGAGGTTACCGAGGACGACATCAACGCCGAGTTCGAGAAGGCCGGCGTCAAGGACGTCGAGGCTTCCAAGGCCGAGTTCATCGCCGATGGCCGCATGCCTGCCGTCCGCGAGTCCATCCGTCGCTCCAAGGCCGTCGACCACCTGGTCGAGAACGCCAAGGTGACCGAGGTCGACGAGACCGCCAAGGACGCCGAGTAATTCTCGCCACCTTGCCCGCGAGCGCATGGGTGCGCCCGTGATGGGGTAAAGTTATACACCGGTTATCCGGTTGCTTCGTACGGTGCCAGCCAATGCATAGCATGCGGGCACCGTACGTTTATCTAGAACCAATTTGGTCCGCAAGAGAGAAATGGAGATGCGTATGATCGCCAAGTTCGATTCCGCCCTCGTGCCATACGTTATCGAGCAGACGCCGCGCGGCGAGCGCAGCTACGATATCTATTCGCGCCTGCTCAACGACCGCATCATCTTCTTGGGCGAGGAGATCAACTCCGTCAGTGCCAACCTGGTCGTTGCCCAGCTGCTGCATCTTGAGAGCCAGGATGCCGAGAAGGATATCTCGCTCTACATCAATTCGCCCGGCGGCGAGGTCTACTCCGGCCTGGCGATTCTGGACACCATGAACTTCATCAAGCCGCAGGTCTCGACGATTTGCGTCGGTATGGCCGCGTCTATGGCCGCCGTGCTGCTTTCGGCCGGCGCCAAGGGCAAGCGCTTCTGCCTGCCGCACTCTAAGGTCATGATTCACCAGCCCAGCGGCGGTGCCCAGGGTCAGCAGACCGAGATTGAGATCGTTGCCGAGGAGATCAAGAAGACCCGTCGCGAGCTCAACCAGATCCTGTCCGATGCCTCGGGCCAGCCCATCGAGAAGGTCCAGGCCGATACCGAGCGCGACAACTACCTGACCGCTTCCGAGGCCCTCGACTACGGTCTGATCGACCGTATCGTCACCTCGCGCGATCTCGCCGCGAAGGACGCCTAGGATGGCAGGTAACATGCAGGACAACTTCGACGAGAACGGCAACCCCATCCGCTGCTCCTTCTGCGGAAAAGAGCAGGGGCAGGTACGCCGTCTCGTAAAGGGCCCGACCAACATCTTTATCTGTGACGAGTGCGTCGCCGCCTGTTCCGAGATTCTGGAGGAGTCGCTGGCTTCGGACTTTATGGACGCTGCCCGCAACGGCAAGCTGCCGGGCTTCCTCAACGACCATGGTCAGGCTACATCCCAGCCCGCCGTGGACCCCGAGACCGAGGGCTTTGAGCTCGAGGACGACCGCCAGGTCATCACGCACGTGCCGACGCCGCACGAGATCTATGACGAGCTTTCGGCCTATGTTATGGGTCAGGAGGACGCCAAGCGCGCCATGTCGGTGGCCGTGTACAACCACTATCGCCGCGTGATTGAGGGCGGCGCCGCGGTGTCTGCCTTTGACGACGGCATGGGCTCGCAGTTCGACGACGATATGGACGAGGTAGAGCTCGCTAAGTCCAACATTTTGCTGCTCGGTCCCACCGGTACCGGCAAGACCCTGCTCGCCCAGACGCTTGCGCGCATCCTCGAGGTGCCGTTTGCCATCGCCGACGCCACCGCGCTTACCGAGGCAGGTTACGTGGGTGAGGACGTGGAGAACATCCTGCTCAAGCTTATCAATGCTGCCGATGGCGACATTGAGCGCGCTCAGGTTGGCATTATCTACGTGGACGAGATCGACAAGATCGCCCGCAAGGCCGAGAACCTTTCCATTACCCGCGATGTCTCGGGCGAGGGCGTTCAGCAGGCACTGCTTAAGATCCTTGAGGGAACGGTGGCAAGCGTTCCGCCCACCGGCGGCCGCAAACATCCCCAGCAGGAGCTGCTGCAGATTGACACGACCAACATCCTGTTCATCTGCGGCGGTGCCTTTGTGGGTCTGGACAAGATCATCGCCGATCGCGTGGGCAACAAGGGCGTGGGCTTTAACTCCGAGATCGCCGGCCCCACCTCGGTCGACGAGAACGACCTGCTGCGTCAGGTGCTCCCGCAGGACCTCAACGCCTTTGGCATGATCCCCGAGTTCGTGGGCCGTACGCCCGTCGTCACCCAGACGCAGGCGCTCGACGAGGACGACCTGGTGTCGATTCTGACCGAGCCCAAGAACGCCGTGGTGCGCCAGTACCGCAAGATGTTCCAACTCGAGGACGTTGAACTTGAGTTTGAGGACGCGGCTCTGCACGAGATCGCCCGCATGGCGCTCGCCCGCAAGACCGGCGCCCGAGGCCTGCGCTCCATCTGCGAGGACGTGCTGCAGCAGACGATGTTCGACCTCCCCAGCGAGGAGGGTGTCGTCAAGGTCATCGTGACCGAAGCCTCCGTAAAGGGCGAAGAACAGCCCCAGCGCATCTACGGGTAAATAGCTTGAATCCAGGCCCCGCGGCAACCACCGCGGGGCCTGCCATTTAGGGACAGGTTTATTTTGGTCGGTTTTATATGGGCAAATGTCGTTTCCCCTGATAAAACCTACCAAAATAAACCTGTCCCTTTTCGGCAGGTATGCCTGTGCTATTCTGTGAGATTGTCAAGTTAGTACCTTCAGACTGAAGTAATCGATACCTAAGGCGTGTCCGCCTGCTTGGTTTTCGTAGATTCCGCACGAGCCGAAGAGCACTTAATGTGCTCTTCGTGCGAGTCAGGACCTGACCGAGCGAAAACCAAGCAGGTGGACACGCCGACGGGCAAGGGAGAGATATATGGAAGAAATGCCCAAGAACTACGATCCGTCGACCAACGAGCCGGCGATCCTGCAGAAGTGGCTCGACGGCGGCTATTACAAGCGCCGTGAGGGCGTGGGCGACTGCACCGTCACCATTCCGCCTCCCAACGTGACTGGCAAGCTCCACATGGGCCACGCTACCGACGACTCCATCCAGGACGCCATCATTCGTATGGCTCGCATGCGCGGTAAGTCCACGCGCTGGGTGCTCGGCACCGACCATGCCGGTATCGCTACGCAGACCAAGGTCGACAAGAAGCTCAAGAGCGAGGGCATCAGCCGCCTGGAGATTGGCCGCGACAAGTTTGTCGACGCCTGCTGGGACTGGACCCACGAGTACGGCGGCATCATCGTCGAGCAGATCAAGCGTATGGGCTGCTCCGTCGACTTTGATAACGAGCGCTTTACCATGGACGAGGACTACGCGCAGGCCGTACGCAAGGTCTTTTGCGACTGGTACCACGACGGTCTGATCTACCGCGGCAAGCGCATCGTCAACTGGTGCCCCAACTGCACCACCGCCATCTCGGACGACGAGGCCGAATATAAGGACGAGAAGGGCCACCTGTGGCACCTGCGCTACCCGTTGACCGAGCCGGTCAACGGCCAGGATTACATCGTCGTTGCCACCACGCGCCCCGAGACCATGCTCGGCGACACGGGCGTCGCCGTCTCCCCGAAGGACCCCGAGAAGGCCGCTTTTGTGGGTAAGACCGTCAAGCTCCCCATCGTGGACCGCGAGATCCCCATCTTTGAGGATTGGCATGTCGACGCCAATTTTGGCTCCGGCTTCGTCAAGGTCACGCCTGCTCACGACCCCAATGATTACGCCATGGGTCAGGCCCACGACCTGCCGCAGATCAACATCTTCGACGAGCACGCGGTGGTCGTCGAGGGCTACGGCGAGTTCACCGGCATGAACCGCGACGAGTGCCGCGAGGCCGTCATCAAGTGGTTCGAGGAGCACGACCTGCTCGATCACGTCGAGGACCTCGATCACTCCGTCATGCACTGCTACCGTTGCGACGCCGCGCTTGAGCCGTGGCTTTCTGAGCAGTGGTTTGTGGCCGTCGACAAGCTCAAGGGGCCGGCGCTCGACGCCGTCAACTCCGGCAAGGTCACCTTCCACCCCGCGCGCTGGACGCAGACCTACACCACCTGGATGGAGAACCTTAAGGACTGGTGCATCTCGCGCCAGCTGTGGTGGGGCCACCGCATCCCCGTGTTCTACTGCGAGGACTGCGGCTGGGAGGACGCCCTTACCGAGGACACCGACGTGTGCCCCAAGTGCGGCGGCCACCACGTGCATCAGGACGAGAACGTGCTGGACACCTGGTTCAGCTCGCAGCTGTGGACCTTCGCCACGCAGGGTTGGCCGCAAAAGCCCGAGCTGCTCGAGGGTCATCACCCCACGACGGCGCTGGTCACCGCGCGCGACATCATCGCGCTGTGGGTCGCCCGCATGGTCATGAGCTCGCTGTACTTCCTGGACGAGGTGCCGTTTAAGGACGTCGTCATCTACCCGACGATTCTTGCCAAGGACGGCAGCCGCATGTCCAAGTCCAAGGGCAACGGCGTTGACCCCATGGATCTCATTGGCATGTACGGCGCCGACGCCATGCGCTACAACCTGCTCACGCTGTGCACCAACAACCAGGACGTCAAGTTCGACGCGAACATCGACAAGAAGACCAAGAAGCTCATCGACAGCCCGCGCACCGAGCAGGCCAAGTCGTTTGTGACCAAGATCTGGAACGCCAGCCGCTTCCTGCTTATGAACATGGAGGGCTACACGCCCGGCGAGCCCGTTGTGGAGACGCCGGCAGACGCCTGGATGTTCAGCCGCCTGGCAAAGGCCGTCAAGATGGTCACCGAGGGTATTGAGAACTACACCTTTGGCGACATGGCCCGCGGCGTGCAGCAGTTCTTCTGGAACGAGGTCTGCGACTGGTACGTCGAGGTCACCAAGGCCCGCCTGAAGGGCGAGGGCCGTCTGCAGGCGCAGCGCAACCTGATCTTTGTGCTCGATACTTCCATTCGCCTGATGCACCCGCTTATGCCGTTTGTTACAGAGGAGATTTGGGACAACATGCCGGCGAGCGTGCTCGACCTGGATGCCGAGGGCAACGTTGACCGCGCCGAGGCGCTCATGATCGCCAAGTGGCCCGAGCCCGCCGACTACGCCAAGTATGTTGACGAGGACGCCGAGCGCGCGTTTGAGCTGTGCCGCGCCGTCGTTTCCGCCGCCCGCGCCACGCGTTCGCGTTATCGCTTGAGCCCCAAGGCCGAGCTTGACGTTGTCGTGCGCGCCGGTGCCGAGGATATCGAGAAGCTCGAGAGCCTGCGCTCGACCATTGAGCCGCTGGCCAACACCGCTTCGCTGGTCATGGGTACCGACGTTGAGAAGCCGGCTGCGAGTATTGCCGTGGTCGACAGCGGCGTCGAGGCCTTTGTGGTGCTCGAGGGCAAGGTTGATCTTTCGGCCGAGAAGGCACGCCTGGAGAAGGAGATTGCCGCGGCGCAGAAGGAGCTCGCCGGCTGCGAGAAGACACTCGCCAACGAGGGCTTTGTGGCCAAGGCCGCGCCTGCCGTGGTCCAGAAGAAGAGGGACCGTGCAGCTGAGCTCAAGGAGATCCTGGCGGCGCTGACTGCTCAGGTTGCTGACTTCTCGTAAGCGTTACTGGGGGACGCGGTTTGGGGCTTTGCTCGCTACTGCGGACAGTCCTGCTCGCACGAAGGCCACATTAAGTGGCCTTCGGCTCGTGCGGAACTTGTATCGAGCAAAGCCCCAAACCGCTCCCATAGCGATTACGGGGGTGTCCGGTGCCTGATAGGGCCACTTGGTTGTGGCCTTGATTCTGCTGCAAGCGGTGTTTGGCTGATATTTTGAATGGGAGGGGCTCGTTGTTGCTTACGGGCCTCTTTTTATGTTGAGGGGACTTTGGCTATGGCGAAGCGTTCTGGGTTGTATTCGGTGCCGTTCTCGTTTGAGTTGCTTTCGTTTGATGAGGCTGTGGGGCTTGCTGCTGATACGGGGCGGATTTCTGGGGATGCCGGTCCTCTGCTCGAGACAGTTGTCGATATGCTCGATGAGCTGGGGCGTCCGGACGAGTACTTTGATTGCATTCAGGTTGCCGGCACCAATGGCAAGACTTCGACTACGCGTTTTTCGGCTGCCATTCTTCGCGGCGAGGGGCTCAAGACCGCGCTGTATACGTCGCCGCAGCTGGTGCGCTATCCCGAGCGCATGGAGGTTGACGGGCGCGTTGTGAGCGACGAGGCCTTTGCCCGTGGCGTTTCGGCGGCTGTCGAGGCGGGGCGTCGCGTGAATGCGCGCCGTGTGGCGGCGGGGGAGCGTGCCTATTCCATCACGCCGTTTGACCTGCTGACGGCCGCTGCACTTGTTGTGTTTTCCGAGGCTCGCGTGGATGTTGCCGTGCTCGAGGTTGGTATGGGCGGGCGTTGGGATGCCACAAGCGCGACCGATCCCGTCGCCGTTGCCATTACGGGCATTGGGCTCGATCACACACGTATTTTGGGCGATACGCTCGAGGCCATTGCGGGGGAGAAGGCTGCGGTCATTAAGCCCGGACGCCTGGTTGTTCTGGGCGAGGGCACGCACGAGGCGAGTGTTCAGCGCGTGATGGATGCCCGTTGTCGCGAGTGCGGCATTGTGCCGCTCGTGGTGAGCCACGCCATGACTAAGGTGCCGGCGAATGTGGGCGACACGGTTGAGTTTAGCTGCACCACGCCGCGTGCAATCTATACGTCGAGCATGGTCAAGCCGGCCTATCAGCCGCAGAATGCCGCGTGCGCGATTATGCTTTGCGAGGGGTATTTGGGCCGCGAGCTCGACCACGATGCGCTGGATGCATCGCTTATGGGCTGCCCCACGCCGGGTCGTTTTGATGTGCTGGGGACCGATCCGCTCAAGCTGATCGATGCCTGCCATAACCCTCAGAGCTGCGAGAACTTTGTGAGCGCGCTGGACGAGATAGATCCGTGCGTCGAGAATCGCCCCACGCTGCTGTGCGCCGCACTGGCCGACAAGGATGTGGCCGGTATTGTCGATGTTCTGATTCCGGCCTTCCCGCGTGTGGTCGTAACCCAGACCGATTCCGATCGCGCCCTGCCGGCAGAGGAACTTGCTGCCCTGGTGGACGCCAACAAGCTTGCCGGTGTGTACCCTAGCGTGCCCGAGGCTCTCGCGGCTTTTGACGCCGTGGGCGAGTCCTTCGTTGCCGCCGGCACCATCACCCTAGCCGGCGAAGTAGCCGGCCTGCTCCGCTAACCCATCCCCTCATCAGTTGCGGTGAAATAGGGACTGTTTTATGGGTTAGAAGTCTTAAACAGTCCGTATTCCACCGCAGCTCAAAAGCAGCCAATTTGGGATGGGGCTATTTTGGCTGTCCTGTGCCCCGAGTTGACTCGCTCGCCACTAAATGGGCCTATTTACTACGTTTGACCGGTTACACTCGACCACACGGAAAATCGTGAAATCAAAACCGCAGGTAGACGGCTTACTGGTTTTCAAAAAAGACCCGCATGGTCGACCCATGCGGGTTAAACGTAGTAGATGGGCCGTTTTCGTGGCGCGGCGTAATCGCAATGTGACAAAGGGACCGCCCCGTTGTCACATAGATACGTCACCTGATTTCTCCCGTTTACGAAGCCATTTATGCCGCTTAACCTGTAGCATATTGCAAACCTCCATCGGCGAAGGATACGCTCAACTTAACTTGCCAATCGGACCAGTGCTGTTTGGTCCGTTGAGCGTGTCGGGAGGAAACATGAACAGAAGGCATGTCAACGCGGCCATTACCGCGGGTTTGGCTCTGACGATGACGGTCGGCTCGGTGCCGCCGCAGGCGTTCGCCGAGATGATGCAGGGTGATACTACCCAAGTCGTTGCCGAGCAAAGCGATGCGACGGGTGCGGCTGCCACGTCTGCGGACACCGGTCAGGCAACCTCGCAAGACCAGAGTGAAGACAAGATCGCCTCTTTTGCCAGCCTGAACGAGCTACATGTTGCCGAGGGATCCGACGCCACGCTGCCCCAAACTGTAACGGCAACCTACGAGAGCGGTACCACCAAGCAGGAAAACGTCATCTGGAAGCTGAACGGCGCCGATGCTCCGGCAACCTTGGCGCAGCTGCCTGCCGGCTCGTATGAGTTTGAGGGTACCGTCGACGGCACCACGCAGACGGTCAAGCAGCGCGTGGTTGTCGAAGCTGTTACGGCGGACCCGGCAGTGGTAGATCCGGCGGCAGTAAACGCCCCTGATGTCACAGAGACGAGCAACGAAAGTGGCATTACGGTCGAGTCGATCGACGCCAACCCGATTCTGGAAAAATATGTCGGTGCCGATTACTACGGCCAGATCCAATCTTCGAGCGTTAAGGTAAAGCTGTCGGATGGCACCGAGACCTCGGCGTATGTTGATTGGGACGAAAAGTCGCAGACGGCATTTGATACGGCGACGGAGGAATCCGAAGTCCCCATTACCGGACAGATTACCGGCGTTAGCGTGAACAACAACTGGATCACGCTCGCGGAGCCGTACGAAGTGAGCGGTGTACTTAAGGTGTACGTTCCCCGTTCAACCAGTAATGGCTCATGGGTATGGACTGCAGCTGGTATTGCTCCCGCGCTTCCGTCCAGCATTTCGGTCAATTATTCAAATGGTCAATCTTATACATGCCCTGTTGAGTGGAATGAGATCTCGGCTGATCAGTACCAAAAGGAAGGAACCTTTGTTGTCGAGGGACATTTGAAGAGCTATCCCTCTATGCTCGCACAGTGCACGGTCGTAGTCCGCTCTGTTAAGAGCGTCCAGACCGAGTTGACGTGTACGACCCTAACTGGTGAGGTCCCGTCTCTGCCGTATTCTGCTTCGGTTGTCTTTGATAGCGGGGCCACCGAGCAGATCCCGGTGTCTTGGGATTCTTTCGACGCGTCGCTTTACTCTAAGGTGGGCTCGTTTACGGTTAAAGGTAAACTAAACGGTTTTGATTACCGTGAGGTTACCTGCACCGTTACCGTCAAAGATCCTAAGGACGTACTCGATCTTAATTCTCTGAGGTTCGAGCGCGTGGTCGGCGACATTTCTCCTTTTAGCACGTATGTCTATTTCCCGTTTACGCAGTCAAATAACACTACATACACCCAAGGTTATCAGGTTAATTGGGACAACGCCGACGTGTCTCAATTCCAAAAGGCAGGCACCTATACGGTCACGGGCACGCTTGTGACATATAACGAATCTTCAGCCGCTAATGGCCTAAAGGTAACTGCTCAGGTCGAGGTCAAAGAAGTTGCCTCTATCGACGCTCTTGCTCCCGTTAACACGCCCGTCGGCGTACGTCCTACAACGGGCGGCGGTCTTCCCTACAGCGTTGAGGTTGCATTCACCGACGGTACAAAGAAGCAGTGCAACATTGCGTGGGACCCTATTTTGGACACGCAGGTGGCAAGTGAGGGGTCGTTTAAGCTTTCCGGTTCGCTGTCGTATTGGACCAATACCTCATCTTCATCGTCTACTCAGGTGGAGCTGGGTGACAGCAACCGAGTCACGGCGACCATCTCCGTCCGCGCCCTGCAGATGCCTTCCTCGACATCGACAAGCACGCTTATCGGTTGCCAGCCTAATATGCCGGGTTCAATCGAGGCCACGATGTGGAATGGCTCGCGAGGCAATTTCCCCGTTCAGTGGTCGACGATTAGTCAGGACGCCCTAAAGAACCTTGGCCAGATTACGGTTAGCGGATATTTTACCGGCTCTAACATTCCGGCTACGGCGACGGTCAACGTCTGCGATCTCGAGGACAGCAACATCGGCAAGATTGCTTATGTTCCCGGCGCCGGACTTCTGGCTCCGCGCTACACATCCACGCTGTATTTGTCGGATGGCAG
Organism: Collinsella sp. CLA-SR-H006; assembly: GCF_040097075.1. NCBI lineage: Bacteria > Bacillati > Actinomycetota > Coriobacteriia > Coriobacteriales > Coriobacteriaceae > Collinsella > Collinsella sp. CLA-SR-H006. The sequence goes on along the minus strand of NZ_JBBNPD010000004.1, from coordinate 13,232 downwards.
CTCGTTCTATCCCCAGTATTCGTCGGGGCAGCCTTATAGCTGGGATGAGTTTCCTCAAGAACTGCTGGACGGCAAGCCTGGCGAGTACGAAATTACCGGTACTATCACTGGCTCGCTGGCGAAGGTCAACGCGATCGCGGTGTGCAGTGAGGTCAAGGGCGTCAATAACTATAGCGAGAATGGCGTGACGCTTGGGCAGTCGTACGAGGACTGGCGCGTTATTTACCCCGGTGAGGAAGTCAATCTGGACTACTTCTACGTGTCCGGCGTATTGCAGGATGGAACGACTTTTGACAGTCTCGGCGTCAACTGGGATACCTACGATAGGTGCCCCCAGAAGGACTGCACGATTACCGGAACGGTCGCCGGAACGAATATCCCCGTGAAAGTGCACGTCATCGTGACTAAAAATTGGGAGGCTCAGCCACAAACCATTACAGTGCTCAAGGGCAGCGACGGCACCGCCATGCTTCCCGGCTATGTCGAACTTATCAGCCCCGATGCGGCAGAACATCCGGACTATTCGCACAAATACGCCGAGACCAAGTGGAACACGAAGGGCTTCGATTGGACCCAGGGCGGCGTGGTACGCGGCACTGCAACAATTAGCTTTAATGCAGGGTACGGCATGCAGACTGTCGACGTTCCGATTACTGCCACCGTTAAGATCGCGAGTAAGGCAACCTCGGTTCAGGGCGGAACCATATGGACCGTCCCCGGCACCAAGCCGATGCTGCCGGAATACCTTGAGGTTCGATACGACAACGATGTGTCTTCTGAGCCCCAGCGCGAAAAGGTCACATGGGACCGTGTCGCCGAAGACGCTTATGCCAAGGACGGTTCGTTTAAGGTGAAGGGCAAGCTCCAAGGTGGTGCCGAGGCGACAATCACTGTTGACGTCTGTTCCGTCATCTCCGTTGCCGTTCCTGAGCGCATTAATACGGCCAGCGGTGTTTTCCCCGAGCTGCCGTGGAATGTCTCGGTTGCCACGAGTGACGGCAAAACTCATAATGCCCAGGTTCAATGGGATTACGTTCGTCCCTCGGTTTATACCGGAGAGCCGGGTCAGGTCACGACAGTGTCTGGCACGCTGTTTGCAAGCGGCCTCGACGGATACGGTGACGGCACTAACACCGGTCTCACTGTTCAGACCAAGATCGTTATCCAAGGCGTTGAGAAGGCAATCGATAACGGCGAGACCGCAGTGACCACCAAGGCGGGCACTGCGCCTGCTATGCCGTCCAAGATGGCGGTCGAGATGAGCGACGGCTCCGTTTCGACGGCGGCTATTGATTGGGATCCGATCGCGCCCGAGAAGTACGAGCGGCCTGGCACGTTCTATGCGACGGGCCATGTGGTCGGCTTTGATGCCGCTGCCGTTATGGCGCTGCTTGACGATGACGGCCAAAAGGTCGGCGTGGATGAGAACGGCAACGTGACTGCCAAGGTGACGGTTGCCGATAAGAAGGCAAAGAAGGTTGCACTGCAGCCCGAGGCAGTCGTGGTCAACACCACGGTCGGATCGATGCTGGAGCTGCCAGATGCCGTGTCCGTATATTTCTCGGATGGCTCAGCGCGGGATACTCGGGGCAGTTTAGGCGGCATCGAGATCGAAAAGTGGACCGACACCGACGGCATCGACCTCTCCAAGCCGCTCGCCAAGAAGGGTACGTATAAACTCGTCGGCAAGCTCAAGGATGTCGACAACGTCAACGCTATCGTGTACGTCAACGTCTCCGAGGCGCCGCGAACCATCACCAAGCTCGAGGCCAAGTCGTTTAGCGTTGCCAGTGGTACGTCCAAGCAGGATCTGTACGCCCAGATGCCCAAGCAGGTTGTGGCGACTTACTCCGACGGCTCGACCGATTTGCTCGACATTGACGTGTGGGATCTTTCTAACGTCACGGCCGAGCTGCTCAACCGAACCGGCACCGTGGAGATTACGGGCACGGTTAAGCTCAACGGCGCCAAGGTGACCTGCAATGTGACCGTGGTGGATCAGGATGCCCAGACGCCCGACCACGTCGAGCCGATCGATGTAATTGAGATTGTGGACAATGCCAAGGTCAGCGACCTTATGGATAAACTGCCGTCCAAGGTGACGGTTGTCATGAAGGACGGCAAGACCAAGAAAGAGACGCCCGTTAAGTGGTCTCAGGTCGACAGCCTGGGCCGTGCCGGCACTGAGTTTGAGGTCACGGGCCTTACGGACAACGGCATGACCGTTAAGGCTCAGGTCAAGGTGACGGCGCATATCGTGGGCTTTGATACCGTTGACGAGATTGAGGTCGAGCGCGATACCAAGACAGCTGATGCCTTGGCCAAGCTGCCCGACACGGTCACGGCAATCTACTCTGACGATACCGACTCCGAAGCCGATGTAACGTGGGATACCAAGGGCCTTTCCGACAAGGACTTTGCCAAGGAAGGTGAAGTTACGGTTAAGGGTACGGTTGCCGGTACCGATCAAAAGGTTGAGTGCACTATCAAGGTCGTCAAACCGCTGCGTGAGATTCCTGATCACCTGGCTGGTACGGTTGACGCTGTGACGCTCGACGACGGGGCGAAGCCCGATGCCGTTGTGGCAGCGCTGCCCAAGACCGTGAAGGTCGCCATGAAGGACGGATCCGAGGTCGATTCGAAGATCGACTGGACTGCTCCCAAGGAGGCCGTCACCATTAAGAATGACGGTACAAGCTTTGTCGTTACGGGCAAGACTAAGGTCGGCAATTATGACGTAAACGCTACGGTCAACCTGGTGCCGGTCGTCGAGAGCATCGCTGGCGTCAAGCTTTCGGTTGCCCGCAACACGGCTGCTGCTGACATCGTGCTGCCTGCCCAGGTGACCCTCAACATGTCCGACGGCTCGACGAAGACTGCCGCCGTTACGTGGGATAAGACCCCGCTTACGGCAGATGCCTTGGGCAAGCTGGGCGATGTTGCGCTTGAGGGCAAGGTAGAGGGCACTTCGGTTAAGGCCAAGTGCACGGTCACGGTCGTGAAGAGCAATGCTGAGATTCCCGCGTTCGTTGAGCCTGTCGCGGGCGTTAGCGTTCCCGAGGGTTCGTCTGCCGACGCCGTGCGCGAGGCGCTCAAGGGCGTTAAGGCGACGGTCCTTATGAAAGACGGTAAGACGAAGGTGGAGTCCGAGGTTACGTGGTCTGAGGTTCCCGCCGCGGCTGCGGCGTACGGCAACAGCGTCGTCGCCAAGGGCGTGACGGTGAACGGCAACCTGCCTGTCGAAGTTGTCGTCACCTCCACGACGACGATCAATAAGGTAGCCGATGTGCCGCAGATTACGGTTGAGCGCGATGCCAAGGCCGACACCGTGACGGGGCAGCTACCCAAGAAGGTTGCCGTGACGTACTCCGATGGCCACACGGATGAGGCCGTGGTCACATGGAATACGGATGGCCTGGACAAGCAGCTTCCCTCTGTCGGCGAGTACACGCTCGAGGGCTCCGTTGAGGGCACGACGCTCAAGGCGACCTGCAAGCTGGTCGTCGAGACGCCAGCAAGCGAGATTCCCGTGAGGCCTGCGACGTTCGCTCCCGTTGAGGTGTTTGAGGCAAGCTCTGCCGCCGATGTGCTGAAGGCGCTGCCCAAGAAGGTCTCCGTGATGATGAAGGACGGCAGCCAGGAGGACTACGACGTCGATTGGGAGAATGTCCCCACACTGGATTGGGGTGCCGATGATGTGACCGTGGGCGGTAAGGTTCGCGGCACGGAGCTTACGGTCAGCTGCATGGTGCGCGTTAAGCCGCGCCCGGCGGCCAAGGGCCTCGTTATCGTTGACCAAAACGGCAAGGCCACGACTGCCGAAACCGTGCTCAAGGTAGAGCGCGGCAAGGCAATTGACCTTGCTGCCGCGGCGAGCAATGCGGCTGATGGCGCGCTGCTGCGTGGTAACGTGACGTGGACCTCGTCCGACCCGACGACCGCTACGGTCGAGAACGGTAAGGTCAAGGCCCTCAAGAACGGAACCGTCGTCATTACCGCGACGATGCCCGTTGACGGCGACGCCGCGGTGATTGCGACGCTTGCCGAGGATGGCACTGTGGAGACGCCGGCGCCTCAACAGCTCACTGCTTCGGTGACCGTTGAAGTCGTTGAGCCTGTTGTTGTACAGGAACCGACAGGCGGCAAGGATAACGGTGCCAAGCCCGATGCCAAGGATTCTTCGGGCAAGAAGGATGGCAAGAAGGCCGCTAAGGGAAGCCTGGCCGAGACGGGCGACAATACTGCCGTGACCGTCGCGGCGCTTGGCGGAACCGGCCTGCTGGCTCTTATCGCCGCAGCGATCGAAAAGCTGCGTCATCGCGCAGAGTAGCGTCGAGAGCGTAGCGCTTTAGGTCACAAGAAGGCCTCCAGGTTCTCGTTGGGGAATCGGGAGGCCTTTCGTTTTGCCATCAGGGCAGCTAATTTGGGACGGGGCTTTTTGACTATCCTGGTCCCCTTGGCAGTTGCGGTGAAATAGGGACTATTTTATGGGCTAGAAGCCTTAAGCAGTCCGTATTTCACCGCAACTTAGTTTGGGGACTTGGGGATGAGGTTAGCCTAAGCGGACCGGATCGTGGGGGTAGGCGTTGAGAATCTCGACGCCGGACTCGGTGACCAGGGCCAAGTCCTCGATGCGGACGCCGGTGCGGCCGGGGAGGTAGATGCCCGGCTCGATGGAGAAGGTCATGCCCGGCTCGACAACCTGCTCGTTAACGAGCGAGACGTCGCCCGGTTCATGGTCCTGCAGGCCGATCGAGTGACCCAGGCGATGCGTAAAGTACTGCCCATAGCCCTCGTCTTCAATCACATCGCGCGCGGCACGGTCCAGGTCGCACATACGCACGCCTGGTGCGATGAGCGCCTCGGCAGCCTCGTTGGCGCGGCGCACGATATTGTAGATACGCGCGGTCTCCTCGTCCGGCTCGCCCCAAAAGAACGTGCGCGTCATGTCCGAACAGTAGTTGCAGCGGCGTCCGCCAATGTCGAACAGCACCACGTCGCCGCGCTTGAGCACGGTGTCGTCGGGCTCGTGGTGCGGATCGCCGGCGTTGGCGCCAAAGCTCACGATTGGCGGAAAGCTAAAGCCCTCGCAGCCGTGCTTGCGATACAGGCCGAGCATCTGGTCGGCAATTTCGCGTTCCGTTACGCCCTCGTGGACGAGTTTGACCGCCTCGGCCATCACGGCGTCGTTAGCGGCCGAGGACACGCGCATAAGCTCCTGCTCGGCGGCATCCTTGTGGGTGCGCGCGGCGGTGACGGCAAAGTCGCCCAGGAAAAACTCGCTGGCGGCGTGGCGCTCCATGAGGGGCATCAAAAAGCCGGAGCGCATGACGGTGTCGATGCCGAGCGGTTTGGTCGGGTCGATCTCACTCGCGATGGCGTCGGCCACGACGTCGGTATCGGTGTGGTAGGCGACGCGGGCATTGTCATACTCGGGCAGCTGATGCAGCGCGTTGACCAGGATCACCGGCTCGGCATTGCGCGCGAGCAGCACACCGCAAAAACGCTCGAACATATCGGCATAAAAGCCGGTCAGGTAATAGATCGACCATGGGTCGTTTACGAGCAGCTGTGCGCCGGGGTGCTGAGCCTCGAGCGCATCGAGCACGCGCGCCACGCGCCGGTCATCGACATGTGCCATGAAACATCCTTTCGCTAGGCTGCCACCATGGTATCCCAAGCCCGGCACATAGGGACGTTCCTTTTATGCCGGCACTTCGGGACACTCCTTGGCATGGCCGGTCTAGCGAACGTTCGGGCAAAAGTAGCTAAAAGAGGCCCGTCCCAAATGGGCTGGTTTCAAAAGTATGGCGGATTACGGGGCTGGACCTGTATTGCTTGACCATGGGAAAAATCGCGAAATTAAAACCGCAGGTAGACGGCTTATCAAAAATCGATAATTGTCGGTATGGATGGGGATCTCCGAATCAGCCCCGTAATCCGGCATAGTTTTGAACTGACACTAAACTAGGCACAAGCTAAATACCGATTCCAAGGATAGTTGCGGTGGAATAGTTCCTAGATGCCGGGGTTTTGGCGGAAATCAGGAACTATTTCACCGCAATTGAGGAGGGGTGGGATGGATGGCAGCGTAACTAAAAGCCCCGTTCTAAATGAGCTGCTTAGGCTGGGTCGATGTCCATGCTGGCGATTAGGTTGATGTTGATGTTGAGGAGGTCGGGGAGGACGACGTCGCCCATGCGGATGGGGGCTTTGACGATTAGGCCGCGGATGAGGGCCATGACTTGGGCGTGGAGTTCTAGCGGGATTGCCTCGACCGTGCGCACGGGGAGCAGGACTTCGTCGCCGCCGGAGACGGCCACGGTCGTCGTGAGCACGCGCATGGGGCAGGTGAGCTCCTGATGCGCGAACTTATCGCCGCGCGGGCAGTTGTTGCCGGTTACGGAGCGCACTTCCACCACGGCGCCATTGGCGTCGCGCTCTACCTCTACGGTCAGGATGCATTCGGATGGGCAAGTGGTGCAGTTGAACTGCAACGTCTCGGTCACTTTCGTGCTCATGAGCTATGCCTCCTCGACGGGATCGACGGATAGGACAATCTCGTTGGCACCCAGGTCGAGCGCTTGTTTGATGACCTTTGCCGGCAGTGGGAAGCTTTCCATAACGCTCGGCTTAAATGCTCGGACCTTGCCGGCCAACAGTTCCTCGCCGTCGGCCAAGATCCTCACGCAGGCGGCGTCGACGGGTCGGCGCACGCGGAAGTTGAGCTTGGTGAGCGCCACAGCCGTAATACGTTCCGGCAGCGCGTATCCCGCAATGCCGGCAGGGGAGACGGTGAGCTCGCAGTCCGGAATGGCGCTCGCGCCGGTCCCCATCGCGTACGCCGCTGCAGCTGCGCCAGCCCTCTCGGACTCGGTCGTTACGTTGTCGGCCAGGTCGTGCACGTGCAGCACGTTGCCGCAGGCAAAGATGCCCGGCACGCCCGTCTGCAGGCTCTGGTCCACCACGGCGCCGTGCGTGCGCGGGTCCAGCTCCACGCCCGCGGCAACCGAAAGCTCGTTCTCAGGAATCAAGCCCACCGAAAGCAGCAGTGTGTCACACGGAACGATGCACTCGGTCCCCGGAATGGGCGCCAGGCGCTCGTCGACTTGGCTTACCTCGACGGCTTCCACGCGGTCGTGGCCGATCACACGTGTGACGGTGGTGGACAGATGCAGCGGAATGTCAAAGTCGTTCAGGCAGTTCTTCACATTGCGGCGCAGGCCGTTGGCGTATGGCATGAGCTCATACACGCCCTCGACCGAAATTCCCTCGAGCGTGCAGCGACGTGCCATGATCAGCCCGATATCGCCCGAGCCCAAAATGACGGCACGCGAGCCGGGCTTGAGATTTTCGATATTGATGTATCGCTGCGCCAGGCCGGCCGTAAACACGCCAGCGGGACGGCTGCCGGGGATCTTGATCTCGCTGCGCGTGCGCTCACGGCAACCCATGGCAAGGACGACCGCGCGCCCGGTGAGCTGTAGCATGCCGTCGCGGCTCATGAGCGTGACGGTATGGGTGACGCCATCTTCTGCGCTCTCGTCTGCACCCGACGCGCACTCGCCTGAATCAATCCCAATCACCATGCTGTTCAGGAATAGCGCAATGCCGGTTGCGTGCACCTGGTCGATAAAGCGCTGTGCATACTCGGGACCGGTGAGCTCCTGTTTAAAGTGCGACAGTCCAAAGCCGGGGTGGATGCACTGGCGCAGGATGCCGCCCAGGTGCTGCTCGCGCTCCACGATGGCCACACGTGCGCCTGCCTTATGCGCGGCCAGCGCGGCCGCCATGCCGGCAGGTCCGCCGCCGATAACGACCACGTCGAAGGCTTGCGTTTGTACGGCTTCGACGACGCTGCAATCAATCTCGCTCGATTTGAATTTCGCCATCCTAGCGCACCCCCTTCAGCGGTCCCTCAACCAGCCAAGATCCGGCATCTTCCAACAGCACCTCGCTGGGGTCGCAGCCCAGCTCGCTGGCAAGGATCGCAACCACGCGGCTCTGGCAAAAGCCGCTTTGGCACCGACCCATGCCGGCACGACAGCGGCGCTTGACGCCCTCGACCGAAACCGCGCCCGGGCGGCGTCGAATCGCGGCCACGATCTCGGCCTCGGGCACCGTCTCGCAGCGGCAGACAATCTGGCCCCACGCGGGATCGGACTCGATCAGCTCCTTCTTGCGCGCAAGCGGCGCGCGGTCAAAGTCGTCCGGCGCGTGGCGAATCGGATCCCAATCCGCCCGCTCGTGCAGCTCCACGCCCGCCTCACGCATCACAAGCTCCATGCGCTCGGCAATTGCCGGCGCGCTCGCCACGCCTGGCGACTGAATGCCTGCCGCTTGGAACAGCCCCGGTACCACGGCCGACTGTCCAATAAAGAAGTCGTTCGTTCCCTTTATGACCGGGCGTCCGCCGGCAAACGCGCGCACCACGCGGCGCGTGTCTAGATCGGGCACCAGTTTGCGCGCGCCGGTCAGGAGCGCGTTGACATCGGTCGCGTAGGTCTGTGTATCGCCGGGCTCGCGCACGGCGGCCGTCGCGGTAATCACGGTGTTGCCATGTACGGTGCCCGTGACGATAACTCCCTTGGATACCGGCGTGGGAACGGGGTAGAGCGACATGAGCGCACGCGGCTCCTTGTCCAGCACTACGATGTTGCCCTGGCGCCAGACCATCTGGAACTCCTCGGCGCCCGCCATATGCGAGATGTCAGCGGCGCCGTTGCCCGCGGCGTTGATCAGGTAGCGGCAGCGCACGTTGCCAGCGGGGGTCGCCAGCGTAAAGAGCACGTCGTCGCCCGAGCCCGCGACTTCAATCGCCTCCACCGGCGCAGACCGCATAAACGTCACCCCATTGGCCACGGCGTTCTCCAGCGCGGCGATGGCAACCTCAAACGGGTCGACAAACCCAGTCGAGGGGCACCACAACGCGCACGTTGCAGAGGCACTGGCGCGCGGCTCAAGTTCGTGGATGCGGTCGGGTCCGACGATCGACAGCTCGGGTACACCGTTGGCAAGGCCGTTGCTGCGCAGCTTTTCCAATTGTGCACAGTCCTCGTCGTTAAAGCCCAACACCATCGACCCGGTGCGGCAGAACAGAAAGCCCAGCTCCTGCGCCCACCTACCGTACAACTCACAGCCACGGGCGTTGACCTGCGCCTTTACTGTGCCCGGTGCCGGATCGTAGCCGGCGTGCACTAGGCCTCCGTTGGCCTTCGATGCGCCCAGCGTGATATCGTTGGCCGCCTCGACCACGCAAATGGACAGGTCAAACCTCGCGAGCTGCCGCGCGATGGCGCATCCGGTGATGCCCGCGCCCACAATCGCGATATCAAACGTTTCTGTCACGGTGCCTCCCAGACAAGTTGACAGGATGTCAATAAGACTATCCTACGCTGTGCGCACATCCGCTACGGCGGCAATGCGGCGAACAGCCCCGCAACACCCGCCAACGGCAGACGAGGGGAGACCCGGCAACGTCGACAACCTCGTCTGCCGGCTACCACGTTGAAGTTATGTCTCGATCTGTAACATCTAGACCCGGATTTCGCTCCTAACTGTTACAGATTGAGATGTTTGTGTCCGCGCCGGCCCCGCCCCTAGCCGTGGTCCCATATAAACAAACCCCGTGGTAAACTTGACCGGACTGTTAATATTCCGAAAGGTACACCCCAATGTCCAAGTACATCTCCGAGCTCATGTCGCCGCAGCTTATGGGCGTCGTCTATGCCTTCGTTGGCTTTATCATCGCCCTGTATGTGCTGTCGGTCGTCTATGTGTTCATCGACGCTCGCCGCCGCGGCGCCAGCGCCTACGTGGCATGGGGCATCATCGCCCTCATCCCGTTTGTGGGCCTCATTGCCTACCTGGTCCTTCGCCCGCACTCCTACGCGTCCGACCGCGAGGAGCAGGAGTTGGACATGGCCCTGCGCGAGCGCCAGCTTGCCCAGTACGGCACCTGCCCGCAGTGCGGCGCGCCCATCGAGAAGGACTTCGTCGTCTGCCCGGTGTGCGATACCCAGGTTCGCAACGTCTGCCCCAGCTGCCATCGCCCGCTCGATGCGCACTGGAAGGTCTGCCCCTACTGCCGAACTCGCATCCAGTAACGCATCCATCGCCGGGCCGGCCGCAAGCCACGGGCACCGCGTCCCGCGCAAGCCACACGCGCCACCCGCCCCACACGATGAAGCATGCGTAGAAAATCGCCCGCCGTGCCATTAAGGTGCGGCGGGCGCTTGTATACCAAGGCAACCTGCCTATAATGATGCAAGTCAAAAACGCCGAGCGCATCGCACGCACTTGCATCAGGCATCCGAGAGGAGAAAACATACCCATGAAGGCACTCTACAATGACGGTTCGGTGGCCGAGCTCCCGCAGGACGAGGTCACGCACGTCATCCGCCACTCCGCCGCGCACATCATGGCGCAGGCCATCAAGCGCCTGTACCCCCAGGCCGACTTTGCCTACGGCCCCGCGACCGACAACGGCTTCTACTACGACGTCGACCTGCCCGAGGGCGTCAAGATCAGCGAGGACGACTTCCCCGCGATCGAGGCCGAGATGAAGAAGATCGTCAAGGAGAACCTCAAGTTCACCGTGTACGAGAAGCCCCGCGCCGAGGCCATCGCCCTTATGGAGGAGCGCGGCGAGAAGTATAAGGTCGAGCACATCGGCGACCTGGACGACGACGCCCGCATCACCTTCTACCAGCAGGGCGACTACATCGACATGTGTGTCGGTCCTCACATCTGCTACACCAAGGCCCTCAAGGCCTTTAAGCTCACCGGCGTCTCGGGCGCCTACTGGAAGGGCGACAAGGACAACAAGATGCTCACCCGCATCAACGGTGTCGCCTTTGCCACCAAGGAAGAGCTCGACGAGCACATGCACATGCTGGAGGAGGCCAAGAAGCGCGACCACCGCAAGATCGGCCGCGAGATGGACCTCTTTATGATGCGCGACGAGGCCCCTGGCTTTCCGTTCTTCCTGCCCAACGGCATGATCCTTAAGAACACGCTGCTGGACTACTGGCGCGAGATCCACCACAAGGCCGGCTACGTGGAGATCTCCACGCCGCTCATCATGAACAAGCAGCTATGGAAGACCTCGGGCCACTGGGATCACTACAAGGACAACATGTACTCCACCGTCATCGACGACGAAGAGTACTGCATTAAGCCCATGAACTGCCCCGGCGGCGTGCTGGTGTACGCCTCCAAGCCGCACTCCTACCGCGAGCTGCCCATCCGCGCCGGCGAGATTGGCCTGGTGCACCGCCACGAGCTGCGCGGCGCCCTGCACGGCCTGTTTCGCGTGCGCTGCTTTAACCAGGACGACGCCCACCTGTTTGTGCGTCCCGACCAGCTGACCGACGAGATCGTGGGCGTGGTCAACCTCATCGACTCCGTGTACCAAAAGTTTGGCTTTAAGTACCACGTTGAGCTTTCCACCCGCCCCGAGGACTCCATGGGTTCGGACGAGGACTGGGCGCGCGCCGAGGAGGGCCTGCGCACCGCTCTGGAGCAGCTGCACATGGACTACGAGGTCAACGAGGGCGACGGTGCCTTCTACGGCCCCAAGATCGACTTCCACCTGGAGGACTCGCTCGGCCGTACCTGGCAGTGCGGCACAGTCCAGCTCGACTTCCAGATGCCGCTCAACTTTGATCTGGAGTACGTGGACGCCGACGGCACCAAGAAGCGCCCCATCATGCTGCATCGCGTGTGCTTTGGCTCCATCGAGCGCTTCATCGGTATTCTGATTGAGCACTTTGCGGGTAAGTTCCCCACCTGGCTGGCCCCCGTGCAGGTCAAGGCGCTTCCGGTCTCCGAGAAGAGCCGCGACTACGCCCACGAGGTGTGCGCCAAGCTGGAGGAGGCCGGCATTCGCGTGGTCTGCGACGACCGCGACGAGAAGATCGGCTACAAGATTCGCGAGGCCCGCAGCATCGACCGCGTGCCCTACATGCTCATCCTGGGCGAGAAGGAGGTCGAGGCCGGCAACATCTCCGTCCGCGATCGCTCCAACGAGACCGTTCAGATGACCGTTGATGAGTTTGTTGCCAAGGTGACCGAGGAGATCAAGACCCGCGCCTAAGGCAAACTTCACAACAATTAACAAAGGCGACCGTCCACACAGGGCGGTCGCCTTTTTTCATGCCGAAATAAGAAAAGCCGCTGGTTGAGCGGCTTTTTTTGTTGCACAAAAAGGTACAGGTTTTTATAGAGGGGTATGGAGATGCACCTACTAGCAGTACATTTTGCGCAATCTGGGCAAACGCTGATTAATTGCTCGTATAATGTCATCTGTCGAAAGATACAAAAACCTGTACTTTTGCGACTGCGCCTAGCTGCGAGCGAGAAGCCTGTTCTAAACGCCCCTGCATTTGCGTGCATCGCAAAACCAAAAGAGGGGGCGAAAACATGGAACAGACGGCACGGCGCCAAGAGCAGCTGCCGGGCGCATTTAACGGCGCCACCACCAACAGCCAGCACGGCCGCGTCCGCTGGTATCTGGTCCATACCCCCCATGGAAAAGAGCGCGAGATCTGCGAAAAGGTTCGCCGCATTATCCCGCACGAGCTGATGCAGGACGCTTTTGTAATGCAAAAGGAGTTCTGGTTTAAGCGGGACGGCGCCTGGTCGCTCCAAACCAAACCCATGTACAAGGAATATTTTTTCGTCGCCACGCACGATGCCGCCGCGCTCGATAGGGCCTTGGCCCAGTTGAGCTTTGGCTGTCGCATCGCCGGAAGTAGGGAGCGGGCGTACATGCCCATGCCCGACGATGCGCAGGACTGGTACCGCAGCGTGTTGGACGACGACGGTGTTGTGCGCAACAGCGTAGCGCGCATAGAAGACGGCGTGTTGCACATAGAGCAGGGTCCCTTGGTGGGGCAAGAGGCCCGCGTTAAAAAGATCGACCGCCATAAACGCTGGTGCCTGGTAGACGTGGGCGAAGGTAACTCCGCATTTAGGGAGCTGCTACCGCTCGACGTTCCCAGCAAAACGTAAGGGAGACGTCGCACTGGCAATTCGTTCGCATTTTTGAATTTACCGATTGGGGGATCCCTGGGGAACGGGGATGTATTTTTGACTGTGGCTGCTAAAGAAGTAACAAAGAGCTGTGCGCCTGCGGGGGCGGCACTGATTGCCCAGGCCATGGACCGGCGTGAGGACGCCGGTCGCTACAAGGCCATGCAATCCATCATGGACTGGGATCGCTCGCGCCT
>NZ_JBBNPD010000003.1:0-164662 GCF_040097075.1 Collinsella sp. CLA-SR-H006 | reverse complement strand
GTCTACTACCGCGTGCACGCCTCCAACATCGGCTGGATGGCCTGGGCCAAGGACGGCGAGGAGGCCGGCACCACCGGCTTCGGCAGGAGCGTCGAGGCCGTCCAGATCAGGCTCGTCAAGAAGGGCGACGCCGCCCCCTCGTCCGACGGGGCCAACGTCGACTACGCCTTCAAGAAGAAGCCCATGTCCCTGACCTACCGCGCCCACGTCTCCAACGTTGGCTGGCAGGGCGCCGTGTCCGACGGGGCGACCGCCGGCACCACAGGCCGCGGCCTCGCCCTCGAGGACCTCAAGCTCTCGCTCGACAGTTCCGACTACTCAGACGGCTCGTGCGTCCAGATCGACGCCCACGTCTCGGGCGTCGGCTGGCAGGGCTGGGACACCCCCTCGGCCTCCGAGGGCGGCACCACCGGCCAGGGCCGCGCCGTCGAGGCCGTGCGCCTGAGGCTCACGGGCTCCCTCGCCAAGGACTACGACGTCTACTACCGCGTGCACGCCTCCAACATCGGCTGGATGGCCTGGGCCAAGGACGGCGAGGAGGCCGGCACCACCGGTATGTCGTGTTCCCTCGAAGCTATTCAGATTAAGCTCATTAAGAAGGGCGCCTCCCATCCTGATACATCGGGGTATTCCCATCTTGAATTACCTACGGTGACGTATTCCTCTCAGGTGAAAGGTGCTTGGCAGAATTCTGTCCCCGCTGGAGAGGTGTCCGGTACAACCGGTCAGGGAATTCCCATCACCGGGTTTTCAGCTAAAACTACTTCATCTGTTGCCGGCGGGATTAATTATCAACTGCATCTTTCGAATGTGGGCTGGACGTCTGGTAAGTCAAACGGAGTGCAGCTTTCGTCTACCGCTGAATCCAATTCGGTTGAGGCTATTAAAATTTCTCTTTCTGGTGACTTGGCAACCTATTTTGATGTTTGGTACAGGGTCCATGTCGATAACGTCGGCTGGCTTGGTTGGACTAAAAATGGCTCCGTTGCCGGTAGTACTGGCTATGGGGCCCATGTCCAAGCTATCCAAGTTCGACTTACGAGGAAGGGCGCCAATGCCCCCGGGAGCACCGTTTCGCCGTGTTTGCTTGGGGAACCAACCGCGTTTGCAAATCCCATGCAGAAGAAAATTGTAGATCTTGCCCGACAGGTGCCGTCTCCTGGCCCTGGTTTGTGCTCTGAGTGGATTGCAGACATTTATGAGCGTGCCGGATTTAGGAATGTCCATACAGATGCCTGCGATTACTACTGGGATTACTGTAAATATACCGATTATTCTCATTTGAAAGTCGGAATGGTCATTGCCGTTCCTTCGCATACGCATACACGCATGGGCAGCATTTACGGTCACGTTTGTCTCTACATCGGTAATAACCAGGTTATGGATAATGTCGGTCGGATCAGGACGCTCGATATGGCGTACTGGTTGAATTATTATTCCACCTCATATAAGCCAAAATGGGGTTGGTATGACAACGTGCCGCTTGCATAGTTGATCGAAGGTCATGTCTTCACACAGGTTCTGGCAGATACTCTGATTAAAACGAACGGATCGTTTTGCAACGGTCCGTTCGTTTCTATTTGAGTGCCATTCGCGTTTTCGGTATTTAAGCAATTGCCGAAACGATAAATAATGATGCTAAAGATGGTCGATTGATGGGGGAGTCGAATGAAAAAGACGCAACGACTGCTAGCAACGGCAATGACGCCATTACTGATCCTTCAGTGTCTTCTGACGCCCCTTTCCGTCTGGGCTGATTCTTTACCTGTGCAACCGGAATCCACTGATTATATCGATAGTTCTGCCAGCAGCTTGGAAGACGAGAGCTTTGTCTTAAATGACGAACAGCAGGGGGTTGAAGTCGAGCAGCCGACTGTGTCAGACAACGATTCTCCCTCATCCGTTTCTAGCGAGCCTGCCTCCAATGCAACTGATTCGGCGAAACCCGAAAATGATGCATCCACTGTGTTTGGCTCTGTTTCATACCAGACTCATGTACAGGATATTGGCTGGCAAGCTCTCGTTTCAAATGGAATGACGGCGGGCACTACAGGCCGTGCTAAGCGCGTCGAAGCCCTCAAGATTAATTTGCTTTCACAGGATGGCACCCCGCTGGGGAATGATAGCATTTCGGTCCAATCTCACATTTCCGGGATCGGCTGGGAGTCTCAGCCGGTGGGTAACGGGCAGACATCTGGAACAGTTGGACAGTCGCGAGCCATCGAGGCGATCAAGCTATCTTTGTCGGGCGGTCTTTCTGATTCGTATGACATTTGGTATCGCGTTCATTCTGCAAATGTTGGTTGCTTGGCTGGGCCTCAAATGGTGAGCCTGCTGGAACGCAGGGCTATGCTTGTCAGATCGAAGCTATTCAGATTAAGGTGCTTCCAAAAAATGCTCAAGATGCGCCAACGCGAGGCGATGCCTTTAGGGATTATTCTCAGGAACCGCCTACCGTTTCCTATCGATCTCATGTCTCTAATGTTGGATGGATGGGCGCTGTCGCGGACGGAAAGACATCGGGGGTTATTGACTCAAGAAATGCAATTGAGGCGCTGTCGCTTAGCGTTAATTGGTATGGCCGCGGAGGCTCCATTTCCTCTCGCGCACATGTGTCTGGTGTCGGTTGGCAAAGCTGGTCTTCAGGTGCTGTTGGCACGACCGGGCAGTCTCGGTCCATTGAGGCCGTTCAGTTTAAGCTGAACGGCGAGATATCTGCAACTTATGGCATTTGGTACCGTGTGTATGCTTCCAAATTGGGCGGATGGCTGGGCTGGACGTCTAACGGGTCTCCTGCGGGCTCGGTGGGGAAGGGTGCCGCCATTCAGGGTGTTCAGATTTTATTGGTCGAAAAAAGCGGCTCTGCTCCCGGCGATACGTTGAACCATTTCATTGGAGCTACGGATGTTCTAAGCGGGAGCTCGCTTGGTCTTAACGGTAAAAGCCTGGGCTCCGTACAAGGCAAATCAATCCTATTGGGCTCCGAGAACGGCTCTGAACCTTTAACCTCGCTCTCCATTTCGTTTGATAATCAAGAGATTTTAGGCTCAATTGACTATTCCGGCTTTTTTGAATTTGGCGGATGGAGCGGTGCTGTTTCTGACGGTGCTGCGCTTAACTCTAAAAACGATGGGCGTGTTCTAAAGGCGGTGAGATTGGCTCTTACTGGAGATTTGTCTAATGCCTATGACATTTGGTATCGCTGCTTTGACTCCAAAAAAGGATGGCTTGGTTGGGCATGCAATGGCGCGGATGCAGGGGCAACGATATCGGGTTCATTCCTTAAGACTGTCGAAGTAAGGATTGTCAGTAAAGGCGGCGGCGCTCCCGGAATAACGGACGGAGCATTTGTTTCCGATACTTCCGCCGATTGCGCTCACGTTGTATATCAGGCTCATTCGGCTAACCGTGGGTGGTCTCCTTCTGTATTTGATGGGCAGGTAACCGGCACAACGGGACAATCGCTTTCTCTTCAAGCTTTGAATGTGTCGTTGTCCGGTGTGGATGACGATTCTCAAATTGAGGCAAGAGCACATGTTGCCAATATTGGTTGGCAGGAATGGCGATCTTCCGGTTATATTGGGACCGTTGGACAAGGATTGGCCATTCAGGCTCTTGAGCTGCGCTTAAATGGTTCCCTCGCGAATCAGTATGACATTTACTATCGAGTTCATTCGGCGGGCTATGGTTGGTTGGGTTGGGCAAAAAACGGCGATTCCGCTGGAACTACCGGGCTTAATATCCAGATAGAAGCTGTCCAAATTGAACTTGTTGCGAAAGGCGGGGATCCAGGCGCGTCGTCTGCGCCCGCGTTTATCACGGCACCAGCCCTAACGCTCCAGGCGCATGTCGCCACGCTTGGTTGGATGAATCCGGTTGGCAACGGCGATGTTGCGGGCACGACCGGTAGGGCACTTGCGATTGAGGCTCTGAAGCCAAATGTCTCCAGTAGCGTATCGGGCGGTATAGAGTACTCCGCCCATGTGCAGGATGTCGGTTGGCAAAGCTGGACTTCCAACGGGGATATCGCTGGAACGGTAAGCCGCGCAAAGCGTATCGAGGCTATTAAGATTAGGCTGACCGGTGGCTTATCGAACTACTTTGATGTCTGGTATCGGGCATATTGCCAAGACTTTGGATGGCTCGATTGGACTTCTAATGGGCAACCTGCGGGCACATCCAAGATTGGATATAGGATCGAGTCGGTTCAAGTGACGATTGTGCCTAAGGGTGCTGGAGCTCCCGGTTCAACTGGGCGTCCGTATACCGATCAGCCTTTGCTGCCTGCCGACATGATGGCCATGCTTAATCGGGCTAATAGATATTCGAGCAATACAAACTGGCTCATTATGGTTGACAGGCAAGCATGCCGCCTTGGAGTTTTTCGTGGACAGCGCGGGTCGTGGAGTTATGCTCAATACTGGACTTGCTCTGCCGGCGCCCCTAGTACTCCAACGCCTACGGGTGAGTATACCGTCACCGGCAAGGGCTACTCGTTTGGACATGGGTATACTTGCTACTACTATACGCAGTTTTACGGGGACTACCTGTTCCATTCAATACCGTATTACCAGGGAACTTTTAATCCCATGGACAGCCGGATGGGAATGCATATTTCACAAGGCTGCGTGCGTTTGCCCATCGATCGCGCTAAATGGATTTGGGATAACGTGCCTCTTGCTACCAAGGTGGTAATCTACTAGTTATTCCTGTAAACGCCGAGAGTTTGTTAGGGGGCCCTTTCCTGTTGCCGTTGACTTGGCAACGGAAAGGGCCCTTGCCTTTGGATAGGGCTTCTATTTCTTCGTTCACCTAATTGGTGGTCTTAATGAAGCTAACTCCCGATAGTATGGTTATTGACGGCTGTCTATCTAGGAGGCGATTCTCTTGAAAAGGCAATTTAGAGCATTTGTTGTTCTGATTTCCTGCTTCATGTCGATGCTGCTTTTGAGCCCTTTGGCTTGTTGGGCGGATCAAAATATTGGTGCCAACGAATATGAATCCGTTCCAGAGACACAATCCGACTCCTCGGATCAAACTGCTGCTGCAGCCGATGAAACGGCGCCTTCGATTGATGTTGCCGTGGAGCCCAAAGAGGCGGCCCCGGACGTCAGCTATAAATCTCACATTTCAGGCATTGGCTGGGAGTCGACGTTTACATCGAATGGTTCGACCTCTGGTACAACGGGCCAGTCTCGTAGGCTTGAGGCGCTCAGGGTTACTCTCCCTAATTCAGAAGACCTTGGTATCGAATACCGCTCTCATGTTCAAAATGAAGGCTGGCAGGATTGGGTTTCTAATGGAGCCGTCTCCGGCACAACGGGAAAGGGCCTTCAGATTGAAGCCGTCGAGCTCAAGCTGACGGGTGAAAGAGCAACTTCTTATGACCTGTATTATCGCGTTCATGCTTCTAATTTCGGTTGGCTTGGATGGGCCTCAAATGGGTCGACTGCGGGAACCACCGGTTGGTCTTATGCCGTTGAAGCAATACAGATCGTCATTGTAAAGAAGGGCGAAGCGGCGCCCGGCGATACTGCTGGAGCCTATGTCCCGTATGTCTTTAATTGCTCTCTTTCTCAGGTTGGGGAGACGACTAAAGTAACCCTGAATATTCCGCAGGTCGAGGATATAAAACGACTCGGTATTGCCGATTCGGTAAAGGTGTCTGGCTTCATGTCGTATGGAGGGAAGGTTACCCGATCTGTTTCCAGCACGATTGCATTCGGAGACCTGGGCTCTAGCTCCAGTGAAATTGACTTTAGCGATTATGGTCCGTTTGACGTTACGTTGCAGTATTTGAAGAACGGAAACATCGTTCATGAGGACCATCAGTCAATTGGCATTTCTGCGAGCGAGTACAACCTTGCCCCTTTGAGTGCTTCTTTCCCCGTTGTTCTCTATTCGCTATCTTTCTGGGATATCAGCACCTCTTCTGCTGGAACGACCATTCCGTCGATCGTAATGCTCGATCGTCCAGGTGCCTATAACTGGAACTCGCTTCCATCCGGGATGTATGGTCTTCCGTATCTGACTCATGAGGAAAATGCTTCTAGTTCGAGCTATCAGGCGTTCGCGGATTATGTCGCTGCTCTCTATAAAATCAACCCCAAGGCAAAGTTCAATCTGTATATCAATGACATCACCTGTTCGTTGATTCATAGGATGATTTACGCCAATAAGATTCCCACTGGCCAATACTCCATTCGGCTGTTGTCGGATGGATCTGCCACGTATGTTTTTACCAACGAGGCTTTCGATGTTAAGGATCCAGATTCTAAGCAAGCGGAGCTGATTGCTTTATGGAACGCTGCCAAGAATAAGGAATACGAAACCGGTGAAGTCTCAATGTCGTATAGCGATTATCACGATCACCGGGATTCTATGTATGCCGTGCTGAGTATTGAGCCCGGCACTCAGTGGTGGATGACTCGAACGAATCTGTTTACGAGCGGTGACGATAATGCCTTTGCGAATAAGATCGCATCCGATCCTAACGTTAAGAAGATGAACGTTTCGAGCATGCTTACGAGCCTGCAGAATAGGGGAGAGTACACGGTCCAAGCGTTTAAGGCTCTGTACAACTTTAACGATGGTTATTTTGATGCGGCTACTCAGCAGGGCAAAAAGGTAATGATGCTGCTTGGAACGTATGTTACTTACGAGCAGAATTTTGACGACTATGCCAACTTGACCGAGGTTATCTATGGCGATGACTATTTGTATTATTACAAGGGGCATCCAAACACGCCGACGGGCATGTATCCCCAAAAGCAGGAACAGCTTGACCGTCTGAGCATTACCGATGTCGATTCTTCCGTTGCTGCAGAGCTGATTCTCTTCTTTAATCCGGAGATCGGTCTGTCTGGATATGGGTCTAGTACGTATAACTCGGCCAGCGCCGATGCTGCTGGTGGACTTTGGAATTCAACGAAGGCCGAGGCCTTGAAGCCGGGTGCCGTTATCGATTATTCGATTATGGATTGGTTTGCTTCTCCGGTTACCGAAGACACGGATGCTGCAATCAGATCCCTTTGCAAGCAGGGTGACTCTTGCTATCTCGTAGAATTTTCGGATTCCATCCTTGCTTCGGCAAATTACGACTTTGCTATTTATTCGCACAATAGCGGCGCTCTGACTTATTTCAAGAAGGACGAGTCGGGCTACGACGTCGTCAAGGTGTCACGAGGCTCGCTTGATGTTTTGGCAACTTCGCATGTTTCGAATGACGGTTGGCAGTCGGCTTCCAAGGGCGGAAATGTTTCTGGCACCGTTGGTCAGTCCAAAGCTGTCGAGGCTATAACTCTCAATCTGCAGAATGCTCCCTACGATGGCAGCTTGGAGTACAGGACGCATGTTTCCGATTACGGTTGGCAAGACTATGTGAAAGAGGGAGAAGTCTCCGGTACTACTGGTCAGAGCAAGTCTGTCCAGGCTATCCAAATTCGACTTACTGGTGAGATGGCCAATCGTTATGACGTTTACTATCGCGCTCATGTTCAGGACAAGGGCTGGCTTGGCTGGGCCTGCAATGATCAAGTTGCCGGAACGACTGGGTTTGGCTTGAGGCTCGAGGCATACCAGGTCGTTTTGGTTGAAAAGGGTTCGCCTGCACCAGGGGATACGAGTCAGCCCTCTATTCAGAAAATTTTTTCAATAAAGGCTCATGTTTCAAACCTTGGTTGGCAGGAACCTGTTTATGAGGGCATGACGGCGGGCACAACTGGTCGAAATCTTGCTATTGAGGCGTTGGCTATTAGCAAGCCTGACCTAGGGTATTCTGGCGGCATCGAGTATCGAGCTCACGTTCAGAATATCGGCTGGCAAAAGTGGGTCAAAAATGGAAAGGTTGCCGGTACTACGGGGAAGTCTCTTGCTGTTGAGGCTGTTGAAATAAAACTGACGGGAGATCTTGCCAAGCATTATGACGTTGTCTATAGGGCGCACGTTCAAAGCAAAGGTTGGCTAGACTGGGTTAAATCGGGCGAGTGTGCCGGTACAACTGGTGAGGCTCTGCATCTAGAAGCGCTTGAGGTTAGGCTGGTTGAGAAAAGCTAAATATAGATCCAATTTGCCTATATACCAACGCTAATGAAGTGGGGGTGAATTGATGGGGTTGTAGTCCCCTCAATTCACCCTCCTTAGTTGCAAGTTATTTGAAAGAGACAAACCGTGCTAGACTTTATCCTTTGTGTAAGGATTTCGTTTCGGCCTCTTTCATTAAGTCGTCATCATTAATTTCTATTGGGTGAATTAAGGTGAAGTTTGGTAATCATGAATTTGCTTTATACGGTTGATAACAATTTTGTCCCACAGTTGGCCGCCAATATTTGCTCGGTTGTTTCAAATCATTCCGGTATTCAAGACATTACTTTTCATGTCTTCTCTAATGGCATTACAGAGGATAACCAGCGTTTGCTCCAGGAGATGGTGACCGAATACAACCAAAACCTTGTATTTTATGATATTTCGAACTTCAAAGATGCTCTCGGGTTTGATTTTGATACATCGGGATGGAATGAAATAGTTCTTGCTAGGCTTTTGATGGCACATTTTCTACCTAATGAGATCGAAAGAGTTATTTACCTCGATGGCGATACGATTGTTCTTGGGGATATTGCTCTTCTTTGGAATCAAGATCTTAAGGGTTGCGTGGTTGGAATGGTTCCCGAGCCAACGGTCGGCCCATCTCGACTTAATGATTTAGACTTAAATGGCTGTCTGTACCACAATGCTGGCGTGTTGCTCGTTGATTTAAAGCAATGGAGATCAACTTGTTGCGAAGATCAATTATTGGATTATTGCGAGCGCCGCTCAGGACGCTTGTTTGCGAATGATCAAGATGCTCTAAATGCAGTACTTAAAGATAAGATTTGCAGTTTATCCCCTGCGTTCAATTATTCCAATATCTTTGACTACTATCCGTTTATATTCTTAAACTCGTTAATGCCGGGCTTTTCGGATGAAAACAGTTTTAATACCGCAAGATCGAAGCCCATCGTTGTCCATTATCTCGGCGAAGAGAGGCCATGGCGGCGGGGGAATACTCATCGCTTCAATAATGAGTATCACTTTTATTTATCAGAAACGTTCTGGAAGGACGCGAAAGATGAAGATGGTTGGGGCGCTTATTTTCTTGCTTGGCGGACTTTTAATTTCCTAACCAGGCCTTTTCCTCAGCTTCGTTATAAAGTGATCAGCGGGTTGATTCCCGCATTTCTTAAATATCGTGCCTCGCAAAGAAATAAATAGGATTATGGATAAAATCAAAGACAAGTCTGTTTGCATTGTTTTACCCACATATAACGGCGGAAAGTATTTGGCCAAACAGCTTGATAGTATCTTGGAGCAAACTTGGCCTAATTGCTCCGTCTATATTCGTGATGATGGTTCAACGGATGAAACTGTTGAAATTGCACAATGGTACTGTCGGTCAAACTCCAGCATTCATTTAATTCAAGATTCAATCGGTAATCTTGGGTGCCCAAATAGTTTTTATGAAATTATCAAACGGGTTCCCGAATATGACTACTATGCATTTGCCGATCAGGATGATATTTGGAAGACCGATAAAATTGAACGGGCAGTCAGGGCAATTGAAAATAGTGGAGACAAGGTGCCGACTGTCTACTTTTCTTCCTTTTCATATGTAAACGAAGATGGCGAGACGATACGCGAGTCGGCTCCGCAGGACAAGTACCTCTCTTTTCATAACACCTTGTTTTATACTCCCGGACTAGGCTTCACGATAGTATTTAATCGCCTTGCCTGCAGGGCCTTTATTCTTGAGGTAGATCCAGGGAATGAAATGCATGATCGCTGGCTGATTCGGTGTGCTTCGGCATTTGGAAAGGTATTGTTTGATTCCGTCTGTACGGCTTCACATGTTCGTCATTCCTCTGCGGTCACGTCTGGAGATAATCGTTATTTTGATCTTTTAAAGACCTATTTTAAGGACGAGCTATTTGGTGATAGATCGAAAGATGAGAGTAAAAAGTTAAGCCATTTTTCTGCGGTGTTTTATGATGAGCTTAGTTTTGAGCAGAAACATGAGCTTGATATTTTCACCAATGATGATGGGATTATTTCAAGACTTAGGAAAGCATTTTTCCCAAAGCGTCTGCGACCTACTTTGATTTCTGATTTACTTCTTCGCGTTTTGTTTTTATTCAACAAGGCCTGATGATCCACTGCTGGAGTGATTGTGTCTAATAGAAAAACGAAAGAACTCTCTGTTGAGCAGAGTCTTGTTTGGAACAGCGTCGGCTCGATGGCGTATTTGATTTGCAACTGGCTGATTACTGTTCTTGTGGTGACACTTGGTTCCGACATTAGCATGTCTGGTAGCCTTGCTGTGGCTATGTCTGTTGGTAATATTTTTGCGACCATTGTTTTGCTTAGAGCGCGCCCCGTTCAGGTTTCTGAGAGCTATTCTGATTTTACGACTGGGAATTTTATCGCTCATAGAATCGTTGCAACAATACTTGCCTGTGTAATTTGCTTCTTCTATTGTTTAGTCTCTGTTGCATTCAACGATTGGGCAGTTGTTGCTGTTTATTGCCTATTTAAAGCTGGTGATTCATTTGTCGATGTTCTTCACGGTGTGGATCAGGTAAACAACAGATTGGACATTGCGGCTATCTCTCAAATAGTTCGTGGCGTAGGAGTTCTAGTCTCCTTTTCGTTGTGCTTGTTGCTATTTGATAACTTGGTAATAGCCGTTGCTTCAATGGCTTTTGTTACCATAGCTGTTGTGCTTACATATGATTTTAGAATGACAAAACGGTTTTGTGCCGTTATACCTGATTTTGATTTTACTTCCCTTATCAAATTGTCGCGTATCTGCTTTCCCGGTTTTGTTGCATCTCTTGCGTGCACGGCTGTTGTTAGCGTAACAAGACAGTTCTATGGCCTTTCCTATGGAAATGAGGCGTTGGGTTTTTATGCCGCCGTTGCCACTCCGACTGCCGTAATTCAGGCTCTCGTATCTTATCTATATGCCCCCCTGCTTGGACCTATTTCGGCAATGTGGCGAGAAAACGAAACTCACCGATTACGCTTAGTATTTATTAAGATGCTCGTTTCCGTATTCGTTTTGACGGCGATGTGTGCCATGGCTAGTGCTTTCATAGGCGAACCTGTGCTTACTGCTATTTATGGCAAAGAAGTTGGCCTTCACTCAGATTATCTTCCGTTGGCACTCGTTGCTACCGCATTCACTGGTTTGAACTTTTTCACTATTGATGTCTTTATTGCATTTGGGAAACCGATTATTGGCACGATTTCTGGTGCCGCTTCGTTAGCGTTGGCCGTGTTTCTTTCTCGTTATTGTTTTGTGAATCCGGTATTTGCTTCTGATGCAAATGTCATCAATATCATTATCTTGGTGGCATACGGTTTTGGATTATTATTTTCCTTCCTTTGTATAATTAACCTATTAAATCGGAAGGCGAAGCAATCTGTCACATCCGAACTGTAAATTCGCTCTCCTTGTTTCGATAGGGTTTTTCAGTTCGACTTGGGCTGTTTGATTGATATTCTGTACTGAGGATTCAGATGATGCATGAATTAAGAGCGCTGGTTATCATCCCAGCTTTTAATGAAGAGGCGAACATTTTAGATACGGTTTCTTCTGTGGAGGAAGCTGGATACGATTATGTAGTTATTAACGATGGCTCCACTGATGACACTTTGCGTGTTTGTCGCGATGCGGGGGTTAATGTCCTGGATTTACCGCAGAATCTTGGCATTGGAGGCGCGGTTCAAGCCGGACACAAATATGCCAAACGCTTTGGCTATGATGTAGACATCCAAGTTGATGGTGATGGGCAGCATGACGCCCATTACATATCGCGCTTGCTTGATGAAATAAATAATGGGTCTGATTTAGTTATCGGATCGCGATTTCTTGAGGAATCTGAAGGCTTCAAGTCAACCTTCTTGAGGCGTCTTGGAATTAGATGGCTCTCTGCGGTAATTCATCTTACAACTCACGTTCGTGTTAGCGACCCCACTTCTGGTTTTCGCGCATGTGGATCTAAGGCCATAGATCTGTTCTGTAAAAAATATCCCGTAGACTATCCGGAGCCGGATTCTGCTGTTGCGGCTATGGTTAAGGGCCTTCGCGTTACAGAAGTGCCTGTCGTAATGAAAGAACGACAGGGGGGAAAGTCGTCAATTTCTGGTTTTAGTAGCATTTATTACATGATAAAGGTTACTTTGGCGATTATCATCTCTTCATTCTCGAATTAGGACGGGTTGTTATGCATATTTCCTTACAGTTTGGTGTCATTACTGCTTGTTTAGTTTTGCTTTGTTTTGTGCTGCGTCTTGTATTAAAGGATAGCCTTCAGCTCAAGTATTCACTTCTTTGGATTGTTCTTGCATTGGTTTTGTTGGTATGCGGCCTCTTTCCGCAACCTCTTTACTTCATTTCAAGTTTATTTGGTTTTCAGACTCCAGCCAATTTTGTTTTTGTCTTAGGGTTTTTATTTTTGATATGCATTGTTCTTTCTATGGCATGTCTGTCAAGTAAACAATCTTCTGCAATTGCTAACTTAACTCAACGAATTGCATTGCTTGAAAAAGAGCTTGAATCAAAAAATAGGGAGTAATGCCATGTGCTTGGCAAAAGATCATACATTTGTATTGTGCGCATACGGCGAGTCTCCGTACTTGTCTGACTGTTTAGATTCTTTAGTGAACCAAAGCACCCGAAGTAATATCCTTATATCGACGTCAACTCCTAATTCCTATATTGATCGTATAGCGTCTAATTATTCGATTCCGGTAATTGTTAACGAGGGGTCGCCTAGCATATCTCATGACTGGAATTGTGCTATTGCGAATTCAAATACAAAGCTTGTGACTATAGCTCATCAGGATGATATCTATAGCTCTAGTTATACGGAAACTATGCTGCGGGCTATGAAAGAAGCGGATCGACCTTTAATCTTCTTTTCTAATTATGGTGAGATAAGAAATGGCGTATATGAAGAAAACCTCCTTATTCTGAAAATTAAGAGAATTTTACTTCGTAAGTTTGCTCGCCACGGCGCTCTTTCATCGGTTAAGGATAAAAGGGATATCCTGAGGTTCGGTTCCGCCATCTGCTGTCCTTCTGTGACATTTAATCTAAGCATCTTACAGACACCGTTATTTATGACAGACAT
Source organism: Collinsella sp. CLA-SR-H006 (assembly GCF_040097075.1). Taxonomy (NCBI): domain Bacteria; kingdom Bacillati; phylum Actinomycetota; class Coriobacteriia; order Coriobacteriales; family Coriobacteriaceae; genus Collinsella; species Collinsella sp. CLA-SR-H006. The sequence goes on along the minus strand of NZ_JBBNPD010000003.1, from coordinate 151,493 downwards.
GAAATGTGACTTGGACTGGGAGGCATGGGAAAGATTCTCGAAAATCGACGGATCTTTCGTTTATTCTCCCGAGGTTTTAATGTTTCATCGAATTCATGAAGGCTCTGAGACCACGGCGTTGATTAAAGATGATACAAGGAGGTCGGAGGATGAAACTATGCTTCAAAAATTCTGGCCCAAGTGGTTTGCTCCAATAGTCTGTAGCCTGTATTCGCTTAGCATGAGAAGCAATTCTTTATGACGCTGCAACAATGCCGGCGTAAGTTGAACATTTATCGAGACGGAGTTGTAGAGTTATGAATCTAGATACCTTTACTGGTCATCTGAAACTATCTGATAGTTATCGAAAAGCTCTGACGTTTATCGTTTATCCACTTATAGCTGCACTCTCTCTTTGCTTGGGATTTTTCTACTATTGCGCCTTTAAAGCCAGCGCTATCGGATTGCCTGGGCTATGGCTCTCGGCTCTGCCCTTAATCGCCTGCTTGTTCGTTGGTGTCCTATTATTAATTAAAGAGCAGCACAATCCCGCAATTTGCTTTGTGGTGATTGGTGTGCCCGCTGTAACTGCTTTTGGCCTTTTCATGCTGCCCGCTAATGTTCCAGACGAGGCTTCTCATATTTGGCAGGCGGCCGCCTTATTGTCTCGTAACGGCGATGGCTTTGATGTTGTCTCTTGCTTCCAATTGGGTCAGTTTCCTTCATCGTACGCAGATTATTTTAATGCAATGACTCAGCCTACCGATTGGTCTAGCGTCTTTGTGTGCCATACGTATTTGGGGAGCTATTACCCTCATCTTTATTTAATTCCGGGAGTAATTCTAGGATTTGCGCAGCAAACGGGTTTCAATGCCTTTGTGGCCCTTTCAGTTTCGCGCGTGTGCGCTGGATTAATATATTGCTTCGCGGCTTATTGGATAATCAAACTGATGCCAGTTGGTAAAAATGCTGTTTTGATTTTTTTACTAAATCCCATTTTATTGCAGCAGGAAGCGTCTGTTTCGGCTGATTCTGTCGCAAACATTGTTGCCATTTTGTACGTTGCTGTAGTTGTTAAGATTTATGCGGACTCGTTGTACTCATATCGATCTCTGCTGGCGTTAATACTGCTATCCGTTTTACTGCTTCTTTCAAAGATAATGTTTTTCCCGTTGGTACTCTTGAATCTTATTCACTGGAAAAAACTTAAAGGAACAGACAGCTATATAAAGTTCATCTTTTCCTTCTTTGCGATAGCTTTTGTTGCGAGCTGTGCGTTCGTGTCTCTTTATCATGGTAGTTTCATGCCAGATTCTTTTGATTTGATGCGAGCGCCGCTGCATTGCGCAAAGGTCTTTATTAAGTCTATTTGGGAGATGGGGCCATTCTGGTTTCAATCCTATGCAGGTTACAATCTTGGCGCTCTTTCGATTAATGTTTGGCCATTTTGTTTTTGGCTTTACATCATTCTTCAGTCCCTTGTTCTGTTTTATAACGATGAGAATAATAAAAAATTATTCTGCAGTACGGATCGCTTTGTAATGATTGCTGTTGTATTCGTCAATTTCTTCCTGATTGTTATGACGATGAGGAACTGGACTCTTACTGTTGATAAGCGTGAAGATATTATCATGGGGGTCCAAGGACGATATTTATTCCCACTGGTCCTTCCGGTTCTGTTGAATATCTTGCGACCGATAAAATCAAGTTCTGAAGGACATGTCTTGCTTGGTTCTTCATTGATAATGAGTACTATTCTATTTGTTGACTTTATTTCAATTCTTTCTGCGTTTTAGGAGTTAGTGTTTCATGTTGAACCTTCTTGAGGGCATTGGTTACACCGTTAAAGAAGAGGGCTTTTATAACGTCCCCAAGAAGGTCTCCCATGTACTCTCAATGCATAGGCCTCGATTTGATTTTGGCTCTCGCCAAGACAATTCTTTTTTTGATGTTATTTTTATTAATGGATGTGATTATTCCGTTCCGCATCCTATTAGGTACCGTGTCGATCATCAGATTGAGGAACTTGAGGCTGCCGGCTTAACGGTCCAAAAGGTTAATGCCTGGGAGATGGAAAAGGATATTCTTAGGCATGCGCGTACTTTTATTATTTTCCGTTGTCCCCTAAGTGATGAAGTTGAATCTTTAATTAGGCAGGCAAAAAAACTCAATAAGCGTGTTATTTATGACATTGATGATTTGGTTATCGACACTGCTTATACCGATTCTATTCCGTTCGTTAATGCAATGACTGCTCATGATAAGTCTTGCTATGACGATGGAGTCAGGCGAATGGGTGAAACACTGAAGCTTTGCGATTGCGCTATCACTACTACTGAGGGTATGGCGGAAGAACTAAAAAAATATGTTCCCAGGGTCTATATAAATAGAAATGTAGCATCTGAATCGATGATTGATTATTCGAATATTGCTATCTATCGTCGAGATGTACTCCCCAGCTTGCAAAGCTCAAGCGTCTTGCCCGAGGATAGGGTTCCCTATAAGCGAGCGGTTGAGCGAAGGGATGAAAAACAGAAAACTCAGGAAATCAGAATCGGCTATTTTAGCGGAAGCATTACCCATAATGCAGATTTCAATTCAGTGCTCCCAGCATTATCTAAGGTAATGGAGACTCATCACAACGTCACCCTGATGGTGGGCGGGGAACTCGATGTTCCTGATGACTTGATGCCATTTTCTGAACGTATTGTCACGTTCCCATTTTGCGATTGGCGTCGGCTTCCAAATTATATAGCTTCCTGTGATATCAATATCGCTCCTTTGGAGAATACTCTATTCAATCGAGCTAAATCCGAGAATAAATGGATTGAATCATCGCTTGTTAAGGTTCCTACGGTTGCTAGCAATGTTGGCGCCTTTAAGAAGATGATTCAGGATGGCGTTACTGGATTTCTCTGCGATTGTGTTGAGGACTGGTGTGCTGCCCTCAATCGTCTGATATTAGATTCTGATCTTAGGAAGAGCGTCGGCGAATCTGCATATTTATACTGCCATGAGCACTGCACTACTGTTTCGGCTGCTAAAGCAATCCGAGATATTATTGTAAAAGAACAATCTCCCAATCTCGCAATGGTCATGCCGAGCGTGAATACTAGCGGTGGTGTCTTAGTCGCCCTTAGGCATCTGTGCATTCTTCAAGACGCTGGCGTTGATGTATTGTTGCTTAATACTGATGATTCAACAAAGTGGCTTGAAGTTTTCGGACATCGTATTCCTGTTCTTAATCGTGTCGTTCCTAGCGGTAAGCTCGATAAATGTCCTTTGTCGGGTGCAATTGATACCGCAGTTGCAACCCTTTGGGACACTCTTGATTTTGTTAGGCGCTATCCACGTATTGGTAAGAAAAAGTACTTGGTCCAGAATCTGGAGACCGATTTTTATCTTCCAGGAGATAGACTGCGCCTTCAAGCAAATGCCACGTATTTGAATAATGATATTGACTATTTGACAATTTCGCCTTGGTGTGAGGAATGGCTTCAGGACAGGTTCGGTCAGGATTGTAAGTCTGTGCCAAACGGACTTGACCTTGCTGCGTTCCCTCATTCTGTGCGCGATTTTTCTTTGCCCAAAATTAGGATTCTAATTGAGGGGGATTGCGGTTCTGATTATAAAAATGTTGATGAAGCTTTCAGGGTAGTGGAAAGGCTTGACTCTGAAAGATATGAGATTTGGTACATGAACTACACTGGTAAAAAGAAGCCTTGGTACCGTATTGATAATTTCCTCGGTAGAGTACCGCATGATCAAATATCAGACATCTATAACCAGTGTCATATTTTATTGAAGACAAGCATTCTCGAAAGTTTTTCATATCCCCCGCTGGAGATGATGGCGACCGGCGGCTTTGTTGTTGCTGTTCCCAATGGAGGTAATGCAGAGTTCCTTCGCGACGGATTGAATTGCTTGCTTTATGACCGGGGAGATATTGATGCTGCGGTGAGCTGCATTAATCGCATCGTTAATGATCACGGTCTTCGTAAGACGCTGTATGACGGGGGATTGAAGACTGCGGAGGAGAGGGACTGGTCAAAACTGACGGATAGAGTCGTTCGCCTATATGACTGATACTATAGTTTTAATGTGATGGATGCATACTTGCGGCAACGTAGACCTTTAAGTTAACGTTGCCGCAAGCATGCAATGTCTGGCTGCTTTATTTTTAAGGAGTTATGTTATGAAAGGCATCATCCTCGCCGGCGGGTCCGGCACGCGCCTGTACCCGCTCACGCTCGTGACCTCCAAGCAGCTGCTGCCGGTCTACGACAAGCCCATGATCTACTACCCGCTGTCCACCCTCATGCTGGCGGGCATCCGGGACATCTTGGTCATCTCCACCCCGACCGACCTGCCCAACTTCGAGCGCCTGCTCGGGGACGGCTCGCGCTACGGCGTGAACCTCTCCTACGCGGAGCAGCCCTCGCCGGACGGCCTGGCGCAGGCCTTCACCATCGGCGAGGACTTCATCGGCGGAGAGCCGTGCGCCCTGGTGCTGGGCGACAACATCTTCTACGGCAACGGCCTGTCCCGCCACCTGACGCGCGCCGTCCAGAACGCCGAGTCGGGCCGCGCCACGGTCTTCGGCTACCACGTGGACGACCCCGAGCGCTTCGGCGTCGTGGAGTTCGACCGCGAGGGGAGGGCCGTCTCCATCGAGGAGAAGCCCGCCGAGCCCAAGAGCTCCTACGCCGTCACCGGCCTGTACTTCTACCCGGGCGACGTGGCCGCCAAGGCGCATAGGGTGGAGCCGTCGGCCCGCGGCGAGCTCGAGATCACCACGCTCAACCAGATGTACCTGGAGGAGGGGACGCTGTCCGTGGTCACCCTCGGCCGCGGCTACGCGTGGCTGGACACCGGCACCATGGAGAGCCTGCACGAGGCGGCGGAGTTCGTCCGCGCCGTGGAGCACTCCCAGGACCTGCCCGTGTCCGTGCCCGAGGAGATCGCCTGGGAGAACGGCTGGATCACGACCGCCGAGCTGGAGGAAGCCGCCAAGGCCTACGGCAAGTCGGTCTACGGGCAGCACCTGAAGAAGGTCGCCGCCGGCGAGATCGTCAACAGCCCGCGCGAGTACTAGCGCCAGCTTGTTTTCTTTTAGGGGTCACCGTTTATCTGGTGGCCCCTTTCGTTATGATTACGTTGACCATAAAGATAATATGATTGGGAGTGGATGTGTTAAGCGTCTACTTTGGCGATATGCCAGAAGCGATTTACAACACAGCGACATATTTCAAAAACTCTTACCGGTCTACTTGGATTACGGATCCCTATGCAGTCTCGATAATTAAAGATGTCGATCGATCGGATGTTGTCTCCGAAAACGTCATCGAAAGCCCCGTGCTTGGATCCATCTCCCCACTCCAGCTTTCTGGTGGCGTGAAAACGCTGCTGCTTATGAGATTTGATCGTAAGCATATTTTTAACGCCTCTACCTGTGGTGACAACTGTGCCAAGTGGATTCTTGACATGGCGAAAGACCGCAAGCTCGTTGTGAATCTCTATCATGTGATGGACTTTGGTCGCGAGGATTTTAAAATTAAAGTCGTGAATAGCGGCCGAATCGTTCACAACATGGCCGAATTGATTCACGAGTCGATTCCGTATCTGTAGGTACTGCTTATGAACGGTTCGCATCTCGTTAAGATTTCCCGCCGCAGGGGAACTAAGTACACATTTACCATCAAGCGGAACATCACTATTGTGCGTGGCGATAGTGGCACGGGTAAGACGACACTGTTTGACATGGTCGCAGACTACATGCGAACGGGCGAGCAGTCGGGTGTTTCCTTGCAATGCGATTGTCCCTGTGTCGCCCTGACCGATTATGATTGGCGAAACCAGCTTTCGTCCGTTCATGACTCGATTGTATTTGTCGATGAGGGCTTAAAAGAGATCCATTCTGATGAGTTTGCCCATCATGTGCTGTATTCCTCGAATTATTTCGTGCTGATCTCAAGGGCTGATTTCCCTAATCTTCCGTATAGCGTGGATGAGATTTACAAGATTAAGACGAGCGGAAAATACCATTCTTTCGTCCCTGTTTATCAAGATCGCGGAAATCATCGTTATGCTATTTCCCGATCGGTGCCAAAACAGGACTTTTCTATCCTTCTATGCGAGGACAGTAAGTCTGGTTTCCAGTTCTTTGAACGGCATTTCGCTGATAGTGAGCTTACCTGTGCTTCGGCCATGACGAACAGCGCGATTTTGGGCTGGTTGGATCAGCATTTCGACGATCGCGTGTTTGTTGTCGCGGACGGAGCGGCATTTGGGTGCTATGCGGACCGCGTCCTTAAGCTGCAAGACATTCATCGCGATACTGTTACGGTTTGTCTTCCCGAGTCATTCGAGTGGCTTCTGCTGAGCTCTGGCGTAATTTCAGGGTTAGATGTTAAGGCGGTTTTGGAAACCCCAGAAGCCTTTGTAAACAGTGAGAAGTTTAAAAGCTGGGAAGACTTCTTCTATAAGTACTTACGCGATAAAACTGGGAATTCGGTCTTCCGGTACGACAAAGACTGCATTCCGGAGGCGTTTTGTAGGGGAAGTAATTCTGCGAAGGTCATGGCTCTTATCGCATGCCGAAATGTCCGATAGTTTTGTTGAATAGTGTCGCGGCGTCACTTCCTGCGGCATACTAAAGAAGCTGTACTTGCTTCAGATTGGATTTTCATGTCTGAGATTTTTGAACCTAAGAACATCATCGTCACGGGCGGTTGCGGCTTCATCGGCAGCAACTTCGTGCACTACGTGGTCAACAACCACCCGGGCGTCCACGTGACCGTCCTGGACAAGCTGACCTACGCCGGCAACCCCGAGAACATCGCGGGGCTGCCCGAGGACAGGGTCGAGCTCGTCGTCGGTGACATCTGCGACGCGGAGCTGCTCGATAGGATCGTCCCCGGCCACGACGCGATCGTGCACTACGCCGCAGAGAGCCACAACGACAACTCCATCGCCGACCCGGAGCCGTTCTTGCGCACCAACGTGGAGGGCACCTTCCGCCTGCTGGAGGCCGTCCGCAAATATGGCGTCCGCTACCACCACGTCTCCACCGACGAGGTCTACGGCGACCTGGCGCTCGACGACCCGGCGAAGTTCACCGAGGAGACGCCGTACCACCCGAGCAGCCCGTACTCGAGCACCAAGGCGAGCTCCGACATGCTCGTGCGCGCCTGGACCCGCACCTACGGCCTGCGCACCACGATCTCCAACTGCTCCAACAACTACGGCCCCTACCAGCACGTGGAGAAGTTCATCCCCAGGCAGATCACGAACATCGTCGACGGCGTCCGCCCCAAGCTCTACGGCCGCGGCGAGAACGTCCGCGACTGGATCCACACCGAGGACCACTCCTCGGCCGTCTGGGACATCCTCACCAAGGGCCGCACGGGGGAGACCTACCTCATCGGCGCGGACGGCGAGAGGAACAACATCACCGTCCTGCGCATGATCCTCGAGGCGATGGGACGCGACCCCGAGGACTTCGACTGGGTCGCCGACCGCCCCGGCCACGACCGCCGCTACGCCATCGACAGCACGAAGCTCCAGCGCGAGCTCGGCTGGAGGCCGGCCCACACCGACTTCGCCAGGGGGCTCAAGCAGACGATCGACTGGTACGTCGCCAACGAGTCCTGGTGGCGCCCGGCCAAGGAGGCCACCGAGGCCCGCTACCGCGCACAGGGCCAGTAGGAGGGGAGAGTCAGATGGCAGACATCGCATTCGAGAAGGACCTCTCCGTCGCCGAGACCGGCATCGGGGGCCTCAAGGTCGTCGACCTCGCCGTCCACGGCGACTCGCGCGGCTGGTTCAAGGAGAACTGGCAGCGCGCCAAGATGACCGCGCTGGGCATCCCGGACCTCAGGGTCGTCCAGAACAACGTCTCCTACAACGACAGCCGCGGCGTCACCCGCGGCATCCACGCGGAGCCCTGGGACAAGTTCATCTCCGTGGCCCGCGGTTCCGTCTTCGGCGCCTGGGTGGACCTGCGCGAGGGCAGCGAGACCTTCGGCAAGGTGTTCACGACCGTCCTGGATCCCAGCAAGGCCATCTACGTCCCGCGCGGCGTGGGCAACTCCTTCCAGGCCCTGGAGGACGGCACCGCCTACACCTACCTGGTGGACGCCCACTGGTCGCTCGAGCTGAAGAGGACCTACACCTTCGTGAACCTCGCCGACCCCGAGCTCGCCATCGAGTGGCCGATTCCGCTCGACCAGGCCACCGTCTCCGAGGCGGACCTCAACCACCCGATGCTGAGGGACGTCGTCCCCATGGCGCCGAAGCGCACCCTCGTCACCGGCTGCAACGGCCAGCTGGGCCATGCGGTGCGCGCGCTCGCCGAGGAGCGCGGCGTCGCCAAGGACTTCGACTTCTGCGACATCGACACCTTCGACATGTCCGACCCGGAGGCATACTCCAAATACGACTGGTCGCTCTACGGCACCGTCATCAACTGCGGCGCCTACACCGCCGTGGATAGGGCCGAGACCCCCGAGGGCCGCGCGACCGCCTGGAAGGCCAACGCGACCGGCCCGGCCCTCCTCGCCCGCACATGCTCCGAGCACGGGATCACCCTGGTCCACGTGTCCAGCGACTACGTCTTCGACGGCACCGCCGAGGTGCATGACGAGGACGAGCCCCTCAGCCCGCTGTCCGTCTACGGCCAGACCAAGGCCGCCGGCGACATCGCCGTGGCAGGGTGCCCCCGCCACTACATCATGCGCAGTTCCTGGGTTATCGGCGAGGGCCACAACTTCGTCAAGACCATGAAGGCGCTGTCCGACCGCGTCGCCGACCCCGAGGACGGGCTCGCGCAGATCACCGTCGTGGACGACCAGCTGGGCCGCCTGACCTTCACGTGCGACATGGCCGAGGCCATCTTCCACGTGCTTGATGTGAAGGCCCCCTACGGCACCTACGACTGCACCGGCTCCGGCGCCGTGAGGAGCTGGGCGGACATCGCCCGCGCCGTCTTCGAGGCCGCCAACGGCAACGGGGACAGGGTCGTGCCGGTCAGCACCGCCGACTACTACGCCGGCGCCGCGGGCCCCGTAGCCCCGCGCCCGGTCCACTCCGCGCTCGACCTGTCCAGGCTTGAGGCTGCCGGCTTTCACATGCCCGACTGGGAGGAAGAGCTTGGGGAGTACCTCAAGACGCTCTAGCCGCTATCAACTTTTCGAGAGTAAAAGCCGCCGTTCTTTAACGGCGGCTTTTCTTGTTGATGGCTATCTGCGCAGTGGTGCCAATAGTATTTTGCGGAAGATCTTTCACTCGCTTGGCGTGGTGGCGGACCTGCCGGGCTGGTCATCGTAGGCGTATTTGCTGTACACGTTGACCTCCCACTGCTTTTTTTCGACCTTTGCCACGGAATCGAGGATGAAGCCGGTCGCAAGGCTCAGACCGCACAGGAACATAAACGACGCGGCGAGCATGGCGGTGGGGAAGCGCGGGACCAGACCGGTCTGAAAGTACTCAACAAAGATAGGAATGCCCAAAGCCAGGCCGATAATCGCGAATAATAGCGCAATCAGACTGAAGAACTTCAGCGGGCGGTAGTCCTTGAACAGCGTGCCGATCATCGTAACGACTTTAATGCCGTCGCTCACGGTATTGAGCTTGGACTCGGAGCCTTCCGGACGGTCGCGGTACTCGATGGGCACATCCTTGATGCGCCAGCGGTGGTCGACGGCGTGGATCGAGAGCTCGGTTTCGATCTGGAAGCCCTCGGAAAGCACAGGGAAGGTTTTAACGAACGGGCGGCTCATGGCACGGTAGCCGGTCATGACATCATCGAAGCTGTAGCCATAGATCCACTTGATCATGGCACGGACCAGATTGTTGCCAAAGCCGTGGAAGGCACGCTTGTTCTCCTCGGCGTAGGTGCCGTTGGAAAGGCGATCGCCTACGGTCATGTCGGCCGTGCCGTTAAGGATGGGCTCGCAGAGGGCCTTGGCCGCCTCGGCGGGGTAGGTGTCGTCTCCGTCGACCATCAGGTAGCAATCGGCGTCGATATCGCGAAACATCTGGCGGCACACGTTGCCCTTTCCCTGACGGGGCTCAAAGCGGACTGTGGCGCCGTGCTCGGTGGCAATGCGTGAGGTATCGTCCGACGAGTTGTTGTCATAGACATAGACCGTCGCCTGCGGAAGCTCGCGGTGAAAGTCGTCGATGACTTTGCCGATCGTGAGCGCTTCGTTGTAGCAAGGGATGATGACGGCGATGGATTCAGAATTCACTTAATGCTCCTTATACATTCAATCCTAGAAAGTATAGCCGTTTGGGCCTGGCATCCTAAGATGTGGGTTAGTTCTCCAGTTTTGTTGCGCGAATCGTTTGCATGGCCGTCGGGTCTATACTGTTCGTTTGTCAACGATTACGAGTAAAGGAGTTGCATCCGTGTCGGATCAGACAAAGCAACAAGAAACTCGCAGTCTGCCTGCGACGTTTGCTAAGAACGAATTTGAGAAGGACGCGTTTATCCTTCGTCAGCTGGTTACCAAGGATTTTAAGATCAAGTATCGCCGTAGCGTTCTGGGCGTCGCATGGTCGGTGCTCAACCCGCTGCTGATGATGATCGTCATGGCCATCGTGTTCTCGACGATTTTTGGCCAGGGCCGCAATGGCTCAATGACGCCCGAGATGTACCCGCTGTACTTGATCGTGGGTAACATCACCTTTGCCGTCATGTCTGAGTCTACTAACCAGGCCCTGACGTCGATCGTGGGCGCTGCCCCTCTGCTCAAGAAGGTTAAGGTGCACCGCTGGGTTTTCCCGGTGCAGAAGGTGCTCTTCTCGCTGGTCAACTTTGTCTTCTCGCTGGTCGCCGTCGCCATCGTCATGCTGTGGTTCCGCGTTATGCCTTCTTGGCACCTGATTCTGTTGCCGGTTTGCCTGCTGCTGCTTATGTGCTTCTGCATGGGCCTGGGCATGATGCTCTCTGCCCTTACGGTCTTCTTCCGCGACGTTATGCATCTGTGGAGCGTCGTCATTACGGCGTGGACTTACATTACGCCCATCTTCTGGACGACTGACTATATTGCGCAAATGCCGCATCTCGTGCGTATCTTGATGTATGCGAACCCCATGTTCAACTACCTGCAGTTTATGCGCGATATCTTCCTGTTCCAGACTACGCCCTCGCTTATGACGTTTGGTATGTGCGTCGCTTGGGCGGTTCTTGCGCTTATTATTGGCTATACCGTGTTCCATAAGTCCGAGCGCAAATTTATCCTCTACATCTAAGGAGTGCTGTGATGACTGAATCTGTTGTTGATTACAGCGAGCAGCCTCTGGCTGTCGAGGTCGACGACGTCACCATGATCTTTAACATGGCGTCCGAGTCGCTGACCAACCTCAAGGAGTACTTCATTAAGCTTGCCAAGCACGAGCTGTTCTTTGAGGAGTTTAGGGCGCTTAAGCACATCTCGTTTGATATTCATCGCGGCGAGGTTGTGGGTCTGGTCGGCACCAATGGCTCCGGCAAGTCTACGATGCTCAAGATTATCGCTGGCGTTCTTGAGCCTAGCGAGGGCAGCGTTAAGGTGCACGGTAACATCGCGCCGCTGATTGAGCTTGGCGCCGGCTTTGACCCCGAGCTGACCGCCCGCGAGAACATCTATCTGAACGGCGCCCTGCTCGGCTATACCAAGGAGTTCATCGACGCCAACTTTGACGGCATTATCGAGTTCGCTGAGCTGCAGAACTTTGTCGATATGCCGCTTAAGAACTTCTCTTCGGGCATGGTGGCGCGTATCGCCTTTGCAATCGCGACGATTACCGAGCCCGATATTCTGATCGTTGACGAGACGCTGTCCGTCGGTGATGTGTTCTTCCAGCAAAAGTGTGAGGCCCGCATCCAGCACTTTATCCAGAGCGGCGACGTGACGGTTCTGTTCGTTTCGCACTCTATGGAGCAGGTTGAGCGCATCTGCCAGCGTGCCGTTTGGATTGAGAAGGGTGACCTTCGCATGGACGGCCCGGTCGATGAGGTCTGCAAGGCGTACCGCGAGCAGTTCAACTAGGTTATAATTACTTGCGCCTGACAGGCTTGTGCTTGCTTGGGCGTGCGGTTATTTGCTCCATTAGCTCAGTTGGATAGAGCAGGGGACTTCTAATCCCAAGGTCGACGGTTCGAATCCGCCATGGAGCACCATCGTTTATTAAGCCCAGACCGCTTGGTGGTCTGGGCTTTTTTCATCTTGTGTGTTGCTGGAGCCGAGCGCGAGCAAGCCGCTGCTGTTTGTTGGGGTTGGCATTTTACTTTTCGAGATGCTCTTTCAGCAGCTCCAACGCGTGGGCGTAGCCCTTCAGGCCCTCTCCGGTGATGGTGGCGAAGCAGGCCAGACGGGCGTAGCTCACCTGGCGGAAGTCTTCGCGGGTCTCGACTGCGCTAATGTGGACCTCCACAGCCGGGATGGCGACGGCTTTGAGCGCGTCCAGGATGGCCACGCTTGTGTGCGTGTAGGCGGCCGGGTTGATGACGATGCCGTCGACCTTTCCGTAAGCCTCCTGGATCTTGTCGACGATGCTGCCCTCGTGGTTAGACTGGAAGACCTCGACCTCGTCGAAGCCCTGTGCGGCACCCGCTTCCTGGCAGATCTGCACTAAGCGATCGTAGTTGTCGCTGCCGTAGATGCCTGGCTCGCGAATGCCGAGCATGTTGAGGTTGGGGCCGTTAATGACGAGTGCTTTCATGGTTGCTTCCTTTGCAGTTGAAAAACCACCACAAAGGTGCCTGCCCCCTTTGTGGTGGTTTTGGTTAGAGAGCGGGTGGGAGGGTGTCGAGGAGGGCATGGGCGGTGTTGGCGGCGCAGTCGCGTGAGTCGATGATGTAGTCGGCCCAGGCGCGGTAGCGCGGCATACGCTGCTCGGCCAGCTTGTCGATGCCGTCGCGCGCGGTGATGGGGCGGCCCTTGTGGGCGAGCTCGTCGAGCTTGCGGTTGAGCATCACGATTTGGCTGTTTTGGTGCAGCAGAGGGTAGTTCTCGTCGCGCGTAACCACGCCGCCGCCGGTGGAGAGCACCAAGCCGCTGCGCTTGGAGATGTCGGCCAGCGCTGCCGTCTCCTGCTCGCGGAAGGCCGCCTCGCCGCACTTGATGATAAAGTCGGCGCAGGGCATGCCCAGGCGCTCCTCGAGGGCGCGATCGAGATCGATGTGCTCGCGGCCCGTGAGCTGGGCGATCTGCTCGCCCACGCGGGTCTTGCCCGAGCCCGGCATGCCGATCAGCGCGATGTTCTGTTCGCGGCGTGACAGGCGCTCCGTTACGTCCAGGATCCTCTCGCGCGGGGTGGCTTTGCCGGTATAGCGCTCGACAGCTTGTGCCGCCTGGGCAACAAGCATAAGCAGGCCGCCGATGCAGGGGATGCCGCGGCGCTCGGCCTCGAGCATCAGGCCCGTGCGGGCGGGGTTGTAGACAATGTCGATGACGCCCTCGAGCGCATCGAGGCCTTCGAGCGTGCAAGGCGCGTCGGGGCAATGGGGGAACATGCCGGCGGGCGTGCAGTTGACGAGTGGGGAGGCGTCGGACTGCTGCGCGATATTGTCGTAGTTGACCTCGCTCGTGCGACCCACGGGTACGACGATGGCGCCCATGTCTCCCAGCACCATACTTGCCGTGGTGCCGGCGCCGCCGGTGGCACCGAGCACGAGGACCTTCTTACCGGCAACCTTTACGCCCAGCTCTTCGACCAGGCATTGGAAGCCAAAGTAGTCAGTGTTGTCGCCGCGCAGACGGCCATCGGGCAGACGCGTGATCGTGTTGACGTTGCCCATGCGCTCGGCCAGCGGACTCAGTTCGTCCAGGTATTCCATGACGGCGCGCTTGTAGGGGATGGTCACGTTGGTGCCCTCCCATTCGTCGCCGGTCATAAAGGCCTGGAGGTCCTCGGGCTCGCGCTCAAAGCGCACGTACTCGAGCCCCGCGAGCTCTTTGTAGATGGTCGGGGTGTAGCTGTGGCCCAGCACGCGGCCCAGCACGCCGTAGGGACGGGTTGCAGCGGAATCGATCATCTAGAGTACCTCCGTGTAGCTGCCAAAGTAGGTGAAGTTCTCGCACACGTCGTCGATGGAATCGAGCAGGTCGTCGAGGGCCTTGCTGCCAAAGGGGCAGTCCAGGTCAAAGTAGAACATAAACTCAAAGTCGTGCCCGGGGATGGGACGGCTCTCGAGCTTGATGAGGTTGATGTTGAGCGCATAGAAGCGCTCGAGCACGCGGTAGAGGGCGCCCGGCTCGTTGGCCGTGGTGATCATGAGCGAGGTGCGGTTGGCGCCGGGGTAGACGCGCGGCTCGCGGCTGATGACGACAAAGCGCGTGTAGTTGTTGTCCGAGTCCTGGATATTAGGCTCCAGTACCTCCAAGCCGTAGAGCGCCGCACAGCTGCGCGAGGCGATAGCGGCGACGTCGGTGCGCTCGGAGTTGGCGACCATCTCGGCCGACATGGCGGTGTTGGGGTATTTGGTGGCATGCAGGCCGTGGCCCTCGATAAAGCCGGCGCACTGGGCAATGGCTTGGCCGTGGCTGTAGACCTCGCGCACGTCGGCGAGTTTGGTGTCGGGCTTGGCGAGCAAGTTGTGGTCGATCTTGAGGCGAAGCGAGCGCACGATGTGGAAGTCGAACTGGGCGAGCAGGTCGTAGACGGCGTTGACCGATCCGGCAGTTGAGTTTTCGATGGGCAACACGCCAAACTCGCAGAAGCCGTCGCGCACAGCGCGCATAACGCCTTCGAAGGTCTCGAAAAACGCGATGTCGGGCACGTCGAAGAGCTTGCACGCGGCGATTTGACTGTAAGCGCCCTCAACGCCCTGGCAAGCGACGGTGGCAGTTTGAGGGAAGGGCGTGTCGGAGGCTGCAGCCGTGGCGTGGGCCTTTTGCGAGACAGTGATGCCCTTGAGTTCGTTGATGTAGCGCTGCTGCTCGGCCTTGCTCATGCTCATGAGGAGACGGAACAGGGTGATGGTCTGCGCCTCGTAGCGCTCGGGCGCGCGGCTGGCGAGGTTGTTGAGTTTTGAGCGCTCGCGGGCGGGGTCAAAGACGGCCTTGCCCATCTCGATCTTTGATTTGGCGACCTCGGTGGCAATGTCCATACGCTCGACAAAGCTGTTGAGGAGCGTGGTGTCGATGCCATCGATGGCCTGGCGGATGTCAGCAAGGTCCATAGGGACCCCTTTCACGTGTAGGGGGCTGCGGTGATTTTTCTGGGACGGGGATTAAAAAATCATTAGGTACGCAATGATTTTTTAATCCCCGTCCCAGAAAAATCACCGGGTGTGCGGGTTAGCGCTGGCCTGTGTCCTCGAGGAGGGCGTCCCAGATGGCGAGGGCGGCGGCTGCTTCGGCTACGGGGACGGCTCGGGGGACGATGCAAGGATCGTGACGGCCGTGGACCGAGAGCTCGGCATTTTCCATAGCGTCCATGTCTACGGTCTGCTGCTCGCGGCCAATGGAGGGCGTCGGCTTTACGGCCATACGCCACATGACGGGCGCGCCGGTCGAAATACCGCCCAGGGCGCCGCCGGCGTTGTTGGATTCGACCTCGATCTTTCCGGTCTCGGCATCGATGCGATACGGATCGTTGTTCTCGCTGCCGCGCATGGCGGCCACGGCAAAGCCCATGCCAAACTCCACGCCCTTTACGGCGGGAATGCCAAACGCGATTTGCGCGATGCGGTTCTCGATGCCGTCGAACATGGGGTCGCCGATGCCCGCGGGCAGGCCGTAGATGCCGCACTCCACGATGCCGCCGATGCTGTCAAGCTCGTCGCGCGCGGCTAGGATTTCCTCGCGCATGCGGCCGGCTGCGGCGGCATCAATGCACGGCAGGTCGTTCGTAAGAATCGCCTTGCGGTCGGCCTCGCGATAGACCATATCGTCCATGGGTAGGTCGGAGATACCGCCGATCTGCGCGACGTGCGCCATGACCTGAATACCGCGGGCATCGAGTGCCTGCAGCGCAATGCCGCCAGCGATGCATAGGGGAGCCGTGAGACGTCCGGAAAAATGCCCGCCTCCAGCGACGTCGTGCATGTTGTGGTACTTCACGCGCGCAGGGAAGTCCGCATGTCCGGGACGGGGCTTGCGGCGCAGCTCGGAGTAATCATTGGAGCGCGTGTTGGTGTTCTTGATAATCGCGGCGATGGGCGCGCCGGTGGTATGTCCATCGACCACACCGGCGATGATATGCGCGGCGTCGGCCTCGCGGCGTTTGGTTGCGGTCTCGTCGCGGCCGGGGGCGCGACGGTCGAGGAAGGCCTGCAGCTTCTCCTGGTCCACGGCGATGCCCGCCGGGATGCCATCGAGCGAGCAGCCGATAGCGGGGGAGTGCGACTGGCCGAAGATGCTTAAGTGCAAGACGTTGCCAAAGGTCGAGGACATGCTATTCCTCCTCGAGCGTGACCTTGCCGCCCAACAGGCGGTAGTGGTCGAAGAAATCGGGATAGGACTTGTTGACGGCCTCGGCGCCGTGGATCACGACCTCGCCGGTGGCGCGACTTGCGGCGATGGCTGCCATCATGGCGATGCGATGGTCGTTGTGCGAATCGACTTCACCGCCGGTAAAGGCATCGACGCCCTTGATGATGAGGTCGTCACCGGCAATGCGCACTTGTGCGCCCAGCGCGGTGAGCTCACGGGTGGTGGTGGCCAGGCGGTCGGATTCCTTGATGCGCAGGCGGGCACAATCGCGGATGAACGTGCGGCCTTGCGCCAGCGATGCCACGGCCGAGATGACGGGCACCAGGTCTGGAATGTCGTGGGCACTCATCTCAAAGCCAGCGAGCTTGTCGGACTGCACGGTGGCGGCGTTGGTGGAGCGCACGATGCGGGCGCCAAAGCGCGAAAGCGCGGCAAGCACGTTGCGGTCGCCCTGTGCGGAGCTCAGGGACACACCCTCCACGGTGATGGGGTTGGCGCCGATAGCGCCGGCACACAGCCAAAAGGCAGCGTTGGACCAGTCACCCTCGACGGCCACGCTGCCGGGCGTGCGATACGAGCCACTGCTCACGCGGAAGTTCGTGACCTCGGGCTGGCCGTCCCGGGCGGGAATACGCTCGACGTTGACCTCGACGCCAAAGGCCTTCATGGCCTGGATCGTCAGGTTGATGTAGGGGCGGCTCTCAATGAGGCCGGTCACCTGCACGCAGGAGGGCTGGGCCAGCAGCGGGGCTGCCAGCAGCAGGCCCGAGATGTACTGCGAGCTCACGTTGCCCGGCAGCACAAAGGTGCCCGGGCGCATGCGTCCGCTCGTCTTGAGCGGAAAACCGCCCAGACCCTGTAGGTCGCAGCCGGCGGCGATGATCTCGTCCGAGAGCGGGGACAGCGGACGGGCGCCCAAGCGTCCCTGACCCACAAACGTGGCCTCTGCGCCCAGCGCGCAGGCGACGGGCAACATAAAGCGGAGCGTGGAGCCGCTTTCGCCGCAGTCGAGCGTGCCGCCGGCAAGGGCCTTGAGCAGGCCAAACTCAACACTCTTCATGGTGGGGTGGACCTGAAAGCCGTCCTCGACGGTCTCGATGCGGGCGCCGAGTGCCGTGAGACAACGCACCGTGGCCTCGATATCGGCGCAGGTAGTGTTGCAGGTAACGTGCGTCTCGCCGTTGGCAAGCGCGGCGCAGATGATCAGGCGATGCGCCATCGACTTGGACGCGATGGCGGGAACGGTGCCCTTAAGTGGGGACGGGGTGATGCGGGCTAGCATGCGGATGCGTCTCCCTTCTGGCCGAGGCCCTCGGCAATAAGTTCGTGGAAAGTGGAAAGCGGCGTGCGGTCGATGCTGCAGCGGCCAATGCCGTGCGGAATCACCAGGTCGATGGTGTCGCCCGCGCGTTTCTTGTCGTGGAGCGCCTCGGCAAAGACGGCATCGACATCGAGGTCGCAGCGGGTCATGAGGCCATGGCGGGCGCAGAGTTCCTCAATACGACCGGGCAGTGCAGCATCGCAAACGCCGTGCAGGGCCGCGGCGCGCGTGATGATGCCCATGCCGATCGACACGCAGTTGCCGTGTCCGAGCTCAAAATGCTCGCAGGCCTCAACGGCATGTCCGGCGCTGTGTCCAAAGTTGAGGAGCTTGCGCTGGTTGGTTTCGCGCTCGTCGGCGACGACCACGGCGCGCTTGATGTCGATATTGCGGGCGATGATGAGCGCTACGCGGGACACATCGCGGTTGAGCAGCTCCAGCGTGAGCGGGGTCTTCTCCAGCTCGGCGAAAAGCTCCGGGTCGGCGATCACGGCGTGCTTGACGACCTCGCCGCAGCCGTCGGCGAACTGCTCGGGCGTGAGGGTGGCCAGGCACCCCACGTCTGCGATAACCACGCTCGGCTGCCAAAAGGCGCCAGCTAGGTTTTTGCCGGCAGCCAGGTCGATGGCGGTCTTGCCGCCCACCGACGAATCCACCATGGCGAGCAGGCTCGTGGGGATCTGCACAAACTTGCAGCCGCGCATGTAGGTGGCGGCCACAAAGCCCGCCACGTCGCCCACGACGCCGCCGCCGAGTGCCACGATCACGTCGGAGCGCGAAAGCTCGTGCTCGGCCACAAACTCCAAAATGGCAACATAGGTTTCGGCGCGCTTATGGGCCTCGCCGGCCTCGAAGGTGCAGATGCTCACTTCGTAGCTCGATGCCTCCAGGCTCTGCTTAACGGGCATCTGGTAGAGCGGGCCCACGTTGGTGTCCGTAACGATGACGGCCTTGGTGCCGCCGGCAGTGGCGCGCACGAGCGGTCCCGACTGCTCCAGCAAAAACGTGCCAACATGCACCTGGTAGGGGCGTGCGGTGTCGATATCGATGGTAATCGCCATAAGCTTCGGTCCTTTCGACCTGGCGTGATAGGTGGTCTAGTGGGAGGCCTCGTCGTCGAGCGCGCGCTTAATGCGGTCGCCCTCGGCAAGGAGATTCTCCAGATGGCGCTGGTCGCGGTTCTTGAGCGCACGGCTGTAGGCGCCAAGCGACTCGATCAGATGGTCGATCTCGAAGGCGAGCGCGTCGGCGTCGTCGATCATGAGCTCGGACCACATTTGCGGGTTGAGGTGCGCCACGCGGGTGAGGTCGCGGTAGCTACCGGCCGAAAAGCCGTGGTGGACCTGGGCTGTGGGGCTTTTGACGTAGGCGTTGGATACCACGTGCGCAAGCTGGCTCGTGAAGGCGATGACGCGGTCGTGCTCGGCGGCGCTGGTCACGCTGAACTTGCCAAAGCCCAAGGGGCGCACCATCTCGCGCACCTGGCCCAAAAGCTCCAGCTTAAGGGCATCGTCCACCGCGGGCGGTACGAGCACGAGTGGCGCGCCCTGGAACAGATCGGCGCGGGAGTGCGCATAGCCCGAGTACTGCGTGCCCGCCATGGGGTGCGCGCCCACAAAGTAAAAGCCGTGCTCGCGGGCAAGCTCAAAGGCGCGCTCGCACACGATGCCCTTGACGCCCACCGTGTCGATCACCACGGGGCCCATGATGGCCTCGGTGTCGGTGGCGTCGGCGAGTGCCTGGGCATGCGCCTCGAGCCACTCGATGCATGCCTCGGGATAGCAGGCAAGGACGATGATGTCGCATTCGCCGAGTGTCTTGTCGTTGAGCTCTCCGGCGACAGTGCCCATGCTGGCGGCCGTCATGACATCGTCATCGGGGTCCCAGGCCAGCACACGGACGCCCGCCTGCGCATAGCCGCGGGCAAAACTGCCGCCGATGAGGCCCAGGCCGACGATGCCGGCGCACTTAGGGCCGCCCTGGTTAACGCGCGCGTTTCTCACCGTACCCATGGGCTACTCCATGGTCTCTTGGGAGACAACCTCGCGGATGGCTCGGATGCGGCGCATGGTGTCGTCGAACTGATCGGGGGTGAGGGCCTGGGCGCCGTCGGACCAGGCTCGGCTCGGCTCGTCGTGGACCTCGATCTCCAGGCCGTTGGCACCGCAGGCGGTCGCGGCGAGCGCCATGGGCTCAACGTAGCGGGTGTAGCCGGTGGCGTGGCTGGGGTCGGCAACGACAGGCAGGTGCGACAGGTGGTGCAGCACCGGCACGGCGTTGAGGTCGAAGGTGTTACGGGTGCGGGTCTCGAAGGTGCGGATGCCGCGCTCGCACAGGATGACGTTGTCGTTGCCCTCGCTCATGATGTACTCGGCGGCCATAAGCAGCTCATCGATCGTGCCGGACATGCCGCGCTTGAGCAGAATCGGAGTCTGGGTCTTGCCGACCTCCTTGAGCAGGGGGAAGTTCTGGGCGTTGCGGGCGCCGATCTGCATGACGTCAATCTTCTTGTCCAAGAAGACCTGCACGTGGCGTGGGTCCATGATCTCGGTGACGATCGGCATGTCGAGCTCGGCAGACGCCTCGCACAGCAGGTCGAGGCCGGCGGGGCCCATGCCTTGGTAGGCGTAGGGGGAGGTGCGGGGCTTGTAGGCACCGCCGCGCAGCATCGTGGCGCCGGCGGCCTTCACGCGGCGGGCGATGCGGATGAGGTTCTCGCCCTCGACGGAGCACGGGCCGGCGATGACCTGGAACTGATCGCCGCCGATCTTGACGCCGTGTCCGCAGTCGATGACGGAGTCCTCGGGGTGGAACTTACGGTTGGCGCGCTTGAACGGCTCGGAGACGCGCTGCACGCGCTCGACGACGTCCATGGACTCGAGCAGGAACGGGTCGATCTTGGTCGTATCGCCCACCAGTCCGATAATCGTCTCGTTCTCGCCGCGCGAGACATCGGTCTTCAGACCCTTTTTCTCAATCCAGCTGACGATATGGCTTACGGCCTCGTCGCTGGCGCTCTGCTTTAAAATTGCAATCATGGTGTGCCTCTCACCTCGATGGATAACCCTTGCAAAAACGGCCCGCATCGCGAGCCGTGTATATATGGTGCATGAGAGTTTATACTATCTGACTTGCTTTTGCCTTCTAAAGTGGGCCGTTGCACCGCGTCTTCCTCGGAATTGCAAAGCTTTTTCTTTTATTTTGATAGCCCGTGGTGCACTTGGGTATAATGCCAAACGTTCGCCCTATTAGCTCAGGGGATTAGAGCGTCTGCCTCCGGAGCAGAAGGCCGTTGGTTCGAATCCAACATGGGGCACCATCGAACGTAAGACCGTCCGAACCTCGCATGGTCCGGGCGGTTTTTCTTATACCGACGCGACGTGATGGGACGTGGTATGGCAACAACGGATATCGAGCGCGGACTCTCGACCGCCGAGGTTGAGGAGCGCATCGCCGCCGGTAAGATCAACCGCAACATGGAGCTCAAGACCAAGTCGGTCAAAGAGCTCATCATCGAGAACCTCTGCACGCTGTTCAATTTGATCAACGTGATCTTGGCGTTCCTGGTCATTTTGACCGGTTCGTTTAAGAATCTGACGTTCCTGTTCGTGGTGTTCTTGAACACCGCTATCGGCGTCATTCAATCCATGCGTTCCAAGAAGATGGTCGATAAGCTCACGCTTCTGACCTCTAAGAAGGCCATCGCGGTGCGCGACGGTGCCGAGGTGGAGCTCGACTTGGACCAGATCGTGCTCGACGACATCATCCGCCTGGGGCGCGGCGATCAGATTCCCGCTGACGCCGTGGTGGTTTCGGGCGAGGCGCTCGTGAACGAGAGCCTGCTGACGGGCGAGAGCGACCTTATTAAGAAACAGCCCGGTTCTGAGCTCATGAGCGGCAGCTTTATCGACTCGGGCCTGCTGCGCGCCCGCGTGATCCATGTCGGCGCCGACAACTACGTGGCCAAAATTAATAACGAGGCCAAGTACGTCAAAAAGGTCAATTCCGAGATCATGAACGAGCTTAACGCCATCGTGCGCTTTGCGAGCATCATCATGATCCCACTCGGTTTGGCGTTGTTTGCCTCGAGTGTGAGCGAGCTGTGGGATGCCGCGGGAACCCCGGGCGATAGCGCACTTTCGTGGTGCTTCTCCGAGCTGCTGGCTGGCCATGTGCCTTCGTCGGCGCTGCTGTCCACGGTGGGCGCCCTGCTGGGCATGATCCCGCAAGGCCTGGTGCTGCTGACCTCGTCGGTGCTCGCCATCGCCACGGTGCGCCTGGCCCGCCGCAAGGTGCTGGCGCAGCAGCTCTACTGCATCGATACGCTTGCTCGCGTCGACGTGCTGTGCCTGGACAAGACGGGCACCATCACGTCGGGCCGCATGGAGGTCGAGGGCACGTATCCGCTGCCGGTTGAGGGCGTGAGCTTAGGCGCCGGCTCGGACGAGGCGGCTGTCTCCGTCGATACCACGGTGCTCGATTTTGCGCTGGCTAACGTGGCGCGTGCGACTTCGGCCGATGCCAACGAGACCTGCCAGGCGCTGCTCAACTATTACGCCGATCGCCCGGTCAAGGTGTCTGAGCCGCTGTCGGTCATTCCGTTCTCGTCCTCCAAAAAATGGAGCGGCGCGTCGTTTGCGCAGGGCTCCTATGTGATGGGCGCCGCGCAGTTTGTGCTTTCGGAGCGTGTGTTTTCGCAGGTCGAGAACCGTGTCGCCGAGCTTGCCGATACCTGCCGCGTGCTCGTGGTGGCGCGCGTTGACGGCTTTACGCCCGATGGCGATATGGTGGGCGAGGCCGAGCCCGTGGGCTTTGTGACCATCCGCGACGAGATTCGTACCTCGGCGGCCGAGACCATCGGCTACTTTAACGAGCAGGGCGTGACCCTCAACGTGATCAGTGGCGACGACCCGCGTACGGTGTCGTCGATCGCGCGCGTGGTGGGCGTGCCGGGGGCGGACGCTTATGTGGACGCCACGACGCTCGATACGCCGGCCAAGCTCGATGCCGCAGTGGACCGCTACCATGTCTTTGGTCGTGTGACCCCGCAGCAGAAGCGCGAGCTCGTGCAGGCGCTCAAGCGCCGCGAGCACACCGTGGCCATGACGGGCGACGGCGTCAACGACGTGCTGGCGCTCAAGGAGGCCGACTGCTCCGTCGCCATGGCGGCCGGCTCCGATGCCGCGCGCAACGTGGCCGAGATCGTACTCGTCGACAACGACTTTGCCTCGATGCCCGCCGTGGTGGCCGAGGGCCGTCGCTCCATCAACAACCTGCAGCGTTCGGCGTCGCTGTTCCTGACCAAGACGCTGTTCTCGATGGGCCTGGCGGCGCTGTGCATTGCGCTGCCGCCGTACCCCTTCGAGCCCATCCAGATGACGCTCATCAACTTCTTCTGCATCGGCGCGCCGGGCTTTGTGCTGGGTTTGGAGCCCAACAATGCTCGCGTGAAGGGGTCATTTTTGACCAATGTGCTCAAGCGTGCACTGCCGGCGTCGATTGCGGTCATTTTGGCTGCGGCGCTCGATATCTTTGTGGCGCGCGTGTTTGGCTTTAGCCAGCTCACGCTGTCTACGATGTGCCTGCTTACGTCCTGCGCGGCGAGCGTCAGCCTGATCTGGCGCATCTCGCAGCCTCTCACGCCCTTACGTGTGGTGCTTTTTGTGTTTGTAGTCGCCGGCATCCTAGTGGGCGTTATCGGATTCCCGGAGCTGCTGTCTATTGCCAACCTGTCGATGGGCCAGATGGTTATCTTGGCTGTCATCGTGATCTTTACCTGCTCGGTGTTCTTTAAGCTCGCCACGATGATGGATTCGCTCAAGCCGCGTCGTCGTCATGCCGCAACTGGTTTTGGCCGCGGTGTGCGCGTCCGCCTGGGTCGCGGTGGCGGCAAGGTGAGCTCGACGGGTTCGACGGCCGAGCGTTTTGCCAAGCGCGTCGCCGCCGACATGGCGCAGCGCCGCGAAGATCGCACCGTTCGCGAGGCCGAGGCCCGCGCGCTCGAGGGCGTGGCCCAGGCCCAGCCCAAGAAAAAGAGGAGTGCCGGAGCCAAGCGCTCTCGCGTGACCAAGTCCGCCCAAGGCATCAAAGTCTCGATGCCAAGCAAAAAGAAGAAGTAGCTACGCGCCCTGGCGATGTTGAATTGGTGCCTTGTTCCTGTGGGGCCGTGGCGATGTTATGCTCTAACCTCGATTGTTTGAATTGCTTCGAAAAGAGGATGCCGTGATCTGCCCGCATTGCCTTAAGACTATCGAGGACGGCGCCTCGTTCTGCCCCTACTGCAACGCCTATGTGGGTCCGGGCGACGGTCCCGAGCACACCGAGTTCGTGTTCTGCGAGGGCTGCGGTGCCCGTCTTTCTCCGCATGATCGCACGTGCCCCAAATGCGGACGCCCCGCTCCGGGTATCCTCTCCGAGGACGCGGCCGCATCCGACCTGGCAGCGGGCCGCACGGCGGGCTTTCCGCGCCTAACGCAAGAGCAGATCGATACCGAGGTGCCGCATGCGCCAGCCTCTGCCGCTGCGGTGCTCTCAGACGCCGCCGACCCCAATGAGACCTGCGTGCTGCCTGCTTTCGATAAGGATTTCGGTATCCCCAAGGTCGATATTCCCACGCCCGTTTCCCTGCATGACGATGCTCAAAAAACCAAGCGCAAGGTGCACCCCGACGAGGACGCCTATCACAAGCACAAGCGTCATATCCCCAAGCCGCTCATCGTCATCGCGGTCCTTGCCGTCGTGTGCGGTGGTGCGTATTGGTTCGTGACGGCCGATCCCATGGGTGTCATGCCTGGCTTCTATGACCAGTTTGGCCAGGCCGCGCAGACGACCTTCCCCACGCGCCAAAAGGGCGAGGCGACTGAGGACGATACCAAGCAGGACGATTCTGCCGAGGTGGTCCAGGAAGAAACCGTGCTCACCGATGATCAGCTCTATACCAGGCTCGACGGTCTGTATCAGACCATCGTGTCCTACGGCGACGAGGACCAGATCGGCGAGGTCATCGATTCCTTTAACAACGGTTATCTCCGAACGCCGCTGTCCACCCGTCAGGAGCTGTCGCAGAGTGCCTACGCCCTGCGCGACCAGATTAAAAAGACGCAAGATGAGCTCAACAACCTTAAGTACCAGGACGATACGGTCTATGCGGATGACATCGCCCACTTAAAGCAGCTTGCCGAGTGGATGTACGAGCGCGTCGACGTGATCTGCCAGAGCTGGGATATCTCGCTGGCCATTCCCGATGGCGAGTCGATGAGTTCCCACCAAAGCGAGATCCTGGCGCCCATCGCACAGGGCGGCAACAGCGCGCTGAATCAGTACGACGCCAACGTGGGCTCCTGGAAGCCGCAGCAGCGTTCCTAAAATTAGTTCTCCATAGTCGGCATAACCTACGTGCGCAATTGATGTAAGCGCATGCTTATTGCTACAATTCGTACAAATATGCTTTAAACGCACGAGGAAGGAACCACATGTTTGGTTTTAAGAAAGAGCTCTACACGCCCGAGTATCAGCTTGCCGGCGACGAGTGCGCCGTTATCGAGACGTCGAAGGGTACCATCAAGGTCAAGTTTGACGGCGAGGGCGCTCCCATTCATGTCGCGAACTTCTGCGAGCTTTCCACGATGGGTTTCTATGATGGCCTTAAGTTCCATCGCTATGTGCCCGGCTTTGTCATTCAGGGCGGCGACCCCAATACCCGCGATATGTCCGGCGCCGACGTCGCTGCCGGTCTTGAGGGCCCCGACGGCATGCCCGGTACCGGTGGCCCCGGCTACTGCATCAAGGGCGAGTTTGCCACCAATCCGTGCAACAGCCATGTCGATGGTGCCCTTGCCATGGCACGCTCCATGGACCCCGATTCCGCGGGTTCGCAGTTTTACTTCTGCCTGGGCGCCCAGCATAACCTCGATTCCGGTTACACCGTCTTTGGTACCACGGTCGAGGGTCTCGATGTGATTTCGCAGCTGCGTGCCGGCGACGAGATCGTCCATGTCGAGATCGTTCACGAGTAAAGGGGACTTCCTTGAATAGCCAGCTGATCCAACAGGGCCGCGCCGCTTACCGCGCGGGTGATTTTTCCGCTGCAGCCCAGATGCTTGGGGCGGCAAAAACTCCCGATGAGATTATGGGCGAGGCCGATCACCTTCGTGGCAACGCCTTGATGCACCTGGGCATGTATGCCGAGGCCGCCGAGGCCTACGCCGCTGCTCTCAATGACGGCACCTACGGCAAGCGCGGCGCGCTGCTCACCAACCGCGGCAAGGCACTCGCGGCCGTGGGCGACTACACGACGGCCGCTCAGGCGTTCTCTGCCGCTACGCAGGATGCTTCCTATGCCACGCCGTTCAAGGCCTATCTCGGCCTGGGCAATGCGCTGTTCCAGTCGGGCGACTATGCCAACGCGGGAACCGCCTTCCGTCAGGCTGCCATCGACGGCGCCAATCCGGCTCCTGCCGCCGCACTGGGCGAGCTTGGTCGTTGCTTCATTAAGCTCGGCCGTCCGGCGGATGCCGTGGAGACCTACCGCACGGCTATCGACTTTGCCGGCCCCCGCGACGACACGCGTGCGCTCAACGCCGGCATGGGTCAGGCACTTTCTGCCGCCGGCCGCCCCTCCGACGCACTCGACGCCTTTAACGCCGCTACTGCCGATGGCATCTACCAGCTCACCTCCGAGCAGGCCGATGAGCTTGCCCGCGTGCACGATTCGCTTGCCGCGCTGTCTGCCCAGACGGCTATGGCCACGGCTCCGGCGCCCGCGATGGACGCTCCTGCCGTCGATCCGCTCGATCCTACGGGCGCGACCGGTCAGTTTATGCCCGATCCCTCGGACACCGGCTTCTTTACGCTGTCCGAGTCCGAGATGGTCCAGCAGGACCGTCAGGATCGTAAGCAGGCCAAGGTCCGTCGTCGCCATCGCCACACGGGTCTCAAAGTCTTCATCGTGCTGCTTCTGCTCATCTTGATTGCTGCGGGCGGTCTGGGCTTTGCCTACACGCGCGGCTTTGGCTTCCCCTCGCAGGAGTCGGTTATCACCGATCTGTTCCAGGCTGCCGGCGACGGTGACACCGCAAAGGCCGAGTCTTGCCTGGCCTCGAGCCTGTCCGAGGACGCCAAGTCGATGATCATCTCCTCGATTCCGCAGGGTGCCACCGTGTCCGTCGAGGGCATGGATCAGTCCATGACCGAGACGACCGCCAAGGTGAAGGCATCGCTGTCCAAGGGCGGCGAGCAGGAGTACACCGTCAAATTCGTGCGCTCCGATAACCATATCGGCTGGGCCGTTTCCTCGCTCGATATGGATTTCTCGGCTGCTGACAACCAGTAGTGACCTTATGGGATTTAGCTTTGCCCGGCGCTTCACCGCAAGTGAGGTGCCGGGCTTGCGCTAGTATGATGAGCTAGTAGTTTTCCAGCAATCATCCAACACATCAGGAGTTGCGTTGTTTTCTTTGATGGATATGTTCTTCGGTAGCTATGCGGGCGATCTTGCCATCGACCTCGGCACCGCAAATACGCTTGTCTCCGTGCGTGGCAAGGGCATCGTCATTCGCGAGCCCTCTGTTGTCGCCATCGACAAGAACGACGAGCGCATCCTCGCGGTCGGTATCGAGGCAAAGCGCATGCTCGGCCGTACGCCCGGCAACATCGTGGCCGTTCGTCCCCTGAAGGACGGCGTCATCGCCGACTTCGATGTTACCGAGGCCATGCTCCGTTACTTTATCGACAAGGCGTCTGAGAAGCGCTATCCGTGGACCCCGCGTCCGCGCGTTGTCGTCTGCGTTCCCTCCGGTGTCACGTCGGTCGAGAAGCGTGCCGTCTTTGAGGCCACGATCCAGGCCGGCGCCCGCCAGGCCTACCTGATCGAGGAGCCCATGGCTGCCGCTATCGGCGCCGACCTGCCCGTCGAGGAACCCACCGGCTCCATGGTCATCGACATCGGTGGCGGTACCACCGAGGTTGCCGTTATCGCTATGGGTGGCATCGTCGTCTCGCAGTCCATCCGTATTGCCGGCGACGAGTTCGATCAGGCCATCCTCACGCACGTTCGTGATGCCTACAACCTGGCCATCGGCGAGCGTACGGCAGAGGACATCAAGATCAAGGTCGGCTCCGCCGTGCCGCTCAAGGACGAGCTCGACGTCGAGGTCAACGGCCGCGACGTGATCACCGGTCTGCCCAAGACCGTGCGCATCGAGAGCGAGGAGATTCGTCGCGCGCTCAACAAGCCGCTCGACGAGATGGCCAAGGCCGTCAAGGACGCACTCGACGCTACGCCTCCCGATCTTGCCTCGGACCTTATGTACTACGGCATTTTGCTGACTGGTGGCGGCGCGCTGCTGCGCGGTCTCGACGTGCGCCTGCGCGATGAGACCGGTGTTTCGGTCAACGTCAGCCCCACGGCGCTCGATAACGTCGTTAACGGCTGTGCCCGCGTGCTCGAGGCCAATGCGTTTGATGGCGGCTTCGTCCAGACCAATGCTTAATTTCCAAAAGGTGGATTCCATTTGGCACGATCTTCGGGTTTCTCCACAAATCTGAATACCAAGCGACAATCAACGGGTATGCGCCCGTTGATTGTTTTCAGCCTGATTTCGGTGTTGCTGCTCACGTTTTACATCCGCGAGGGCGAGGCAGGACCGATTCATGCCGTGCGTTCGGGCGTGACGACGATTACCTCGCCGGTGCGCTTTGTGGGCTCGGCTGTGGCGGCCCCCTTCAATGCGATCGGCAACGTGTTCTCTAACCTTACGGCGTCGCAGGACACGCTTGACGAGCTTAAGAAGCAAAACGAGGAGCTGACCTCTAAGGTTGCTGAGCTCTCCGAGGCTCAAAAGACCGCCGAGCGTCTGGAGGGGCTGGTCGGCCTGCAGTCGACCTACAACCTCAAATCGACCGCTGCTCGTATCGTTGGTGCCTCGGGCGATGCCTGGACCTCGACCGTAACCATCGACAAGGGCTCTGCCGACGGCCTTACCATCAACATGCCCGTGACGAGTTCTGCCGGTGTTATCGGTCAGATTATCGAGGTATCGGCCAAGACCTCTACCGTGCGCCTTATTGGCGACGAGAACTCGGGTGTGTCCGCCATGGTACAGGACACGCGCGCCCAGGGCATGCTGCAGGGTCAGGCTGACGGCACGCTGCGTCTTGAGTACGTGAGCGTCGACTCCGACGTTAAGGTTGGCGATATCATCGTGACCTCTGGCATCGGTGGCGTGTTCCCCAAGGGCCTTCCGCTCGGCACCGTCTCGTCGGTTGAGAAATCCGCAAACGACGTGTACTACACCATTGTGGTGCGCGCTCAGACCACGGCCGAGAACAACGAGGAAGTGCTGGTCATCACCTCGCTGACCGACGAACAGTCGGCCTCGGATGAGGACGTGAGCACGGCCAACAGCACGCCGCAGGGAACGTCGCGCGATGCTGCGACCAAGACGAAGGACGAGAGCTCGGATGACAGTTCCGACACGTCCGAGACGACCGATTCTGGCTCGAGCGAATAGGGGGCATGTCCATGGATCTACACGAGCAGGGGATGAGCTCCCGCACGTTTGTAATCGCCGCCATTGTGTGTGTGCTGCTGCAGGCAGGCCTGGCACCGCAGATCTCCATTGCGGGAGGTCGCGTCAACTTCATGATTATCCTGGTGTGCCTAAGCGTGTTCTCGGGCGACCCGACCCGTGCCGTCGTGTGCGGTTTTTGCAGCGGCTTGTTTTATGACCTGTCCGCTGCCGTGCCGGTGGGCGTTATGTCGCTCCTGCTGACCGTGGGTTCTTTTGCCCTGGTGCACAGCGCCGTCGGTCAGACGGGCGGTACCCCGAGTGCGCGCGGCGTCACTGTGGGCGCCTTTGCGCTCGTCATTAATGTGATCTACAGCATCATCTTGCTGTTTATGGGTTTGGAGACGAGCTTTGTCGTGGCGATCTTCGGCCATGCGCTGCCGTCCTCGATCCTGACGGGTCTGGTTGCCATTCCGTTTTTGATGTCCGGCGTCGTGCCGCAGTCCGGCTATGGATTCTCCGCACGTGGCGGACGCCAGGCGGGTATGCGCTTTAAGCCCAAGACCCGCAAGCTCAAATAGGGGAGGCCCGTAGATGTCTTCCCAGTTGACGGTTATTATCGCCGGTATCGTGCTGGTTGTGGCCATCGTGGTCGCGCTGGTCATCATGCGTCGCGGCGATTCCCGTTTTACCTACGATACGCAGCATGGAACGGCCCCGCGCGCCACCGAGGGCGAGGGCAATACCGCGGCGACCGCCTTCAAGGGCCGCTTTTCCATCCTCACCACGGGTGTGGGCGCGATGTTTGCGGCGCTTGCCGTCAAGCTGTGGGGCATGCAGATGGTCTCGTCGGACTATTACGAGAAGCAGGCCAATAGTAATCAGACTCGCACCGTTACAACACCCGCTGTGCGCGGTCGCATCCTCGACCGCAATGGCGTGGCGCTTGTCCAGAACCGTCCCTCACTGGCTGTCGTGGCCTACCGCGACCTTGCCGAGGATGAGGTTCTGGTTCGCCATCTTGCCAACGTGCTTGGAATGCCTTACGTGGCGGTCCTTCGCAATATTCAGGACAATACAGAGGGCGCCCAGAGCCTACATACCATCGCGACGGACGTCCGTCGCTCCACGGTTGCCTATATTCAGGAGCATGCCGGCGAGTTCCCGGGCGTCAAGATTGCCGAGCGTACCGAGCGCCAGTATCCATATGGCGAGACGGCATGTCATATCTTGGGCTATACCGGCACCATTACCTCCGAGCAGCTCGAGGCCCAGAATAAGAAAACCTCTGGCGATGATGATGCTTCTGCTGGCAAGATTACGTACCAGTCGGGCGATATCGTGGGCCAGGCGGGCGTTGAGAGCTACTACGAAAACCTGCTGCAGGGTATTCGTGGCGAGCAGACCGTCAAGGTCGATGCTTCGGGCAATGTGACCGGTCAGGCCGGCGCCGTGCCCGCGAAGGCCGGCTCCGACATTAAGCTCACGCTCGACCTTAAGATCCAACAGGCCTGTGAGACGGCGCTGGCGAGCGCTATCGAGCTTGCCAAGACCACTGGCTACAGCAATGCCGGCAACGGCGCTGTGGTGTGTCTCGATCCCAACAATGGCGAGATCCTGGGCATGGCGAGCCAGCCCAAGTTCGATCCGTCCGTCTTTATCGGCGGCGTCTCAAATGACGTGTGGACCGAGCTCAATGATGACAAGGGTTCGCACCCGCTGCTCAACCGCGCCATTAGCGGACAGTACATGTCGGCCTCGACCATCAAGCCGCTCTCGGCACTGGCCGGTCTTGAGTTTGGAACCTACACTTCAACGCAGACAACCAACTGCACGGGTTATTGGACGGGTCTGGGCAAGGCTTGGGGCAAGCGCTGCTGGCTGACGTCTGGCCACGGCACCATGACGCTGCAGTCGGGTATCGCCAACTCGTGCGACCCCGTCTTCTACGACATGGGTAAGGCGTTCTTTTATGACGAGCAACATCCCGAGGGCCTGCAGGAGGTCTTTCGTCGCTGGGGCCTAGGCAAGACCTGCGGTATCGATCTGCCGAGTGAGGGCGCGGGTCGTATTCCCGATGCCGAGTGGAAAGAGTCATACTTCACCGACGCCTCTGCCGAGGACCGCAAGTGGAATGCCGGCGATATGACCAACATTGCTATCGGTCAGGGCGACATCCTGGTGACGCCCCTGCAGATGGCGTGCGCCTATATGGGTCTTGCCAACGGCGGCAAACAGTACGTGCCTCACGTATTTTTGTCTGCCGTGTCGCGCGATGGCGACGGCGATGCCTATAAGTACAATGGCAAGGGCAAGAAGAAGCGCCTGGAGGCCAAGATCAACAGCGATTCGGATTTGGCTCTTGTTCGCAACGGCATGCACGACGTGATTTACACGGCATCGACGTCCCTGGCGGCGCACTTTGGCACCCTGACGCCGCAGGTATACGGCAAGTCGGGCACGGGCGAGAAAAGTGGCGAGGACGAATACGCGTGGTTCTGCGCCTATGCACCGGCCGATGATCCCAAGTATGTCATCGCTACCGTCCTGGAGCAGGGCGGCGGTGGCTCAGATACCGCGATGCATGTCGTGCGCGACGTGCTCGGCGTGATTTATGACGAGCCCGATACCTCTTCGGCCTCGGGCGATTCTTCGGTTCGATAGGAGGTTGCGATGGATTTTTCTCCGGCGGATCTGTTCCGTTCAACCAAGACCGGCTCTCGCAGCAGCCTGGACCGCGTCAACAAGCAACTTTCGGCCTCGCGTGGCACGTTTCGCCAAAAGGTGCATATCGGTGTGCTCGTGGCTACTGTGGCGCTCGTCGCCTACGGTGCCATCATTATCTGGTCGGCTTCGCAGTTTAAGGCCGATGCTTCGTTCTCGCGCCATCTGCTGGGAATTGGCATCGGAGCGGTGCTGGCGGTGCTCGTCTGGCGAACCGACCTGCGCGGTATTTCCAATTTCTCGACGGCGTTGCTCGTCATCGACCTGATCGTGATCTTCTCGCCCAAGATTCCGGGTCTGTCCTATACGGGCGGTCTGGGCATGACGGGCTGGATCAAGATTCCCGGTATCGGCTTGACGTTCCAGCCGGTTGAGCTTGCCAAGCTCATCACCATCTTCTTTATTGCTACGCTTGGCTCGCAGTATAACGGTCGCATCGATACCGTTCGCGACTACGTCAAGCTCTGCGGCATGCTGACCATTCCGTTTTTGGCCGTCGTTGCCATGGGTGACCTGGGCTCGGGCCTGGTCGTGCTGGTTTCGGGCGCCATCGTCATCTGCATGAGCGGTGCACGCCGCGAATGGGTGCTGTCGACCCTGGCCCTGCTCGTGGGCCTGGTGGCCCTCGTCCTGGCGCTTGATTCGGTCTTTGATTCGTTGCTCGGCCACGATGTGCTCATCAAGCAGTATCAGATGAACCGTCTGACGGTCTTTATCGACCCCGATAATGCCGATTCGGACGATGCCTACAACCTGCAGCAGTCGCTTATCGCCGTTGGCTCGGGCGGCTTCTTTGGTAAGGGCCTGGGGCATGCGACGCAGTCGGCCGGCGGCTTTCTGCCTGAGTTCCACACCGACTTCGTCTTCGCCTTCCTGTCCGAGACCTTTGGCTTTTGCGGTTCCTTTTTGCTCCTGTGCCTCTACGTGCTGCTGATCTTTTCGACGATTCGCGTCGCCTTTAAGTGCGAGTCGCTGTTTTTGCGTCTTTCGTGTGTGGGCATCGTTGGCATGTGGGCGTTCCAGACTTTCGAAAACATCGGCATGTGCATCGGCATGATGCCGATTACCGGTATTCCGCTACCGTTTATTAGCTTCGGTTCGTCTTCGATGATGATTCAGCTGCTGACGGTGGGTATCGTACAATCCATATGGCGGCATCGTTCGGGCGCCGCGTAACCGCTGGAGGGGTTTGCTATGAAAATTCCCGTAGATAAGCTGACCCGCGCTTTTAAGATGGGCGCGTCCGTTAAGAAGGATTCCGATACGCCGGTGCGCGTCTCGGTCTATCTGGATTCGTCCGCCTCGCGCTTTCTGGCCGAGACGGTGCGTGACGCCTTTGTGCCGCAGACGACCTCGGGCATTGTGCGCGTCGAGCGTCTGGGGGAGGAGCGAATTGCTCCAAAGACCGATACCGATGTGGTGCTGGTGCTCTCGTGTGGTTCCGACCGCTTGGAGAGTGCCGTGCAGGAGCTCGTGATCGCCGGCGCGCCCGTGTGCGTGCTTGCCGAGTCTGCTGTGGAGGTGCCGTTTATCGAGGAGTCCACGCCCATGCTCGGCGTGGTAGCGGCAATCGATAAGACGTATCTGCTCGAGACGCTTGCCCGCTGGATTCTCGATCGCACCGACAAGGAAACGGCTTTTGCGGCGAACTTTGCCTTCATGCGCATCGCGGCGGCCAACCGTATCATCACCTCGTGCGCGCTCACCAATATGGCGACCGGTGCACTGGTGTTTTTGCCGGGCGCCGATTATCCCGTTATGGCGCTGGCGCAGGTGGGCATGCTCTTTGAGCTCGCTGCCGTCTTTGGACGCGGCATTAAACCCGAGCGTGGCTACGAGGTCGCGGGCGTGCTTGCCGGCGGTCTTGTGATCCGCGCGGTCACCCGCGCGCTCGTCAAGCAGACGCCGCATATTGGGTTTGCCGTCAAGGCGCTCACTGCTGCCGCGGGCACCTATGGCATGGGCCGTGCGCTCGTTTCGCTCTACGAGCGCGATGTCGACTACAGCCGTGCCAATGAGGTGGTCACTGCCACGTTTTCCCGCGTTCGCGATCTTGTGACCACGGTCGCGGGCGCTACCCGTCCTATGGCGTCCTACCAGGACGCATCAGATCTCGCTGCTTAGGGGTTTTCCGTTGCGCGTTCCGTACCAAGATTGTTTTCATTTAATTGAGCCGTTGCTCGCCAAGGTCGAGAAGCCGAGCCGCTATATCGATCACGAGTGGGGCACGCTTTCCAAGGCCGATGCCGACTACCGTTGCTGCCTGATCTACCCGGATGTGTACGAGGTTGGTCTGCCCAACCAGGGCATCGCCATCCTCTACAACATCCTTAACCAGGCCGAGGGCATCTCCTGCGAGCGCGGCTATGTGCCGTGGCCCGATATGGGTGACGCCATGCGCGAGGCGGGCATTCCGCTGCTGTCGCTCGAGGGTGCAGCGCCGGTCGCTTCGTTTGATATCGTCGGTTTGCATGTGCCGCACGAGATGGCGGTGACGAACTTCCTCGAGGCTCTCGACCTCGCTGGCATTCCGCTGTTAGCGGCCGACCGAGGTGAAGACGACCCCATCATCATCGCCGGCGGCCCCTCGGTGTACAACCCCGAGCCGTACGCGGCCTTCTTCGATGCCATCCTCATCGGTGAGGGCGAGGAATCGCTGCTCGAGACCTGCCAGCTGCATCGCCGCCTGCGTGACGAAGGAGTCCCGCGCGCGCAGATTGTTGAGCAGCTTGCATCCATTGCCGGCAACTACGTGCCGTCACTCTATGAGGTTCGTCATGACGAGCCCTGCTCGCCGCATGGCTACACCGTGCCGCGTGAGGGCAAGGATGCGCCGACCGTGGTCTACAAGCGCGTCGTCGAGGATTTCGGCGCCACGAATCCGCTGTCGCAGTCGTGCGTGCCCTATGCGCAGCTGGTTCACGACCGCCTGTCTATCGAGATCCTGCGCGGCTGCGCCCGCGGCTGTCGTTTTTGCCAGGCCGGCATGACGTATCGCCCGGTGCGCGAGCGCTCGGCCGACCAGATCGTCTCGTCGGTGATTCAGGGCCTGGAAAAGACCGGCTATGACGAGGTGTCGCTGACCTCGCTCTCCACGACCGACCACTCCTGCATTCGCGACGTGCTCGGCAGGCTCAACCGTCGCCTGGAGGATACGGGTATTCGCGTGTCTATTCCGTCGCAGCGCCTGGATTCGTTTGGCGTGGATATGGCCGAGTCGGTCGCCGGCGAAAAGAAGGGCGGCCTGACGTTCGCGCCCGAGGCCGGCAGCCAGCGCATGCGCGACATCATTAACAAGACCGTGACCGAGGAGGACCTGGACCGTGCGGCCAAGGCGGCCTTCGAGGCCGGTTGGAACCGCATGAAGCTCTACTTTATGATGGGCCTTCCCGGCGAGCGCGATGAGGACATCGTGGCCATCGCCAATCTGGCCGATCACGTGCTGGAGCTCGGTCGTTCCGTGGTGCCCAAGGCTCGTCGCGGCTCGATTTCGGTGTCGATCTCGGTTTCGGTCTTTATCCCCAAGGCTGCCACGCCGTTCCAGTGGTGCCCGCAGCTCGACTACGACGACGTCAAGCGTCGCCAGAAGCTGCTTATCACGAGC
This sequence comes from Collinsella sp. CLA-SR-H006, assembly GCF_040097075.1. Lineage (NCBI taxonomy): Bacteria > Bacillati > Actinomycetota > Coriobacteriia > Coriobacteriales > Coriobacteriaceae > Collinsella > Collinsella sp. CLA-SR-H006. The sequence goes on along the minus strand of NZ_JBBNPD010000003.1, from coordinate 115,934 downwards.
GTTCGCAACCGTGCCGTCCGCGTGCATTACCACGATGCCGAGACCTCGCTCATCGAGGCCGCGCTTTCCCGCGCCGGTCGTGACATGACGCCCGTCATCATCGATGCTTGGCGCTCGGGCTCTCGCTTTGACGCCTGGGTAGAGCATTTCTCGCTCGATAACTGGAAGGAAGCTGCTGCCAAAAACGGCATCGACCTCAATGAGCTCGTGCACCTGCCCTACGAGTTGGACTGGCGCCTGCCGTGGGAGCACGTGAGCCCCGGCTGCACGCGCGGCTTCCTCGAGCGCGAGTACCGTCGCTCGCTCGAGGGCGTCACGACTCCCGACTGTACCCGCACGTCGTGCACCGGCTGCGGGATCTGCCCCACGCTCCACGCCAAGAATGTATTGATGGGTGATCGCGCATGAGTGAGCGCCTGACCGACAACCCCTCGCTCTTTAGACTTCGTGTTCGCTATGGCAAGCGCGATCGCCTTAAGTACCTGGGCCATCTCGAAGTAATCCATACCATTGAGCGCATCGTGCGCCGTGCGGGACTTCCCTATGCCGTCACGCAGGGCTTCTCTCCGCACATGCGCGTGGGCTTCTCTTCGGCGCTGCCGGTGGGTACGTCGTCGACCTGCGAGTGGTATGACCTGTTTATGACCGAGTTCGTGGCGCTCGACGAGGCGTTTGGGCGCCTGGCTGCGGCGTCTCCGGCCGATCTGGCGCCCATCGAGGCGGCGTACATCGACGTGCGCACGCCGGCGTTGACGGCGCAGCTCACGCGCCTGTCGTATCGCATCGACCTGCACTTGGATCCCGAGGCGCCCGTAAGCGCCGACGAGGTGCGTCGTGCGATCGACACGCTGCGCGCGGGCCACGGCATCGACTACGCGCGCGGCAAAAAGAGCAAGCGCTTGGATTTGGATCACACGCTCGTGGGCTATGAGCTCACGGCGGGGGAGCGCCCGGACCATTTGGTGCTCATGCTCGACACCCATGCCGACAACGAGGGCTCCATGCGTCCGGAAATTTTGCTTTCTGCTGCTGATGTTTTGTTGCAGGGCTTGACCCCGGGCGTGGATGCACCTATTGTTTCCACCGGTATGCAAGACCTCGTGACCATCTGCTCCTACGATGTCGAGCGTCAGAATCAAGCATGCGAGGACGACGAGGGCCGACTCGTCAGCCCCATACCTGTGCGAACTTGTGGATTTGCTCCACATACTCGTTGACGGGGGTATTTTCGCCTGCTACTATATTCGGCTGTTGCACTAACTGATGCATGAAGGGCAAGTAAACATGTACGCAATCGTTAACACGGGCGGCAAGCAGTACAAGGTCGCCACCGACGATGTCATCACCGTCGAGAAGATCGAGGGCAATGAGGGCGACAAGGTCACCCTGCCGGTTATCTTCCTCAACGATGGTAAGAAGATCGTCACCGATCCCGACAAGCTGGCCAAGGCCAAGGTTACCGCTCAGATCGTTGAGCAGTTCAAGGGCGAGAAGCAGCTGGTCTTCAAGTTCCACAAGCGCAAGCGCTATCGTCGTCTGAAGGGTCACCGTCAGCAGCTCACCAAGCTGAAGATCGTGAAGGTTCAGGCTACCTCCCGCGCCAAGAAGGCTGTCAAGGCAGAGGCTGAGGCTGTTGCCGAGGCTCCCGTCGCCGAGTAGATTACACTCGTAACGAAAGAGTAGGTATACACAATGGCACACAAAAAAGGACTCGGTTCCTCCCGTAATGGCCGTGACTCCCGCGGTCAGCGCCTTGGCACGAAGCGCTATGCCGGCCAGACGGTAACCACGGGCACGATTCTCGTCCGTCAGCACGGCACGCACATCCACCCGGGTGAGAACGTTGGCCGTGGTAAGGACGACACGCTGTTCGCGCTGGTCGACGGTACCGTTGAGTTCCACAAGGGTATCAAGCACAGGGTCAGCGTACGCCCGCTCGCGAACGCGTAATTCACCCTTCATAGAGCACATATGTGGGAGGCACTTGAGTTTTAGGATTCAAGGGTCTCCCTCTTTTTTGTAGGAGGCGATTCTGTTGTCACAGTTCACCGATATCAGCCGCATTAACGTGTGCGGCGGCGACGGCGGAGCCGGATGCATGTCGTTTAGGCGCGAGGCATTTGTCCCCAAGGGCGGCCCCGATGGCGGCGACGGCGGTCGTGGCGGCAATGTCGTCATCCAGGCCGATGCTCAGCTGTCTTCGCTGATCGATTACCGCTTTAAGCATCACTTTCGCGCCGAGCGCGGCACGCACGGGCAGGGTGCCCGTCGTAACGGCAAGAGCGGCGAGGACCTGATTCTCAAGGTCCCTATGGGTACCGTGGTGCGCGAGCTCGATCCCGAGACGCAGACCCCGATGTTTGAGATTGCCGACCTGGTGCACGACGGCGAGCGCGTCGTCGTGGCGCCCGGCGGTGCCGGCGGTCTGGGCAACACGCACTTTGTGACGTCGGTGCGTCGCGCTCCGGCCTTTGCCCAGTTGGGCGAACCGGCCGAGGAGCACTGGATCGAGCTCGAGATGAAGCTTATGGCCGATGCCGCGCTCGTGGGCTTTCCCTCCGTGGGTAAGTCATCGCTCATCGCGCGCATGAGTGCCGCCCGTCCCAAGATTGCCGACTACCCGTTTACCACGCTCGTGCCGAACCTCGGCATGGTGCGTGCCGGTGAATATTCTTACGTCGTTGCCGACGTCCCCGGTCTCATCGAGGGCGCGAGCGAGGGCAAGGGCCTGGGTCACCAGTTCCTGCGCCACATTGAGCGTACGGCACTCATCATGCACGTCGTCGATATGACGGGTGGTTTTGAGGATCGCGATCCGGTCGAGGACTATCGCATCATCAACCGCGAGCTCGAGCAGTATGGCGCCGAGCTTTCGGAGCGTCCGCAGATCGTCGTTGCTAACAAGTGTGATGCGCCGGGCACGGCCGACAAGATTGCCGACCTTAAGCGTGCGGCGCTCGACGATGGCCATATGTTCTTTGCCGTGTCTGCTGTTACGGGCGCCGGCCTCAACACGCTGATGCTTGCCGTGGGCGAGCAGGTGGCTAAGCTTCGCGCCGAGCTGGCGGTCTCTGATGAGCCGGTCGATCTGCGCGACGAGGAGTGGGAGCGTCGCCGCCTGCAGCGCGAGAAGCGTTTCCGCATTGTCCAGGAAGAGCCCGGTGCCTTCCGCGTGGTCGGTCGTGCCATCGAGCGCATGGTCATCCAGACCGACTGGGAAAACGAGGAAGCCGTCATTTACCTGCAGCATAAGTTTGCGCGTATGGGTGTTGACGACGCGCTCGAGAAGGCCGGTTGCCGTGCGGGCGACGAGGTCCGCATTTGCCAGCGCGCTTTTGACTTTGAGGGCGCCGAGGACTTCTCGGAGTACGAAGAGCTCGAGGATGCTGGCGAGGACGTTGCCGTCGAGGCCATTGACGTGGCCGATGCTGCGGATGAGGGCGTCGAGGTTGTCGATGCGGCGGATGCCGAGGACGATGCCGAGACCTCGGAGGGCGAGTAAGCCATGTCGCTGCGCGGTGGAATCGGTCTGCCCGAGCTTCCTCTAGAGGACGGGCAGGAGTTTAGGCTCGGCATTATGGGTGGCACCTTTGATCCCATCCATTACGGGCACCTGGTGACCGCTGAGCAGGCGCGTGAGTCCCTCGACTTGGATGCCGTGCTCTTTATGCCGGCGGGCACGCCTGCCTTTAAGCTTGACAAGCCGGTGACGCCTGCCGAGGACCGTTATGCCATGACGGTCCTCGCCACCGCCGCGAACCCGGCCTTTTTGGCGAGCCGGTTCGAGATCGACCGCCCGGGCGTAACCTATACGGCTGATACGCTTCATGCCCTTCGCGACTTTTACCCGCCGCAGGTAAAGCTCTACTTTATTACGGGCGCCGATGCGATTATCGATATCGTGACCTGGCATGATGCCGAACGAATCGGTGAGCTTGCTACCTTTATTGCGGCGACACGACCGGGCTTTGATATCGATACGGCGCGTGCCCGAATCAAAGAGTCGGGGCTGCCGTTCGACGTGCGCTATATTCAGATTCCGGCGCTGGCGATCAGCTCGACGAACATTCGTAAGCGAGTTGCCCGCGGCATGAGCGTGCGCTATCTTACGAGCGAGTCCGTGCTCGGCTACATTCGCAAACGCAGGCTATATGCCGATTTGGGCCAAGAAGATTTTGAGTGATGGGGGTCTACGTTGTCGGTAGAGGATCAGTTTGAGGGCGATGAGCGCGCACTGCTCAAGCGCATTCAAGAGCTGCTCGATGTTCGCATGAAGGATAAGCGCAAGCGCTATGTGCATTCGCTGGGTGTTGCCGAGACCGCACTTCATCTGGCCGAGGTCTACGGCGTTGACCGCTTTGATGCCGCTGCTGCCGGTCTGATCCACGACTGGGACAAAGTGCTCTCCGACGACGAGCTGGTTACGCGCGCTCTGCATTACGGCATTAAGATTGCCGGCTCTCCTTCCGCCGCGACGCCGCTTTTGCATGGTCCTGTTGCCGCCTATGAGCTTCCGCAGCTTTTCCCCGAGTTGTCGCCGGCCGTTTTCCAGGCTGTCGACCGTCATACCGTGGGCGCTTGCGACATGACGCCGCTCGATATGGTGGTCTTTGTGGCCGATGCCATCGAGCCCAACCGCCACGGCGACTATGCGCATGCGCTGCGCAAGATGGTGGGGGAGTCGTCGCTCGACGAGTTGTTCTTCTCCTGTTTTGCGCAGGGTTTGGTCTATGTGATCCAGTCCGGGCGCTATCTTTATCCCACGGCTATTTCGATTTACAACCATTACGCCCAGCTGCGCTAGCTCGGGCTGTCTAGAAAGAGGTATTCCATGGCCGACGAGACCATGACCGACGAGCAGATTCTTGAACATGTGGAGCACAAGAGCTTCGCCGCCACGTCCGACCGCACTGCCGCCTCGCTGTCCGCGAGCGGTGTCGCCGCCGAGGATGTCGCCCGCGCCGCCGCACAGGCCGCCTACGACAAGAAGGGCGAGGACGTTCAGGTGCTCGACCTGACCGAGCTTTCCGACGTATGCGACTACTTTGTGCTTGCCACCGGTACCAACAACCGCCAGGTCGATTCTATCGTCGACGAGATCGAGGAGAAGGTCGCCGAGGCTTGCGGCGAGCACCCGTTCTCCATCGAGGGTCGCGAGCAGAAGACCTGGATGCTCATGGACTACGGTTCGGTTGTCGTCCACGTCTTCACTCCCGAAGCCCGCGACTTCTACCGCCTCGAGAAACTCTGGGGAGACGCTCCCCAGCTCCCCCTCAACCTCCTCTAGTAGCTCATTTGAGACGGGGTTTAGCTACCCTCACGCATATCGCCGGGCAGGTGCGGTTTTCCGCACCTGCCCGGCTTTCTTTTTGCCCAAAGTAGCTAATTTGGGACGGGGCTTTTTTAGCTACTACCTACCGTTCGCCGATAGAAGCGAGTTGCGGTTCATTGCGTGATATTTAGCTTTCCGACTCGGGTAACGTATTTGTTATCTGTAGAGGAGGAGATGCGTATGACTCGGACCGCGCGGGAAATCTCTGTTTACGGCTATTACCATGTCGTCCAAAAGGGCTGTGGTGGTCAGCTGATATTTGAGGATGCCGATGATCGGATATATTTGATTCGGTTGCTTGCCTCGAAATGCCGAAAATACGACGTCAATATCATTGCTTGGTGCCTTATGGACAACCATATTCACTTGTTGCTAGATGATGAACATGTTCACCTGAGCGATTGCATGCACTCTGTTACGACTGCATATGCGATGTATTTCAACGCGAAAACCGGACGGAAGGGACCAGTTTTTCAGGATCGATTTAAGAGCGTGCCGATTCTTAACGATGATCAGCTGCTCAACTGTGTGAGATATATTCACGATAATCCTGCGAAAGCCAGGATTGGGACTGCTTCACTATATCGTTGGAGCAGTTTTAGCGAATATATGGGATACCCGGGTATTTGTATGACTGAATGTGTGCTAGGTTTGCTCGGAGATTCTCAGAGATTTTTTGCTTTCAGTACCTCGGGAGAACCGAATCGATATTGCTTCCGTGACGGCGCTCATGTGAGCGACATAGATGCACTGGAGTTTGCACAGGCTCTCCTTAAACCGTATGAGCCTCACCACCTTAAAGCTTTGCCTAAAGCCGTGCGCGACAACTACATCCGTACGCTCAAAAACGAGGGCTTTTCGATAAAGCAGATCGTGCGCCTCACGGGCATCGGTCACTGCACGATTCAGAAGGTCAAGCTCGATCAGTAGCTATTTGGGACAGAGTTTTGTTGCGGCGGGCAAACCGGACATCCGGGGTAGTCAATTTGGGACGGGGCTATTTTAGCTACCCTTTGGCTGACGGTGAATGAATTAGGCCGAATGAATCTCAACCGATATATAGGGGTAGCTAAAATAGCCCCGTCCCAAATTGACTACCAATGCCGTGTCGGACGGAAGGCAGCAACCCCCCCCCGTCCAAAAAAGACTAGTTATTGAAGCGGGATTGGCGGCCGAAGGATAGGGCGGTGTCGCCGAATTTGTCTCGGACGGCGTCGATGGCGACGGAGAGGTCGCGACGGTCGCTCGATTGGGCTCCGCGGTCGTCGACTTCGCAGAACAGGTCGGTCTGGATGCCGCCCTGATGGTCGAAGTCGCTCATGCCGATGCCTGCTAAGCGCACGTGCATTCCTTCCTGCCAGATGTTGTCGAGCAGTTCGAGTGCAACCGCCACGAAGATGTTCTCATCGTCGGTCGGATGAGGCAGCCGGCGCTGTGCCGTACGCCCGCTGCCATACGAATACTTAAGCTTGAGCGTTACCGTGGCACCCGTCAGACCTTGACGGCGCAGGCGGCGTCCTACTGACTCGCCCAACAGCGCAATCGCCGCCTCAATATCCCCACGCTCAGTCAAATCTTTAGCAAAGGTGCGCTCGTTGCTTACCGATTTAACCTCGCGTTCCTCGTCCAGGCTCGTGACCTCAGAAGCCTCGAGTCCCAGCGCACGCTGACGCATGCGCTCGCCGTTGACGCCAAAAATAGAGGCCAAGGTGGATTCCGGTGCACGTGACAGCTCGCCGAGCGTGTAGATGCGCATGCGGCGCAGCCGCTCCTCGGCAGAGCGCCCGATGCCGCTCATGGCAGATACCGGCAGCGCGGCCAAAAAGCGCTGCTCGGTTCCGGGGCGCACGATGGTCAGCCCAAACGGCTTGTCCCGCTCGCTCGCGATCTTTGCGACCGTCTTGTTGCATCCCACGCCAATGGAGCAGGTCACTCCCAGCCCTGCCACGCGGTCGCTTATACGCCGCGCAACCAGCAGCGGGTCTTCGGGCGCAAATCGACCCGGCGTGATATCGATAAAGGCTTCGTCGATGGATACGCGCTCAACGCGCGGGGTCTCGTCGGCGAGAATCGCCATGACCTGTGCGCTCACCTCGCGGTAGCGATCAAAGTGCCCGTGCGTCCAGATGGCTTGCGGGCACAGCCGCTGTGCCTCGGCCGAGGCCATGGCAGAGTGCACGCCAAAGCGACGCGCCTCATACGAACACGTGGACACGACGCCACGTGAATCGGCGTCTCCGCCCACGATGAGCGGCTTTCCGCGCCATTCGGGATGATCGAGCATCTCCACACTCGCAAAAAACGCATCGAGGTCCATGAGGCCCACCGCCGGACCCGTCCAGGGAGGCGGCGTGACGCCCATGGCATCCTCATAACCGTATGTATGTTCGCGTCTTTCCATGTCATGAGTATACCGCGCAGCTCATGTGGGGTGCGTGTATGTGCTTGCAAATCCCGAATTCTTGTCTAAGATATGGATTTGCCCTCGACTACACCGAAGAAGTTGGTCTCACGGACTTCACCTGCCCGCGTCGATGGCGTATTATGTTCAACTGTTTGTTTGTAGTTGCAGCCTAAAGCTGCTTGGTTGGAGGAGTTTCCTTTGGCAGTCAAGATTCGCCTTGCTCGTCACGGCGCTAAGAAGCGTCCGTACTACCGTGTCGTCGTCGCCGATTCCCGCGCCCCGCGTGACGGTCGTATCATCGAGGAGGTTGGCCGCTACAACCCGATGACCGCCCCCAAGACCATCAACCTCGACCTCGAGAAGATCGCCGACTGGCAGTCCAAGGGCGCTCAGCTCACCGACGCTGTCGCCGCTCTGGTCAAGGCCGCCAACGAGGGCGAGAAGACCGAGACCGTCGTCAAGAAGTCCAAGAAGCAGCTCGCCAAAGAGGCCGAGGCCGCTAAGGCTGCCGCTGAAGCCGCTGAGGGCGCCGAGGAGTAAATCGTGCCTGAGGTTGACGCTGCACAGCTCGAGGGTGAGGCAATGCTCTCAGATCGCATCGCCGATCTCGTCGAATATCTCGTTGTTCAGATCGTCGACGACCCGGATTCCGTGAGCCTCGAGGTCATCGATGGCGACGACGCTTCTACGATTGAGGTTTCGGTTGCCGAGGATGACGTCGCTAAGGTCATCGGCCGTCGTGGCCGTACTATCAAGGCCATCCGCACGCTCGCCCGTGCACTGGCCGCTCGCCTCGACACTGCTGTCGAGGTAGAGGTTCTGGGCTAGGACTTTGAGGTCCCAGTACAAAAACATCGCCCGTGTGGTCAAGCCGCACGGAAGGAAGGGGGAGGTCCTCGCGCAGCCGCTGCGGGGGCTTCCTTCTGTATTGGAGCCGGGTATGCGCGTCGCCCTGACGCCGCCAGCGCTCAAGCGCGACCGTTTTTGCACGGTCGTATCCGTCACCGATACGGGCGATGGCGATCTGGTCTCGTTTGAGGGCATTGACGACTTGACGGCCGCCGAGGGCATCACCGGATGCTACGTGCTGGCAAATCGTGACGACTTTGAGCTCGATTCGCTCGACGCCGCCTATACCGACCTGATGGGTCGCGAGGTGGTCGACGAACGCTTCGGTTCGCTCGGCACGATTGTCGAGATCATGTCGACGCCCGCCAACGATGTTTGGGTTGTCGAGGGCGATCGGTACGGCGAGGTGCTGATTCCCGTGATCGAGCAGGTTGTGCTCGATCTTCCCGACACAGGAACAATTTCCGTCCACGTTATGGACGGCTTGATCGATATGGACAAGTAGGGAGGTCAACATGCTAATTGAGACCCTTTCGGTCTTTCCCGAGATGTTTGAGCCCGTTATGTCCACGTCGATCTTGGGCCGTGCCCGCAAGGCCGGCCTTTTTGATTTTAAGGCGTATAACCTGCGCGACTGGACGCACGACCGCCATCGCACCGTCGATGACGAGCCGTACGGCGGCGGGCAGGGCATGCTCATGAAGGTCGAGCCTATCGCAGAGGCCATCGAGGCCATTAGCGCAGAGGGTCCTAAGCCGACGGTGGTGTTCTTTACCCCCTGTGGCGAGCCTTTTACGCAGCATGTGGCCGAGCGCCTGCTCAAAAGTGAGCGCCTGCTGTTTGTGTGCAGCCGTTACGAGGGCGTCGACGAGCGCGCGTATGCGTATGCCGATGAACGTCTGTCGATCGGCGACTATGTGCTTACGGGTGGCGAGCTGCCCGCGATGGTCGTTGCCGATGCCGTCGTACGCCTCATTCCCGGCGCCCTTGGTGACGAGATGAGCAACGTCGACGAGTCGTTCTCGACCGCCGAGGACGGAGGCCTGCTCGAGTACGCGCAGTATACCCGTCCCGCCGAGTTCAACGGAGAGGGCGTGCCGCCGGTGCTCGTGAGCGGCGATCACGCCAAGGTCGATGTCTGGCGTCGCAAGAACGCCATCGAGCGCACCTGCCGCTGGCGTCCCGACTTGATCGAGACGGCGCGGCTCACGCCCGAGGAGCGCGCTTACGCGCAGGAGATTTTGGACGCTTCGTATTCGCAGAGCGAGGAGTGAGAATGGTTCCATCGCAGCATTCCGCGTTGAGGGGCGCTTTTGAGTGGATCGCGGTCATCGCGATCGCACTGGTCGCCACCTTCTTGATTCGCTCGTTTGTGGTCGAGCCCTTTGTGGTGCCCACCGGCTCCATGGAGTCCACGATCGAGATTGGCGACCAGATCCTGGCACAAAAGGTGAGCCTCGAGCTCGGTCAGCCCGTCAAGCAGGGCGATATCGTGGTGTTTCACAACCCCGATGGCACCTCCGAGCATGATGTTCTTGTCAAGCGTGTTATTGCCACGGCCGGCCAGACGGTCGACCTGCAGGATGGCAAGGTGGTCGTTGACGGCCAAGCGCTCGACGAGGACTATACGACGGGCATGAGCTGGCCACTTTCGGTCCAAGCACCCGGCACTCAGGTAAGCTATCCCTACACCGTTCCCGACGGGTGCGTGTGGGTGATGGGCGACAACCGCGAAAACTCTGCCGACTCACGCTACTTTGGTCCCGTCGATCGCTCTGATTTGATCGCTGTGGCACTCGTTCGCTACTGGCCGCCCAACCGCATCGGCGCTATCGACTAAAAACCGCTATAGTACAGTACCTAACCGTGTAATCGTTTCGACGAGGGGATATTAGAGGCATGAACGCTTCATCGCTTTCCTTCCAAGACATCATCCTGCGCCTCCAGCAGTACTGGGGCGAGCAGGGCTGCGTCATTATGCAGCCCTATGACTCCGAGGTCGGTGCCGGTACCTTCCATACCGCGACCACGCTGCGCTCGCTCGGTCCCGCCGAGTGGCGCACCTGCTATGCGCAGCCTTGCCGCCGTCCCGCCGACGGCCGCTACGGCGAGAACCCCAACCGCATGCAGCACTACTATCAGTTCCAGGTGCTCATCAAGCCCTCACCGGTCAACGCCCAGGAGCTTTACCTGGGGTCTCTTGCCGCTATCGGTCTGGACCCCAACGACCATGACGTCCGCTTTGTCGAGGATGACTGGGAGAGCCCGACGCTCGGCGCCTGGGGCCTTGGCTGGGAGGTCTGGCTCAACGGCATGGAGGTCACGCAGTTTACGTACTTCCAGCAGGTAGGCGGCATCGAGGTCGACCCCGTACCCGTCGAGATCACCTATGGCCTAGAGCGCATTGCCATGTATGCGCAGGGCGTTAACTCGGTCTACGACTTGGTGTGGAGCTACCTGCCCGACGGCACGCCCATGACCTATGGCGACGTGTTCCTCGAGAACGAGCGCGAGTTCAGTGCCTATAACTTTGAGGTCGCAAACGTCGAGATGATGCGTCAGAAGTTTGATGACTACGAGGCCGAGTGCCATTCCTGCCTGGAGCGCAAGCTGCCGCTGCCGGCATATGACTGCGTCATGAAGTGCAGCCACGCTTTCAACCTGCTCGATGCCCGCGGCGCCCTGTCCGCGGTCGAGCGTGCCAACTACATCCTGCGCGTCCGCGCCGTCGCCAAGGCGTGCTGCGAGGCCTACATGGCCGAGGTCGCCGGAGTCAACGAGAATGCCGACCAGGAAGGCGAGGTGGCGTAAGCCATGGCAGACGCTAAGGATTTCCTGTTTGAGATCGGTACGGAGGAAATGCCCTCCGCACCGCTGAACAATGCCGTCAAGCAGCTTGGCACCATGATCGCCAAGGGCCTCGACGAGGCCGGTCTGGCCCACGGCGAGGTCCGCGTGATCTCGAGCCCACGTCGTCTGGCTGCGCTCGTGGCCGACGTCGCCACCGCGACCGATGAGGTTCACGAGGTCAAGCGTGGCCCCGCGGCCAACATTGCCTTCGACGCTGACGGTAACGCCACCAAGGCCGCCCAGGGCTTTGCCCGCAAGTGCGGTGTGGCTGCCGAGGACCTGGTCCGTCGCGAGGACACTGACGGTCGCGAGTATGTGTTCGCCGAGAAGAATATTCCCTCCGCACCGGCAACCCCGATTCTGACCGCTCTGTGCGAGAAGACTATTGCCGGCCTGCAGTGGCCCAACTACCGCAGCCAGCGCTGGGGCCACGAGCACGCGACCTTTGTTCGTCCGGTCCGTTGGATCTGCTGCCTTTTGGGCGAGGATGTTGTGCCTGTGTCGTTTGCCGACGTGACGAGCGGCAACACCACGCGTGGTCATCGCGTACTTGGCCCTGGTGACCATGTGGTTGCCAGCCCCGCCGTCTACGAGCAGGTGCTCGAGGACGCCGGCGTGCTTTCTGCCGAGCGTCGTCGTGAGGCCATCCTCGCCGGTATCGCCGAGGTCGAGGCTGCCCGCCCCGGCTGCCATGTCGATACGCCCAAGAAGGTCTTCGAGGAGGTTATCAACCTCTGCGAGTGGCCGACGGTGCTCGTCGGTACCTTCGATGAGGAGTTCCTCAAGGTCCCGCACGAGATCATCTGCGAGTCCATGCTCACCAACCAGCGCTACTTCCCGATCTATGACGGCGAGGGCAAGCTCACGCGTGAGTTCGTGGTCGTCTCCAACAGCAAGCCCGAGAACGCCGAGCGCGTGATCGACGGCAACGAGCGCGTCGTGCGCGCCCGTCTGGACGACGCCAAGTTCTTCTACGAGGAGGACCTGAAGATTTCCCTCGACGAGTTCCGTGAGCGTCTGGCCAAGGTCGCCTTCCAGGAGAAGCTCGGTAGCGTGCTCGCCAAGTCCGAGCGCATCGAGCAGCTCGCGCTCGCTATCGCCCGCGAGGCTCATCTGGGCGCCCACCTTGCCGCCGATGCCGCTCGCGCCGCGCACCTGTGCAAGGCCGACCTGGTGTCTAACGCCGTCGTCGAGTTCACGAGCCAGCAGGGCGTGATGGGCGGTTATTACGCGACTGCGATGGGGGAGAACGACGAGGTCGCCCACGCCATTCGCGATCACTATCGTCCCCGCTTTGCCGGTGACGAGCTGCCCGAGGGCACCGCTGGCTGCATCGTGGCCTGCGCCGACAAGCTCGATACCATCGCCGGTATCTTTGCCATCGGCGAGCCCCCGACTGGCTCTTCGGACCCCTACGCGTTGCGTCGTGCCGCTATCGGCATCATCAACATCCTGCGCGACCGCCTGCCGATCGACCCCACGTCGCTCATCGACTTCGCCCTCGAGCTCTATAGCGAGCAGGGCATTGAGTTCGACGCCGCCGAGGTCGCCCAGCAGGTTCGTGACTTCTTCCATGGCCGCCTGGTGAGCATGGCCCGCGACGAAAAGATCCCGGCCGATACCGTTGCCGCCGTCTCTGCGGTGCACATCATCGCCCCGTCCGTCTTCTTCGCCCGCTGCGCCGCCCTCGACGAGGCCCGCAAGAACGACGCCGAGACGTTCGACAACCTTGCGACCGCCTATGCTCGCGCTGCGCATATCTCCAAGCCCGAGCTGGGCGTGGAGTACGACCGCAGCTTGATGGGCGAGGTCGAGCTCGCGCTTGCCGATGCCTCCGAGGCTGCTCAGACCGCTGTAGATGCCGCCCTCGCTGCCGAGGATTACCCGGCCGCATTTGCTGCCCTCGCCGCCCTGCGCGCGCCCATCGACCGTTTCTTCGACGAGGTTATGGTCATGGACAAGGACGAGCAGCTCCGCGATAATCGCCTTAAGCTGCTCAACCGCTTCGAGGCCGTTTTCTCCGGCATCGCCAACATCGGTGAGCTTGCCCGCAAAAAGTAAGCCAGCCTGCGCATAAGCGCAAAAGGAGCCCCGCATGGATTGCCCGGTCACCGCTCGTCCCACCGTTATCGTTATCTCCGACTCGCTCGGCGATACCGCTTGTGAGGTGGTGCTTGCGGCGTCCGGGCAATTTGATGAAGGGGCTTTTCATCTCTTGCGCCTGCCCAAGGTGAACTCTGTGGAGCAGGTTAAATCGTTTGTGGGCCCGCGTGTCGATGCAGACCATCGCGATATTGCCGTGTTCCATACCATTGTCGATCCGGCGCTTCGCGCCCGCGTGCTCGATTACCTGGGTATGCTGCATATCCGCTCGGTCGACCTGATCGGCCCGACGCTCGCCGTGCTGTCGTCGCTCATTGGCGTGCCGCCCAAGGGCGTCGCGGGCGTGATTCACAAAACCGATGACCGCTATTTCCATCGTATCGAGGCCATGGAGTATTTTGTTGAGCACGATGACGGGCGCGGCTGCGACGATCTGTCGGGTGCCGATATCGTGCTGCTGGGCGTATCGCGCACGTCCAAGACGCCGCTGTCGATGTTTCTGGCCTTTCAAGGTTACAAGGTTGCCAATGTTCCGTTGGCCCATGGCATGGAGCCACCCAAGTCAATTTACGAGGTCGACCCGATGCGTTTGTTTGGCCTGATTTCGACCGTCGACATTATTTCCGAGATTCGCGATAGCCGCTTGGGCGATGACTACGCCCGTGCCGTTGCCGGCTCCTATGCCGAGCCCGAGAGCGTGCGTAGCGAGCTCGAGGAAGCTCGTGCCCTCATGAAGCGCCTAGGCTGCTTTGTGGTGCGCACCGACGGCAAGGCCATCGAGGAAAGCGCTGCCGAGATCATTAGCCACTTGGAGGAAATCCAAGAAGCCCGCGCCCGCCGCGCCGCCCGCCGCACCTAATAGTAGTAGCATTTTGATAAAGCGATTTAGCAAAAACATCGCACTTGACCTGCATTTTTCTTGCAGTGGTATCTTCATAAGGTAACCAACTTTACCTACCGTTTACCGCCATATTTAGCACGTTTACCAAACCGCGTATCCTCTGCTCAAGCCCGTTCAAATCCAGCCGTATAGTTCCCTCACGGCCCGCATCCGGCGGGTCGATTCGTTACCACGGTCGTGCGCGTAAGCGCATGGAAGGGGAAGTATCGTGAGCGATTGCAAGAGGGTTTACCGTTTTGGAACCGACGCCCAGGGCACCTGTGTCACTGAGGGCGACAAGTCCATGAACTTCGTGCTTGGCGGCAAGGGCGCAAACCTTGCCGAGATGAGCCGCATCGGCCTGCCGGTTCCCGGTGGCTTTACCATTACCTGCCAGACTTGCGTCGAGTACTCCGGTGCCGGCAACGTCTGGCCCGAAGGCGCACTCGATGAGATCGTTGCCGCCGAGGCCGACCTCGAGGCCCGCTGTGGCAAGAAGCTCGGTGACGACAATGATCCGCTGCTCGTGTCGGTTCGCTCGGGCGCTCCATTTTCCATGCCCGGTATGATGGACACGGTCCTCAACTTGGGCCTCAACGACGACTCCGTTCAGGGGCTCATCGCCCAGACGCAAAATCCGCGTTTTGCCTGGGATAGCTACCGCCGCTTTATCCAGATGTTCTCCAACGTCGTTATGGGTGTTGATGCCGACCTGTTCGAGAACGCCCTGACCCAGGCCCGCCTGGTCGCCGGTGTTCGCGTCGATTCCGAGCTTTCGGCCGAGGACCTTCAGGAGCTTGTCGAGACCTTCAAGGGCATCTTCTCTGATAACGTCGAGGCCGCCCTGTATCCCGAGCTCGAGGTCACCGGCGGCAAGCCCGTCTTCCCGCATGATCCGGAGCTCCAGTTGCGCCTTGCCATCCAGGCCGTCTTTGGCAGCTGGATGAACGAGCGCGCCTGCATCTACCGCAAACAGCACGGCATCTCCGACGAGCTCGGTACTGCTGTCAACGTCCAGGCTATGGCCTTTGGCAACAAGGGTGAGACCTCCGCGACCGGCGTCGCCTTTACGCGCAACCCGGCCGACGGCACTAAGGAGTTCTACGGCGACTTTCTGGTCAACGCCCAGGGCGAGGATGTCGTCGCCGGCATCCGCAATACCGAGCCCATCGCCGACCTCAAGACCACCCCGGGCCTCGAGTCCGCAGGTGAGGAGCTCGAGCGCGTGTTCCTGACGCTCGAGGATCACTACCGCGACATGTGCGATATCGAGTTCACCATCGAGCAGGGCAAGCTCTGGATGCTCCAGACTCGTGTGGGTAAGCGTACCGCCACCGCCGCCCTGCGCATTGCCATCGAGATGGTCGAGGAAGGCCTAATCACCCGCGAAGAGGCCGTGAGCCGTATCGATCCCGCGCAGCTCGACCAGCTCCTGCACCCGCAGTTCGACGCCTCCAAGAAGTACGAGGCTCTCGCCAGCGGTCTTAATGCCAGCCCCGGTGCCGCCATGGGCGAGGTCGTGTTTTCGAGCGACGCCGCCGTCGCGCGCGCCAACGAGGGTCACAAGGTCATTCTGGTTCGTTGGGAGACCAACCCCGACGACCTGAAGGGCATGGTCGCCGCCGAGGGCATCCTGACCAGCCACGGTGGCAAGACGAGCCATGCCGCCGTTATCGCCCGCGGCATGGGTACGCCCTGCGTCTGCGGCGTTGAGCGCTTCCACATCGACGCCGCCGAGAAGGTTGTGCGCATCGAGGGCAGCGATCGCGTGCTGCATGAGGGCGATGTCATCTCCATCGACGGCACCCAGGGTATCGTCGTCGACGGTCCCGTCGACCTGGTCTCCGCCGAGCTTACCGGCGACCTGGGCACTATCCTGTCCTGGGCCGACGAGATTCGCCTGGACGAGACCTGTGGTTATGCCAACCATGTGCGCGTCAACGCCGACAATCCCGAGGATGCCGAGCTTGCCCTCGAGTTTGGCGCCGAGGCTATTGGCCTGTGCCGCACCGAGCACATGTTCCTGGGCGACCGCAAGAACATCATCCAGAGCTTTATCCTGTCTGACGATGAGGCCGTGAAGCAGCAGGCCCTGGCCGACCTGCTCAAGGTCCAGACTGAGGACTTCCTGGCGATGTTCAAGACTATGTCCGGTCGCGACGTGGTTGTCCGCCTGCTCGATCCGCCGCTTCATGAGTTCCTGGATAATCCTCGCGAGCTCGAGGTCGCCATCACCAAGAAGGAAGCCGCTGGCGCCAGCGAGGAAGAGCTTGCCGCCTTGCGTGCCCGCCTACGTCGCATCGACGGCATGGTCGAGTCCAACCCGATGCTCGGCCTGCGCGGTGTGCGCCTGTCCGTCGTCTTTAGCGATCTGCCGCTCATGCAGGTCCGCGCTGTGGCCACGGCTGCCGCCCGCCTTATCAAGGAAGGCGTCGACCCGCGCCCCGAGATCATGGTCCCGCTCGTCTCCATCACGGCCGAGCATGTCCAGACCCGCGAGGTTATCGAGCGCGTAATCGCTGAGGTTTCCGCCGAGGAGGGCGTCGAGCTCAATATTCCCGTGGGCACGATGCTCGAGCTGCCGCGCGCCTGCATGGTCGCCGACGATATCGCCCATCACGCAGACTTCTTCTGCTTTGGCACCAACGACCTCACCCAGACGACCTTCGGTTTCTCGCGTGACGACGCCGAGGCTAAGTTCATCCCGCTGTACATGCATAAGAAGATCTTGAAGGACAATCCCTTCGAGACCATCGATACGGCGGTGCTCGAGCTGGTGCGCATGGCCGTCGAGAAGGGCCGAGCCACTAGCCCCGACATGCACTTTGGCGTGTGCGGCGAGCACGGCGGCGACCCCAAGTCCATCAAGGGCCTGTTCAACGTGGCCGACGTGGACTACGTGTCTTGTTCGCCCTACCGCGTGCCCCTCGCACGCCTGGCTGCCGCTCAAGCCAAGCTCGAGGCCAAGCGTTCCGCCTAACGTTTTGGGTTTAGACGCCTAGCGTAGCCCCTTTCATGCCGCCCGTCTCATTCGTGAGGCGGGCGGTTATCATGTGCGGGTTTTGTCTTTTTGTCTGCGTAAAAAATTGTTCTTGCAGCAGAAACCCGCGCGTGTATACTCGAATACGTTTGTTCAACTACGTGCCGGCCAAGGTGGTACGGCACCTCTAGAAGAGTAAGGAATTGCACATGGATTACATCCGCGCAATCGAGCGTCAGCAGATCCGCGAGGACATTCCTCAGGTTCGCGTCGCCGACAACGTCAAGGTTCACTACCGCATTAAGGAAGGCGACCGCGAGCGCATCCAGGTCTTCCAGGGCGACGTCATCCGCATGGCCGGCGCCGGTGCCCGCGAGACCTTCACCGTCCGCAAGATGTCCTTCGGTGTCGGTGTTGAGCGTACCTTCCCGCTTCACAGCCCCAAGATCGCCAAGCTCGAGGTCGTTCGTCATGGTCGCGTCCGTCGCGCCAAGCTGTACTACCTCCGCGACAAGGTGGGCAAGGCTGCTCGTATCCCCGAGAAGCGCTAAGAAGATCGCAGCGTCTGTCCACTCGTTTGGACACAAGGGTCACCTTCGGGTGGCCCTTCTTTTTATCTGATTTGCATGCAAGGAGGGCCTGGTATGGCCAACATGACGAGCTCGGTTTCGGCATCGCAGGTTGCCGGAGAGCTGGCGAGCGCTACGTTTGAGGAGATTCCCGCCCTCGTGGAGCATTATCGCGAGGACCCGCGTCAGCAGGTGATCAAGGCTTGCGAGCGCGCCCTCAAGCGCCATGCCAAAGAGCTTGCCGAGCGCGAGCGCGTCAATGACATGTACGAGCTTATGCATGAGCTCGGCGGCGATGGGGTGGTCGTCGGTGTCGACGAGGTGGGTCGCGGATCGGTGGCCGGTCCTTTGACGGTATGCGCCGTCTGCCTTCCTATGGAGCCGCGCGTCTGGGGCATCAACGATTCCAAAAAGCTCACGCCGGCGCGCCGCGAGTTGCTCTCAGTGAAGATTGCCGAGGTGGCGACGGCGATCGGTTTTTGCCATATCGCGCCTAAGGATATCGATGAGATGGGCATGGCCCGTGCCATCCGCGCTGCCGTTGCGGGCGCCGTGGCCGATACGGGACTTGAACCCGACTGCGTCCTCATGGATGGCAACCCCTTGGGCGCCGTTCCTAACGAGCGCGATGTGGTGAAGGGCGATGCCAAGATCGCCTGCATCGCTGCGGCGTCCATCATGGCCAAGGTCACGCGTGACGAGATGATGGTTGAGTACGACGCCGAATATCCCGAGTACCATCTGGCCGAGTCGAAGGGCTATGCAAGCCCCGAGCATATCGAGGCCATTCGCAAACATGGACTTTGTCCTCTGCACCGCGTGAGCTTTTGCGGAAACTTTCTGCAGACTGAGCGCCTTTTCTAGGCCAATTGTGGAGACAGGGACCTCTGGGGTTTTATAAACCTGCTGGTAGCGGGCCGTATGCAACACCATTGCTGCGTACGGCCCGTTTTTTGAAGGCATTTGGTCAGCTTTTGGTTTGCTTCCGGTACTTACCTGCATGAAAGGTGCCCTCATCATCGGGGCAATGCAGTGTGCGGGAAAGGAGACCCCATGAGTGCCGCAAGCAAAAAGAGCAAGACGCAGCAGCTCAAGGAGCGTTGGGAAAACGGCGAGCTCGACTGCGGGGCGATGACGCCCGAGTTTATCAAGGGACTCAGTCCCCGCGAGCTGGGCATGCTGGGCGAGCTGATCACCATCGACTACTTTAACGAGCGCGGCTACACCTTGCTGGAGCAGGGTTATCGTTGCACCGAGGGCGAGGCCGATCTGGTGCTGCTCGATGAGCTCGACGATGTCGTGGTGATGGCCGAGGTCAAGACTAGACGCGTCGCACTGGATTGCAACACGCGGGTCTTTCCCGAGGAGGCCGTGGACGCCCAAAAGCAACGCCGCTACCGCCGCATCGCGAGTTGCTATCTCATGGAGCATTATCCGCTCAAGGCGATCCGCTTCGATGCCGTGGGTGTCACCATCCGCGGCGGGCATATCGCCGAGATCGAGCATCAGTACAACGCGTTCGATTGGCAGGTGTCGTGATGGCGTTCGAGACGTTTGCCGTTCACGCGGCCTGCATCCGCGGCGTCGAGGCGATTCACGTCACGGTCGAGGTCTCGCTTGCCGGCGGCGTTCCGGGCATTCAGATGCTCGGCATACCGAGTATGGAGGTGATGGAGTCGCGCGGTCGTATTCGCTGTGCGATGCGCTCCGCCGGGTTCGAGATCCCACGCTCGGGCATTACGGTCAACCTGGCGCCCGGCGATATTCGCAAGACCGGTAGCGGCTTTGATCTGCCCATCGCCATCGCGGTTCTGGCAGCCGATGGACAGATTCCCCGTGACAACCTCGATCGCTGCCTTATCGCAGGCGAGCTTGGTCTGGACGGCACAGTGCTGCCCGTCAAGGGCGAGGTGGCGTTTCAGCTGCTGGCTCGCGACATGGGGCTGTCTTTTATCGCCGGCAGGTCAGACCAGCATGTGCCACTCGCGGGCGTGGATTGCGGCTTTATCGATCATTTGTCTCAGCTTGCTCATGGTATGGGCGATGCCGCGCGGCACTACTTGGATTCCGAGGGCGTCGAGGCGACCTTTGAGCCAGAGCTCGACTATGCCGACGTGCTGGGGCAGGAGGTCGCCAAACGCGGCATGGCGCTTGCGGCCGCCGGCGAGCTCGGACTGCTCATGATCGGCTCGCCTGGTTCGGGCAAGACCATGCTTGCGCGGCGCATGACGGGCATTTTGCCCGAGCTTTCTCTCGAGGATCAGCAAGAGGCGCTGTGCATCCATTCGGTCTTGGGCGAGAACATCGATGGACTGCTTGCGGGGCATCGCCCCTTCCGCAGCCCGCATCACAGCATTTCGACCGCGGGACTTATCGGCGGCGGGCGCCCGGTGCACCCGGGTGAGATCAGCCTGGCTCATGGCGGCGTGCTCTTTTTGGACGAGCTTGCCGAGTTTCCCACGGGTGTGCTGCAGACGCTGCGCCAGCCCATCGAACGAGGCTACGTCAGGATCGTACGCGTCGACGGGGCCTTTACCTTCCCGTCGCGCTTTCAGCTGCTGGCTGCGAGCAATCCCTGCCCCTGCGGCTTTTTGGGCGATCGCGAGGTACCGTGTCGCTGCTCGGCGGCGATGGTCGAGCGCTATCGGTCTAAACTGCGCGGTCCCTTGGCCGACCGTATCGACATGATGATCGATGTGACCCGTCCCGACCCTCAAGTGATTATCGAGGGTGCGGAGGGTATGTCGTCGGCCGAGTTACGTGACTACGTTGTGCGCGGTCGTGCCTTTCGCGCCTGGCGCGAGTCCCGTATGGACGATGCGGATGCCGAGGCCGAGGATGACGAGACGCGGTCCATTGACGGCGTCGTTTCGACCTTTGAGCTCGATGATGCGGCGGAGAAGTGTGTGCTCGGCCTGTCGAAGCGCACGCATCTCACAGGGCGTGGCATCGTGCGCCTTGTTCGCATTGCGCGCACGATCGCAGATGTCGCCGAGAGCGAGCAGGTGACGCAGGACCACGTGCTCGAGGCGGCGATGTACCAGGGAAGGAGGGACCAATGATGGCCGAGGGGACCTTTGAGCTGCATCCAGGCGATGCGTTGTATCCCGAGACCGTTTTGGAGCTTTCTGATATACCCCAGACGCTTTATGTGCGCGGCAACCCCGAGGTGCTTTCGACGCCCGCGCTCTCCATCATCGGCGCGCGCAAGGCCTCGCCGTATGGTCTTGCCGTGGCTGAGCTTGCGGCAAAGGTGGCGATCGAGGCGGGAGTGACGGTTGTTTCGGGCGGCGCGGTCGGTTGTGACCAGGCCTCGGGTTGGGCTGCGGTCAACGCCGGCGGCAAACACGTCGTGGTGCTGGGGACGGGCGCCGACGTGGTCTATCCGCGTTCGAGCGCGGGGCTTATTACGCGCACGCTCGATACGGGTGGCGCGGTCGTGTCGATCTCTCCGTGGGGCATGGGTCCGCGCAAGTTTGCTTTTCCGCGCCGCAATCGCGTGATCGCGGCCCTGTCGCAAGCCCTCTTTGTATCCGAGGCGGGTATGCCTTCTGGGACGTTTTCTACAGCCGAGGCTGCTATGGATTTGGGGCGCGAACTTCTTGCCGTGCCGGGGTCGATCCTATCGCCCGAGTCGCGTGGCACGAATTACCTCATTGCGAACGGTGCCTGCTGCATCGTCGACGAGGAATCTATCGAGATGGCTATCTCACGCATCTACGGAACCCTGCGCTACTCGCGCCCCGATGCTCCCGGCATTGCCGACTTGGATCCAACGCAGCAGACCGTGATGCATGCGCTCATCGCCTCTCCGCTCAAGGTCGACGACATCGCGGCGCTCGTCTCGCTCGATGCTGTCGGCGTACTCAAACTCTTGGGTTCGCTTGAACTCGAGGGCCTTATCGAGCGCATGATGGATGGAAGGTATGCGCCCTCCAAGTTTGCCCTTCACGCCCAGACACCCTTCGGTCACAATGGAAAACGTGTCAATTAGAAAGGTGTTTGCAGATGCAGTTCGATCAGGTGACAGTTATCGGTGGCGGTCTGGCGGGTTCGGAGTGCGCGATCCAGCTGGCAGATCGCGGGTTTGCCGTAAAGCTGTGCGAGATGCGCCCCCAGGTGAGCTCCCCGGCCCACCATACCGATCACCTGGCAGAGCTCGTCTGCTCCAATTCGTTTAAGTCGACCCGTCCGGATTCCGCGGCTGGTTTGCTGAAGGCCGAGCTTGAGCGCATGGGTTCAGTCCTGCTCGATTGCGCCCATCGCGCGGCTGTTCCCGCCGGTGGCGCCTTGGCGGTCGACCGCGTCAAGTTTTCCGAGCTTGTCGAGGCCGAGGTTGCCGCTCGTCCCAATATCGAGGTCGTGCACGGCGAGGTCACGCAGATTCCCGAGGGCCACGTGGTCATTGCCGCGGGCCCGCTGTGTTCACCGGCGCTGAGCGAAGAGGTCATGAAGCTCGTCGGCGGCGACGCCCTTGCGTTTTTCGATGCCGCGGCGCCGATCGTCGATGCCTCCACGCTCGATATGGACGTGCTGTTCTCGCAGTCGCGCTACGAGGAGCAGGGGAGCGGCGACTATCTCAACGCTCCGCTCAATAAGGAGGAGTACGAGGCCTTTATCGAGGCGCTTACCACGGCCGACCGAGTGGTGCTCAAAGACTTTGAGGGTGGCGATCTGTTCCAGGCCTGCCAGCCTGCCGAGGAAGTTGCGCGCACCGGCAAGGACGCCATTCGCTTTGGCGCCATGAAGCCCGTCGGCCTCACCGACCCGCGTACCGGACGTCGCCCTTGGGCGGCGATTCAGCTGCGTGCCGAGAACAAGGAGAAGACCGCCTATAACCTGGTGGGCTTCCAGACCAACCTGACCTTTGGCGAGCAGAAGCGCGTCTTCCATATGGTGCCGGGCCTGGAGAACGCTGAGTTCTTCCGCTACGGTGTCATGCACCGTAATACCTTTGTCGACGCCCCGCACGTGCTCGATGGCACCTTTGCCGTGCCTGGTACCGGCGTGCGCCTGGCCGGTCAGATCACCGGCACCGAGGGGTACATGGAAGCCGTGGCGACCGGTCTGCTCGCGGCGCTCAACACCTATGCCGAGGCTATCGGTGCCGCGGGCGTCGAGTTGCCCCGCGTGGGCGCCCTGGGTGCGCTCGTGGGCTATGCGACCGATCCTGCCACCGTGGGCTATCAGCCCATGCATGTCAACTTTGGCCTGGTGCCGCCGCTCGAGGATGGTAAGCGCCGCAGCAAGCGTGACCGCTACCAGGCCTATGCGGACCGTGCGCTCGAGGCCCTCGATGCCTACTTGGCCACGCGTTCCGACTTGTTTGGAGGCGACCGGTCATAGCCTTTGACCTGTACGACGCCGTCGACTCGTTTATCGCCTATATCGCACGCGTCGAGGGGCTTTCTCCCAACACGGTGACTGCCTATGGCTCGAGGCTGGAGCGCTTCGCTGCCTGGTGCGAGCGCGAGGATATCGACGCTCGCGCTGCCGACGTGCGGACCGTTCGCTCCTATTTGGCCGAGCTTTCGCGTGAGCAGGTGGCTCCCCGAACGCTTGCGGCGCATCTGTCTGCCATTCGCTCGCTCTATCGGTGGATGGCTGCCGAGGGGATTGTCGAGGGTGATGCGGTCTCGGCTATCGCATCGCCCAAGCTGCCGCGCGACCTGCCGGGCGTCCTTACGACTCAGCAGGTCGAGGCACTGCTCAAGACGCCTGATACCTCGACGCCCGCGGGACTGCGCGATGCGGCAATGCTCGAGTTGCTCTATGCATCTGGCGCCCGTATCTCTGAGCTCGCAGCACTCAATGTGGAGTCCATCGCTTGGTCCGAACGCACGCTGCGTCTGTGGGGCAAGGGGAGCAAAGAACGTATCGTCCCCCTGTATCGTCGTGCGCTCGAGGTGACTCGTTTCTATATTGAGGAGGGGAGGCCGGCGTTGCTCGCTCAGGCAAAGCGCCGTGACCCCGCCACCGGGCCGCATCCGCTGCTTATATCGGCGCGCGGCAATCGCATGAGTGCCGCCATGCTCAGGCGGCGGTTCCATACGCTGGCGACGCTCGCCGGCATTCCGGCCGACATCGCCCCGCATGCGATGCGCCATACCTTTGCGACCGACTTGCTCGAGGGCGGTGCGGACCTGCGCTCGGTTCAAGAGCTGCTGGGCCATGCGAGCCTGTCCACGACGCAGATTTACACGCATCTCACACCCGATCGGCTCAAACGTGCCGTGGCTCAAGCCCATCCCCGCGGCGAATAGTGGCTGGGACGTCCCGCGCCGCACCGAGGTGTGTGGTTTTGATTGCGGGTTGGCAGGAAGAAGCATTCCTGCTATCATTCATCGGGTTGCTTCACGGCAACATGTTTTTATCACGCACGCGCGGCTACTTCATACCGTGGTGCCCGGGCTTTGGTAGCACATGTCCGGGTTGGTTTTGGAGGATGACCCCGCGCGGAGGCAAACCACAGGAGGTTTAACATGGCTACCAAGATTAATATCCGCACCCTGCTCGAGGCCGGCTGCCACTTCGGTCACCAGACCCGTCGTTGGAACCCCAAGATGAAGCCGTTCATCTTCGGTGAGCGCAACGGCATCTATATCCTTGACCTCAAGCAGACCATCCTCGACGCCGACCAGGCCTACACCTTCGTCAAGAACGTCGCCAAGGGTGGCAACGTGCTGTTCGTCGGCACCAAGAAGCAGGCTCAGGAGGCCGTCAAGAACGCTGCTGAGCGCGCCAACATGCCTTACATCAACCAGCGTTGGCTCGGTGGTATGCTGACCAACTTCGTCACCATCCGCTCCCGCATCAACCGCATGGAGGAGCTCGAGGCCATGGTCGAGGACGGCCGCATGGCTGTTCTGCCCAAGAAGGAGCAGGCTGTGCTCGGCAAGGAGCTCACTAAGCTCCAGACCAACCTCGGTGGCGCCCGCGACATGAAGGGTCTGCCCCAGGCTCTCTTCGTCATCGACACCAAGCGCGAGGAGAACGCCATCAAGGAGGCTCAGCGCCTGAACATCCCCGTCGTCGCTCTGATCGACACCAACTCCGATCCCGACGAGGTCGAGTACGGCATCCCCTGCAACGATGACGCTATCTCCGCTGTCACCCTTATGTGCGAGCTCATGGCTGACGCCTGCCTCGCTGGCTCCGGCAAGGAGCAGGTCTCCGAGGCCGAGATGGCCGCTGAGCCCAAGGCCGAGTAAATCAGTCTTAGTTAATTCTTTTTCATCTCTTTGAAAGGAACCACAATGGCCCAGATTACCGCCGCTATGGTCAAGCAGCTCCGCGAGATGACCGACTCCCCGATGATGGAGTGCAAGAAGGCTCTCGTCGAGGCTGACGGCGACATGGACGCCGCTGTCGACGTTCTGCGTAAGAACGGCCTTGCCAAGGCTGCCAAGAAGGCTGGCCGTGAGACCAACGAGGGCGCTGTCGCCGCGTTCGTCTCCGAGGATGGCAAGACCGGCGCTCTGCTCGAGCTCTCCTGCGAGACCGACTTCGTTGGCTCCAACGCCAAGTTCACCGGCTTTGCTTCCAAGGTCGCTGAGGTTGTCGCTACCACCGAGCCTGCTGACGTCGACGCTCTGCTCGAGAAGCCGATGGGCGAGGAGACCGTTTCCTCCGAGCTCACCGAGATGATTCACATCATGGGCGAGAACATGAAGATCTCCCGCTTCGCTGCCCGCAAGGCTGAGAACGGCGCGCTCGCTTCTTACATCCACATGGGTGGTAAGATCGGCGTCCTCGTCGAGTTCGCTTTCGAGAAGGCCGAGACCGCTCAGGCTGAGTCCTTCAAGACCTTCGCTCACGACGTTGCCCTTCAGGTTGCCGCCGTCGCCCCGATCTGCGCTACCCGCGATCAGGTTCCGGCCGAGACCGTCGAGCACGAGAAGCAGATCTACATGGCTCAGGCTGCCGAGTCCGGCAAGCCCGAGGCCATTCAGGAGAAGATGGCTGTCGGCCGTCTGGAGAAGTTCTACAAGCAGTCCGTGCTCACCGAGCAGGAGTTCATCAAGGACAGCTCCCTCACCATCAAGAAGTACGCTGAGCAGGTCTCCAAGGAGCTCGGCGACACCATTACCGTCGTTGCCTTTGACCGTCTGGTCCGTGGCGAGTAAATAAGCTCTTGTAGCTGGTAATGAGCAGGCTGTGGGTTTTACTCACAGCCTGCTTTTTCATGGCTCTTATCAGAGCCTTTGATATCATATTGAGAGTCTAATTAAAGGAGGATCGCTTTGTCCGACATCCGATATAAACGCGTGCTTCTTAAGCTTTCCGGCGAAGCACTGATGGGCGACGGCCAATATGGCATCGACCCCAAGGTTACCGACCATCTTGCCAAGCAGGTCAAGGAGCTGCTAGCCGTTGGCCATGAGGTCGGCGTCGTTGTCGGCGGCGGCAATATTTTCCGCGGCATGGCCGGCGCTGCCGGTGGCATGGAGCGTGCTCAGGCCGACTACATGGGCATGCTGGCAACCGTTATGAACGCGCTCGCCCTGCAGGATGCCTTCGAGCATAACGATGTTCCCTGCCGCGTGATGAGCGCTATCCAGATGAACGAGATCTGCGAGCCCTATATTCGCCGTCGCGCCATCAACCACCTTTCCAAGGGCAACGTCGTTATTTTTGCCGCCGGTTCGGGCAATCCGTACTTTACGACCGACACCGCCGCGGCTCTTCGTGCGTGCGAGATCGGCGCCGAGATTCTGATCAAGGCCACCAAGGTTGACGGCATCTACGATAAGGATCCCGTCAAGTGCGCCGATGCCGTCCGTTTTGACAAGATTACCTATCACGAGGTTCTCGTCCGCGGTCTGCAGGTTATGGATTCCACGGCTACGGCACTGTGCCAGGACAACCGTATGCCGATTTTGGTCCTCAACATCGATGGCGAGGACACCGTCAAGCGCGCGCTTTCGGGTGAGCCCGTCGGCACGCTCGTCTATCAGGAGGATTAAGCATGGCAGAGAACATCACCGCCCATATGGACAAGTCGCTCGAGTCCCTCAAGCATAACTTCTCCAAGGTTCGTACCGGCCGCGCCAATGCCAACATTCTGTCCGACATCACCGTCGATTATTACGGTGTTCCCACGCCGGTCACGCAGGTTGCCGCCGTCAAGACCCCCGAGGCCCACATGCTGCTCATCGAGCCGTGGGACAAGGCACTCATCAATGCTATCGTCAAGGCCATCGGCGCTTCCGATCTGGGTATTACCCCCAACTCCGATGGCACCGTCGTTCGTCTTCCGTTCCCGGCTCCCACTGAGGAGCGCCGTCGCGAGCTCGTCAAGGAGTGCCGCGAGTACGCCGAGCAGGCCAAGGTGTCTATCCGTAACATCCGTCGCGACTTCAACAACAAGCTCGAGCGCGATGAGGAGCTCACCGAGGACGATGTCCGTCGCGAGCAGGCCAAGGTCCAGAAGCACACCGATGAGTATGTCGCCAAGGTCGAGGAGCTTCTGAAGGAAAAAGAAGCCGAGGTCATGGAGATCTAAGGTGCAATACGACGAGCATAAACTGGTCGAGTACTTTGCCGACGCCCCTGCGGGCGTCGGTTTTTCCGACCTTGACCTCAATAACATTCCGCACCATATCTCGTGCATCATGGACGGTAACGGTCGTTGGGCCACGTCGCGCGGTCTTGCACGCACCGAGGGCCACAAGGCGGGTATCGTCTCCCTTCGTGAGATTATTACCGCCTGCGTGCGTCTGGGCGTCGACGTGCTTTCGGCCTATGCGTTTTCTACCGAAAACTGGAACCGTCCGCAGCATGAGGTCAACGTCTTGATGCACCTGTTTGCCAAGACGTTCATCGACGAGTTGCCGCTTCTGAAGCGCGAAAACGTGCGCGTGGTCTTTTTGGGTGATATTTCCGCGCTGCCCAAGAAGACCCGCGACGTTTTTGAACGCGGTCTTGCCGAGTGCGCCGATCACACCGGTATGACACTGGCGCTTGCCGTCAACTACGGCGCGCGTGCCGAGATTACCCGCGCTGTCCGTCAGATCGCGCTCGACGTTGCCGCCGGTAAGATTGATCCTGCCGCAATTGATGACGACATGGTGGCTTCCCACCTCTATACCGCCGGCCTTCCCGATCCTGAGCTTGTGATTCGCACCTCTGGTGAGCTGCGCCTTTCGAACTATCTGCTGTGGCAGGTGGCTTATTCCGAGTTCTATGTCACCGATACCTATTGGCCCGACTTTGATCGTTGGGGTCTTGTCGACGCCATTTTGGCCTATCAGGGCCGTGACCGTAGGTTTGGTGGACTGAGCAAGACCGAGGAGGCTTAATCGTGTCCGATCGTCCCAAGGCATCTGCTCCCAAGACGCCTGCGCGCAAAGCTACCGCTGCGGGAGCGCCTACAGCGAAGAGCGGCACCGGTTCGTGGCTGGCGGGCTTTATTACCCGTGCCGCCGCCGGTATCGTCTACGCCGTTGTCTTTATCCTGTGTCTGGTTTTGGGTATCGTGCCCACGGCCATCTTTGTTTCCGTCATGAGCGGTCTGTGCTGCTATGAGTTTTTCCGTATGACAAGGCTCGATGGCAAGATGGCTAACGAGCGCATGGGTATCGCTGCCGCCGTACTCTTTCCGCTGTCGGCGCTGGGCGATTCGATGTTGCTGAATGCCCTGCTTTTTGCCCTGATGCTCGCCGTGGGCATTTGGTATGTTTGGTCGCCGCGTACCCGCATCTCTGATGTGGCCGTGACGCTCATGGGTCCCATCTACACTGGCTTTATGCTGTCGGCTATCGTGCTGCTGCGCGATGCTGTGCCCGGTTTTGCCGGCGCCCTGCTTTCGGTGGGTGTTTGCGCGTCCCTTTGGGTCTCCGATTCGTTTGCCTACATCGTGGGCAGCCGTATCGGTAAACACAAGATGGTCCCCAAGATCTCTCCCAAAAAGAGCTGGGAGGGGTTTGTCGGCGGCATCCTGGGCTCTGTTTTGATTTGGCTCATCCTGTGGGCGACGCATTTCTACAAGCTCAGCCTGCCCTATGCGCTGCTGTGCGGCGTGGTCGTGTCCGTCCTGGGCGTTATCGGCGACCTTATCGAGTCGCGCATCAAGCGTGGCGTGGGCGTCAAGGATTCCGGCAACCTTATCCCGGGCCATGGCGGCATGCTCGACCGTAGCGACTCGCTTATCTTTGGCTGCATTACCGCTCAGCTGCTTTTGATGATCGGAGGCGTGCTGTAATGTCATTCCAGACGACGTATGGCCCCGATGGGCGCCTCCGTGTTGCCATCCTGGGTTGTACGGGCTCTATCGGCACCCAGGCACTCGATGTGTGCCGTCAGCATGCTGATCGCCTGCAGGTGACGGCGCTGTCCGTTAATTCCAGCACCTCTGAGCTCGTTGCCGCTGCCCGCGAGTTCTCGGTTCCGGCGGTTGCCGTGGCCGATGTCGCTCACGGCGATGACGCCGTGCTGCAGGAGTTGCCCGAGGGAACGAAGCTCGGCGTTGGCGCGCAGGCGGTTTGCGAGCTCGCGCGTCGCGACGATGTCGACTGCGTGCTCGTTGCTATTGTGGGCGCCGCCGGTCTCGAGGCGAGCCATGCGGCCTTGACCTCTAATAAGCGCCTTGCCCTTGCCAACAAGGAGTCCCTCGTCGTCGGTGGCGACTTGCTTATGCCGTTGGCACAACCGGGCCAGCTTATTCCAGTCGACTCTGAGCACTCCGCCATCTACCAGTGCTATCTGGGGGAGGACCCGCGCGAGGCTCATTGTATTTGGCTTACCTGCTCGGGCGGTCCGTTCTTTGGCCGTACGCGCGACGAGCTCAATCGCGTGACGCGTGCCGATGCCCTCGCACATCCCACGTGGGCCATGGGTGCCAAGATCACCATCGACTCCGCCACCCTCATGAACAAGGGCCTAGAGCGCATTGAGGCCATGCATCTGTTTAACTGCGACCTCGATTTCATTAACGTGGTCGTGCAGCGTCAGTCCAAGATTCACTCTATGGTCGAGTTCGCCGACGGCTCCGTGATGGCGCATCTCGGTGCTTCCGACATGCGTATTCCCATCCAGTTCGCGTTCTCGTATCCCGAGCGTTGGGATACCCCGGCGCCTCGTATCGATTTCCGCGAGCTGGGGCAGCTCACGTTTGATGCTGCCGACATGGATACCTTCCGCTGTCTGGCACTGGCCGAACGTGCCGGCAAGACGGGTGGCACCATGCCGTGCGTGCTCAATGCCGCCAACGAGGTCGCCGTCGATGCCTTCCTGCACGATGGCTGCAGCTTTACCGATATCGATTGCATTGTGGAATCCTGCATGGATGCCCACGATATGCAGGCGGTCGATTCGTTTGAGCAGCTTCGCGACATCGATGCGTGGGCGCGTGAAAAGGCTGCGCAGGTGCTCGCCGCAACCCGTTCCTAACCCATAAGGATTGCTTTTTCGTTTTATGGATACTGTTCTGAGCGTTCTCTCATCGGTCTTTTGGGGCCTGCTGATGCTTTCCGTCCTCGTGTTTTTGCACGAGGGCGGCCACTTTTTGGCGGCGCGTGCCTGCGGCGTCCGTGTGACCGAGTTCTTTTTGGGCCTGCCGTGCCGCTTTGACATCCATTACACGTCGCGTCGCATTGGAACCAAGTTTGGCGTGACCCCGCTGCTGCTGGGTGGCTACGCTGCCATTTGCGGTATGGATCCGACCGACGTCTCGTGTGCCGACCGCGTGCTCGCGGCTATCTATCGTCATGGTCGCGTGACCGTGGCCGACCTTGCCGCCGAGCTCGAGCTATCCGAGGAGGTTGTGCTCGAGGCATGCGCCTTGCTCTTGGGTTGGGGCTCTATCGCGCCTTGGTATGTGGAAGGGGAGAAGCCCTCGCCGAGCTACTATCCCACCAAGTATCAGACGCTGCCACGAGATGCGGCGGGTTACACCACCTTTGACGGCCGCCGTTTCGATCGAGAGCATGCGACTACCGAGGGCGATGTGTGGGAGCTGCCGTGCGGCGAGGCCGAGTTCCTTGCACAAGAGCGTTCGCACACCTATCTTGGCCAGGGCTTTCTCAAGCGCGCCTTTATGCTGCTCGCGGGCATTCTCGTCAATATCCTGACGGGCTTTTTGCTGCTTATGAGCATCTACTCTATTGCGGGTGTCACCGTGCCGATGGATACCAACGTGATCGGTCAGGTTGACGAGGGGTCTATTGCCGCCAAGGCGGGTATCGAGGCCGGTGATGCGATCCTTTCGGTTGACGGCGTCTCATGTTCCACTTGGATGGATGTCTACGATGCCATCGGCAAGGCCGCCGGTAAGGACGATATTGCTATTGAGTATGAGCGCGATGGCAAGCAGTGCTCGACCACAGTTGCGCTTAAAGAGGATGAGCGCCTAGGTGTGTATGCCTCTACGCAGGTGGTCCGTTTGGACCCCATCACCTCGGCGCGCCTCTCCTTCTCGTATGTTGCGCAGACGGCGGAGGGCGTGATGCGCCTGCTCCAGCCGCAGCATACGATGGAGATCCTCGATCAGTCCTCTTCGATCGTGGGTATTAGTGTTATGTCCTCACAGGCTGCTGCTGCCGGCCCTGCCACGTTCCTTTCGTTTGCGGCCCTCATTTCGTTCTCGTTGGGTTTTATGAACTTGCTGCCCATCCCCCCGCTCGACGGCGGCAAGCTGGTCATCGAGATCATTCAAAAGATTGCGGGTCGCGAGCTGCCGCTCAAGGTCCAGACGATTGTGAGCTATGTGGGCATCGCGCTCTTCGCACTGCTGTTTGTCTATATGCTTCGTTCCGACATCCTTCGATTTATTCTGTAGGGGAGTGTTTGGATTGTCTCTATCCCATTCTTTGCCGCGCGAGCTGACGCGCCCCGTGCATGTGGGCGGCGTGCAGATCGGCGGCGGCGCGCCGGTCGTGGTCCAGTCCATGACCTGCGCCGATACCGCTGATGCCCAGGCAACGTTTGCGCAAGTGTGCGCGTTGGCGCAGGCTGGCTGCGATATCGTGCGTGTGAGCGTGCCCACCGAGGCCGCGCTTGAGGGTTTCCGCACCATCTGTGCCGAGTCTCCGGTGCCAATCGTTGCCGATATTCACTTTAACCATAAGCTCGCCATCGGCGCCGTCGAGGCTGGTGCCGCCAAGCTTCGCATCAATCCCGGCAATATCGGCGATTGGGCTAAGGTCGATGCCGTCATCGACGCCGCCGGCGCTGCGGGCTGTGCGATTCGCATCGGTGTCAACGCCGGCTCACTCGAGCAGGATATCGCTGAGCGCGACGAGCTTACGCAGCCCGAGAAGCTCGTGATGTCGAGCGAGCGTTTCGTCAAGCACTTTGAGGACCGCGGCTTTACGAACATTGTGCTTTCGGCCAAGGCCCATAGCGTGCAAACGACGCTTGATACCTATCGAGCCCTGTCGCGTGAGATTCCCCACGTTCCGCTTCACCTGGGCGTGACGGAGGCGGGGACCAAGCTCCAGGGCACCATCAAGAGCTCTGTAGGCTTGGGTATCTTGCTTTCCGAAGGCATTGGCGACACCATGCGTGTGTCGCTCACAGCCAATCCGGTTGAGGAGCCGCCGGTTGCCTGGGGAATTTTGCAGTCGCTGGGCCTGCGTCGCCGTGGTCCCGAGATTGTCTCGTGCCCCACGTGCGCCCGCTGCCAGGTTAACCTGATTCCCATCGCCGAGGAAGTAACCGAGCGGCTTAAGAACTATACCGCGCCGCTTTCGATTGCCGTCATGGGATGTGCCGTTAATGGCCCCGGCGAGGCTTCTGATGCCGACCTGGGCGTTGCTTGCGGACGTGGTCAGGCCTTGCTCTTTTCGCATGGCCAGATCATTGGTAAAGTAGCTGAGGACCAAATTGTCGACGCGCTTATGGCAGAGGTCGACAAGCTTATTGAGGAGAAATAAATGACCCGAGCAATGTATATGTCTAAGCTCTATGCGCCGACGCTTAAAGAGGATCCGGCGGACGCTGAGCTCGCCAGCCACCGTCTGCTGCTCCGTGCCGGCATGATCCGCAAGGAGGCCGCCGGTCTGTATTCCTACCTGCCGCTTGCTTGGCGCTCGATTCGCAAGATCGAGAACATCGTGCGCGACGAGATGGACGCCGCCGGCGCCCAGGAGCTTATGATGCCTATCATGGTCGATGCCGAGTTGTGGCGTGAGTCCGGCCGCATCGACGCCTATGGCAAGGAGCTTGTGCGCTTTGACGACCGTCACGGTCGCGAGTTCGTCCTGGGCCCCACGCACGAGGAGACCGTCACGGCCCTGGTGCGCAACGAGCTGCGCTCCTATAAGCAGCTGCCCGTCAACCTGTACCACATTCAGGACAAGTTCCGCGACGAGTTCCGTCCCCGCTTTGGCCTGATGCGCGGCCGCGAGTTCATCATGAAGGACGCCTACAGCTTCTCCGCCACGCAGGAGAGCCTGCAGGAGGAGTACGACAAGATGAAGCAGGCCTACGCTAACATCTGCGAGCGCTGCTACATCAAGGCTCTGCCCGTTGTTGCCGACTCCGGTGAGATCGGTGGCGATACCTCCGTCGAGTACATGGCTTTGGCCGACGCCGGCGAGGCTTCGCTCGTCTACTGCGACGATTGCGGCTTTGCTGCCGATGACGAGGCGGCAAGCACCAAGGTCGTCGTGACCGAGGGTCCTGGTGACGGTACGCTCACCAAGGTTGAGACTCCGGGCATGGGCACCATTGAGGCAGTTGCTAAGTTCTTCGGCTTCCCCGAGAACGGCACGCGCAAGTCGCTGGCACTCATCGACGCTGAGGGCAAGCCTGTCGTGGCCATCGTTCCGGGCGATCATGAACTCAACGACTGCAAGGCCGAGCATGTCTTTGGCAAGGGCTATCGCATGATGACCGATGAGGAGCTTCAGGAGAACGGCCTGCACAAGGGCTTTATCGGACCGGTCAACCTGCCCGAGGGCATCCGTCTGGTGTGCGACGAGAGCCTGCGCGAGTCCAAGCAGTGGGCCTGCGGTGCCAACGAGGTCGATTATCACTTTACCGGTGCCTGCCCCGAGCGCGACTTTACCGTCGACGAGTGGGCCGACCTGGTCACCGTCGTTGCCGGCGATCCTTGCCCGCACTGCGGCAAGCCGCTCTCTGCTGCTCGCGGCATCGAGGTTTCCCAGGTCTTCCAGCTGGGCACCAAGTACTCCGAGGCCATGGGTGCCACCTTTATGGATGAGGACGGCAAGGAGAAGCCGCTTATCATGGGTTGCTACGGCGTGGGCGTTTCTCGCTCGCTCGCTGCCGTCGTGGAGCAGCACAACGACGAGCACGGCATCGTCTGGCCGGTCTCCGTTGCCCCGTACGAGGTTGCGGTGATTCCGCTCGACCCCAAGAAGGAGGAGTGCGCTTCCGTCTGCGAGCAGATCGTTGATGGCCTGTGCGCCGAGGGTATCGAGGTCGTCGTCGACGATCGCGATGAGCGTCCCGGCTTTAAGTTTGCCGACAACGACCTTATGGGCTTCCCGTATCAGGTGGTGCTCGGCAAGCGTGGCCTTAAGAACGGCACCGTCGAGCTCAAGGACCGTGCCACGGGCGAGCGCGAGGACGTGGCGATCGACGAGGTCGTCACCAAGGTTGCCGAGCTTGTGAAGGCGGCACGCCGTTAATCGGCGATTTCGCTTGTAGTTCGATATACGGGACGGCCCCTGCATTTCTCCAGATCGGGGAGATGCAGGGGCCGTCCTTTTATCTTGTCGGCACGCTCAAGTGTTAAAAGGAAACCCCGCAGCCCATGCGAGCTGCGGGGTTTCCTTAGTGCCTCCGATGCGAAATAAATCGCTCAGATATTACTGATAATCGACGACGTCGATCCAGTTCTTCAGGAACTCATCGTTCACGTTGCGCTTACGAGCGAGCTCGGAAGCGGCGACGATGCTCGTCCACTGACGCACGACCTGCATGGGCATGTCGGCGCGGTCGCAGTAGAGGTCCAGGTAGGCCTCGGCCTGGTCCTTGCTGTTGAGGGCGAAGAGCAGGTAGGTGGTGGCAACGTCGGCAGCAGGGGAGCCCTGGGTGGCGTGTGCCCAGTCGCACACATAGAGCTGGCCGTCGTCGCCGACGATGACGTTGGAGGGGTTGAAGTCGCCGTGGCAGACCTTGAACTCCTTGGTCATGCCGTCCAGACGCTCCTGAAGGTTGTAGCGCGTGGTGGCATTGAGCTGATCAAGGCTGTCGATCATGCGGGCGAACTTGTCGCGCTGACGGTTGAGCAGCGGGGAGGTGTAGCCGTGGATCTCGATCTGGAGATCGACGAACATCTCGAGGTACTCACCAAAGCGCTGGGGCTCGGCAGTCATCTTCTCGGCAAGGGTGGTGCCCGGAACCTTCTCGGTCACGAGCGCCCAGCCGTTGGCGTTCTCGAGCTGGGAAACCTCGAGAGCCTTGGGGCTGCGGATGCCGCACTCATTGATGCGGGCAAGATTCAAAGCCTCGTTGAACACGTCGGAGACGGGCTTGGTCTCGTTAAAGACCTTGACGATCTTGTCGCCCAGGTCGTAAACGACCTTGTTGCCGCGACGGACGAGCTCGGTCTTGGAATCGGGGAGCAGCATGATTGCATCCTTTCAACGATGCGATAGAAGCAACGGCGGGGGCGTGCGTACACCCGTGCACCCCCGCCGCAAATAACCGTGCTAAAACTAGCAGACGGCGTAGTCCTGGGGCTCGCGGCCGTAGTAGGCGTCCAGGTAGAGCTCCTTGATCTCGCTCATGAGCGGGTAGCGCGGGTTAGCGCCGGTGCACTGGTCGTTGAATGCCTGCTCGGTCATCTCGTCGAGGGTGTCGAGGAAGTACTGCTCGTCAACACCGTAGTCGGCGATGGTCTTCTTGACGCCGATGAAGTCCTTGAGCTCCTCGAGCTTCGTGATGAAGTTCTCGAAGACCTCCTTGTCGTCCTTGCCCTCGATGCCGCAGTACTTGGCCATCTCGGCGTAGTTGTGCAGTGCGTTGGGGTAAGGATACTGGGAGAAGGTACCCATCTTGACGGGAGCCTCGGCGGCGTTGTAGCGCATGACGCGAGTCAGGATGACGGCGTTGGCGAGGCCGTGGGGCAGGTGATGGAAAGCGCCGAGCTTGTGGGCCATGGAGTGGTTGAGGCCCAGGAAGGCGTTGGCGAAGGCCATACCGGCCATGCAGGAGGCGTTGTGCATCTCCTCGCGGGCGTGCGGGTCCTTGGCGCCGTTCGTGAAGCTGGAGGGCAGGTTCTCGAAGACGAGCTTAGCAGCGCGCTCGGAGAGGCCCTTGGTGTAGTCGGAAGCCATGATGGAGACGTAGGACTCGATGGCGTGGGTCATGACGTCGATGCCGGAGGCAGCGGTCAGGCCGCGCGGGGCGGTCATGCAGTTGTCGGCGTCGACGATAGCCATGTTGGGGAGCAGCGCGTAGTCGGCGAGCGGCCACTTGATGCCGGTCTCCTTGTCGGTGATGATGGCGAACGGCGTGCACTCGGAGCCGGTACCCGAGGAGGTCGGGACGGCGACGAAGTAGGCCTTCTTGCCCATCTCGGGGAAGGTGAAGATACGCTTGCGGATGTCCATGAAGTCCATGGCCATGTCCTCAAACTTGCACTCGGGGTGCTCGTACATCATCCACATGATCTTGCCGGCGTCCATAGCGGAGCCACCGCCGACGGCGATGATGACGTCCGGCTCAAAGAGAGCCATCTGCTTGGCGCCGCGACGTGCGCACTGCAGCGACGGATCGGGCTCGACGTCGTAGAAGCAGTCGTGGGCGATGCCCATCTCGTCGAGCTTGGCCTCGATGGCGCGGGTGTTGCCATTCTTGAAGAGGAACTGGTCGGTGACGATGAAGGCGCGCTTCTTGCCCATGACGTTGCCAAGCTCGTCGAGGGCGACGGGCGTGGAACCCTTCTTGAAGTAGACCTTCTCGGGAGCGCGGAACCACAGCATGTTCTCACGGCGCTCGGCCACAGTCTTAACGTTGATCAAGTGCTTCACCCCAACGTTCTCGGAGACGGAGTTGCCGCCCCAGGAGCCGCAGCCCAGGGTCAGAGACGGCTTCATGCCAAAGTTGTACAGGTCACCGATGCCGCCGTGCGAGGACGGGGTGTTGATGACGATGCGGCAGGCCTTCATGACGTGCTCGAACAAGCTGATCTTCTCGGCCTGGGCGGGGTGCACGTACAGAGAGGCGGTGTGGCCCGGGCCACCGGCGAGCACCAGGTGCTCGGCCTTGTCGACGGCCTCCTGGAAGTCCTTGGCGTGATACATGGCCAGAACCGGGGAGAGCTTCTCGTGGGAGAACTCCTCCTTGGCGGGGTCAGTGGAGGTGACCTCGGCGATCAGGATCTTGGTCTTGGCGGGAACCTCGATGCCGGCGAGCTCGGCGATCTTGGCGGCAGCCATGCCGGGGATGCGGTGATCGAGAGCGCCGTTCTTGAACATGGCGGCACGCAGGGCCTCCATCTCGGCACCCTGCTTGACGAAGTAGCAGCCGCGCTTCTGGAACTCGGCCTTGACCTGGTCATAGATGGTGTCGATGACGGTCACGGACTGCTCGGAAGCGCAGATCATGCCGTTGTCGAAGGTCTTGGAGTGGATGATGGAGTTGACGGCGAGCAACACGTCGGCGGTGTCGTCGATGACGACCGGGGTGTTACCGGCGCCAACGCCCAGGGCGGGCTTGCCCGAGGAGTAGGCGGCCTTGACCATGCCCGGGCCACCGGTGGCGAGGATGATGTCGACATCGCGCATGACCATGTTGGTCAGCTCGATGGAGGGGACATCGACCCAGCCGATGATGCCCTCGGGAGCGCCGGCCTTGACGGCGGCGTCAAGCACGAGCTTGGCGGCGGCGATGGTGCACTTGGCGGCAGCCGGGTGCGGGGAGATGATGATGGCGTTGCGGGTCTTCAGGCTGATCAGCGTCTTGAAGATCGCGGTGGAGGTGGGGTTGGTCGTCGGGATGACGGCGCCCACGATGCCGATGGGCTCGGCGATCTTGGTGATGCCGTAAGCCTCGTCGCGCTCCAGGACACCACAGGTCTTGGTGTTCTTGTAAGCGTTGTAGATGTACTCTGCGGCGTAGTGGTTCTTGATGACCTTGTCCTCAAGAACGCCGCGGCCGGTCTCCTCGATGGCCATCTTCGCCAACGGGATACGAGCCTTGTTGGCGGCCATGGCGGCCTCATAGAAGATCTTGTCGACCTGCTCCTGCGTGTACGTAGCAAAAAGCGCCTGGGCCTCTCGCATCTGAGCGAGCTTAGCCTCAAGCGCCTCTACGTTGTCCACAATTGCGGGAGTAGTGTTTTCCGGTGACTTTTTCACCATTTGTGTCTCCTTGCGATCGGAGATTTACCCTACGCCTTGCATGATAGCAAGAAATTATTCGGCGAACGGTCAGATTCCTGTAAAAGGCACACTAAAACGCTTCAATTAAATGAAACGTTTTAACTAAAACTATCTGCCAGTGCATCGCCCCGCTCATTGGGGACAGACTTACATGAGTGCTTTCACTCATTTAGGACAGACATCGATTTGTCATTTTGCCGTTCTGGGCCTCTTATTGCCGCTCATTGGATATAAATAAGTTACAGGCTCAGCATTTCGCGTTGCTTCTCTCCTTTTAGGTGTTGCCTGTACAGCTTTGAAAGGAGAGTTTATGCCCCGATGCGCCCGCGCCGTTTCGATCACCGGCTATTACCACATCTATGACCGCGGCAACTCCAAACAGATTATTTTTGAAGATGACTCCGACCGTTATCGTTTCTTATCGGATATCTCGGACAGGTTTGCGCGCCATAAAGTTGCGGTGTTGGCTTGGTGCCTTATGGACAACCACTTCCATTTGATGGTTGATGACCCATTTGACAACCTTTCAAAGGCAATGCAGTGCGCGCTGACGGCATATGCTAAGTATTTCAATGGGAAAACGGGGAGAACGGGGCATCTGTTTGATAATCGCTATTCGCGGGTCGCGGTTGAGTCGGACACGCAGGCGGTACAGCTGCTCGACTATATTCATCTCAATCCCGTGAAAGGTGCGCTCGACTCACTTGAGGCGTACCGCTGGTCAAGCTACAAGGCATATCAGCTTGGCTATGATCCCTTTGACATCTGTGATGCGGCCCCTATGCTCGATATTGTCGGAGGCTCCCGTTGCTATTGCGAGCATCTCGAGGAAGTTGCCGGGCGCATCTGGTCAGTGGATGTTCTTCCACGCCGGCGGATCCCCGATGAGGAGGCTCTTTCCGTTGCGCGCGATGTCCTGCTGAGCATAGATCCTGTGCTGCTCAAGGCCCTGCCACGCCCCGAACGCGATGCCTGCCTGCTGAGGCTCAGGCGGGCACATCTCACGGTCAAGCAAATTGCCCGTATCACCGGTATCGGCGCCACAAGCGTGACCAAGGCCACTGCAGGCTGGAAGGAGGCTGCGTGAGGTAGGGGTCGGAGCCGATCGGGACGCCGCATGCGGGCGCCATGTCTGTCCCCAATGCGTGAAAACACTCATGTAAGTCTGTCCCCAATGAGTGCAAAAAGGCGCCCTCCGTAGGGGAGGACGCCTTTGGTAAGTTCTATGTGAACGCGAGGTCTTTGACCCGGAGAGTCCGAGGTACTTGTTGGTAAGACCTTATTTAGGAGCGCGCAACCTTGCCGGACTTGAGGCAGGTGGAGCAAACGTTCATCTTGCGACGGTGACCATCGACGACGACGTAGACGCGCTGGATGTTGGGGCGGAACTTACGGTTGGTGACGCGGTGAGAGTGGCTGATGGAGCGACCGGCAACGGGGTGCTTACCGCAAACTTCGCAAACTTTGGACATAACTGACCCTCCTTGGGCGACAAACGAACATGTCGCGTTAACAAACAAGCCTGAACTATAGCACAGAAGCAGCTCCCTGTGCGTAATCTACACAGAGATATTTCTCTTTTGGCGATAGTGCTCACGCCACGGCCCTGGACGTAGATCCGATTTGCGTGCAGCAGAGGGGATTATGCCAGCTCGTGCGTACGTTTTCAAGCTCGTCCCACAAATATATATAGGTTTATTGAGCATTGGGCTCCGTTTACGGATTGCCCTGTATTTATGCTCGCAATTAAGCTCGAGGTTGGCTACACTATCCCTTGACCATTAAAGGGGTACGAGATACCCACATGGAATTACATAGCTGCCAAAGAGCAGCCCTTCCTGTGGGTGTCTGGTCCGCTTTGAGCGGTCGGGCATCTATTTTTTTGACTGTGTCAGCAGTCAAGACATGTGAGGAAGGAGATCGATGGGCACGACTTCCCCCAAGGCGGTCATCATGGACGAGACCGCCGTCAATCGAGCGATGACCCGCATCGCGCACGAGATTCTCGAGCGCAACGAGGGCTGTGAAGACCTCGCTCTGGTCGGCATCGTCACGCGCGGCGACCTTCTGGCAAAGAAGCTCGCCGAGGAGATCAAGGAGATCGAGGGCGTCGACGTTCCGCTCGGCAGCCTCGACATCAGCTTCTACCGCGATGACTACGCTACCAATTTCGCTCCCGCGATCCACGCCACCAACATTCCCTTTAGCGTCGACGACAAGCGCGTCGTGCTGGTGGACGACATCCTGTATACGGGCCGTACCATTCGCGCCGCTCTCGACGCCGTCATGGACCTGGGCCGTCCGAGCCGCATTGAGCTGGCAGTCCTCGTTGACCGCGGTCACCGCGAGCTCCCCATCTCGCCGGACTTTGTCGGCAAGAACGTTCCCTCGTCGCATGAGGAGAACGTGCACCTATATATGAAGGAAGTCGACGGCCACACCGCTGTCGAGATTAACGACGTCGCGCCGGGTTCCCACGTGGGCTCCGCGCCGCTGGGAGGTGAGTAGTACCGTGGCGTTCAACCATAAGCACCTGATCGACATTACCGAGTACTCCGAAGAGGACATCAAGCTCATCCTCGAGACCGCCAAGGCGTTCTCCGAGGTCAACGAGCGTGCGATCAAGAAGGTCCCCACGCTCAAGGGCAAGACCATCGTCAACATGTTCAACGAGCCCTCGACGCGCACCCGCAGCTCCTTCGAGCTCGCCGAGAAGCGTCTTTCGGCCGACAGCCTCAACTTTGGCGGCTCCTCGACCTCCACGGTCAAGGGCGAGAGCCTCGTCGACACCGTCGAGACCCTCAACGCCTATAAGATCGACTGCATCGTCGTGCGAGATAAGCATGCCGGTGCTCCCTACATCGTCACGCAGAACTCGCCCGCGAGCGTCATCTGCGCCGGCGACGGCAAGCACAACCATCCCACGCAGGCCCTGCTCGACCTGTACACCATCTGGGAGCACAAGGGCGACTTCCACGGTCTGAAGGTTGCCGTCGTCGGCGATATCGCGCACTCCCGTGTCTGCGGCTCGCTGATCCCCGCCCTTAAGATCATGGGCTGCGAGACCTACGCCGTCGCCCCCGGCACGCTGCTGCCGCCGGCGCCCGAGGTCCTGGGCTGCGACCACGTGACGAGCGACCTCGATTCCGTCCTGCCCGAGCTGGACGTCGTCTACATGCTGCGCGTGCAGCAGGAGCGCCTCGAGGGCGCCCCGTTCCCGACCATTCGTGAGTACCACAAGCTCTTCGGTCTGACCAAGGACCGCGAGAAGCTCATGAAGCCCGATGCGATCATCTGCCACCCGGGCCCCATCAACCGCGGCGTCGAGTTCGACTCCTATATGGCCGACCACCCGCAACGCTCCGTCATCCTGGAGCAGGTCTACGCCGGTATCTGCGTGCGTATGGCTATCCTGTATCTGCTGCTTGGAGGTGCCGATAATGGCCTTGCTTCTTAAGAATGCCCACGTCGTCGACCCGTCCGTCGATCTTGACGGTGTCGTTGACGTCCTGATTGACGGCGACAAGATCGCCGAGGTCGGCGAGAATCTCGCCGTCGAGGGAGCCGAGGTCCGCGACCTTTCCGGCAAGTACCTCGTCCCCGGCCTGGTGGATATGCACGTTCACCTTCGCGAGCCCGGCTATGAGGTCAAAGAGGACATCGAGAGCGGCACCCGCGCAGCTGCCAAGGGCGGCTTTACCGGCGTGTGCGCCATGCCCAATACCGATCCCGTCACCGATAACGGCACCGTCGTGGAGTTCGTCAAGTCCCGCGCTGCCGAGGTCGGTCACTGCCGCGTCTATCCGTCGGGCGCCATGACCCGCGGTCTTAAGGGCGAGGCCATGTCCGAGATGGGCGATATGGTCGCCCACGGTGTTGTCGCCTTTACCGACGACGGTCGCGGCGTGCAGGGCGCGGGCATGCTCCGTCGTTGCATGGACTACGGCAAGATGTTCGGCAAGGTTTTTATGAGCCACTGCCAGGACGAGGACCTGGTCGGCCACGGCCAGATCAACGAGGGCAAGGTCTCGACCCGTCTGGCTCTCGAGGGCTGGCCGGCTGCCGGCGAGGAGCTCCAGATCGCTCGCGACATCGAGATCGCCAAGCTGACCGGTGCCAAGCTGCACATCCAGCACATCTCCACCGCCCATGGCCTGGAGATCGTGCGTGCCGGTAAGGCCGCCGGTGTCCAGGTGACCTGCGAGGCCACCCCGCACCACATGTTCCTGACCGAGAACGACTTGGACGAGACCTACAACACCTCGCTCAAGGTCAATCCGCCGCTGCGCACCGACGAGGACGCCGAGGCCATTCGTCAGGGCGTCATCGATGGTACCGTCGACGTGATCGTTACCGATCACGCTCCGCACACCCCGTGGGAGAAGGCCCGCGAGTTCGAGCTCGCACCCTTTGGCATGATCGGCCTCGAGACCTCGCTGTCGCTCGTGCTCACCGAGCTGGTCAACACGGGCAAGATGAGCATGGGCCGTATGGTCGAGCTCATGGCCATCAAGCCGCGTGAGATCCTGGGCCTCGACCAGGTTCAGGTTAAGGCGGGCTCCGTTGCCGACCTGACCGTGTTCGACGCGTCCGCCACCTGGACGGTCGGCGAGGACGGCTACGAGTCGCGCGCCGAGAACTCCGGTTTCGCCGGCCGCACGCTTACCGGTCGTGCCACCGATGTGTTTGTCGGCGGTAAGCAGACGCTCGCCGACGGCTGCATCTGCTAGCATAGCCTTATCGCTTTTGTGCGCGGTGCCCTTGCGGTGCCGCGCTTTCTGTTCGTTTGGACCATGCAACCGCATGGGGGATTGGAGCGTCTATGCCCACACCTTCCACTGCACGCATGCACGACTTCGAGGTCGTCTCGAACCAGGAGATCGCCGACGGCATCTTCTCGCTCGTCATTTCGGCCCCCAAGCTTGCAAGTGCGCTCAAGCCCGGTCAGTTTGTGAACATTGCCGTACCCGGCGATGCGTCCTCGCTGCTTCGCGTGCCCCTGAGCTTCTATCGCGCCGACGCCCAGGCCGGCACCGTCGAGCTGTGGTACGCCGTCGTGGGCGACGACACCCGTCGTCTGTCGCAGATGGCTCCCGGTTCCACCTCTAATCTGCTGGGCCCTGGCGGCCGCGGCTGGTTTGTTCCCGAGGGCACCAGGAAGGCGCTGCTCGTGGCGGGCGGCATCGGCGTTCCGCCCGTGCTGTGCCTTGCCGGCAAGCTTGCCGAGCAGGGCGTGGATGTCGACGTGTGCCTGGGCTTTGGCACCGCTTCCAAGGCCGTGGGTGTCGATGAGTTCCGCGCGCTGGGCGCCATGGTTAACGTGTGCACCGACGACGGCTCGCTTGGCATGCACGGTTTTTGCACCGACCCGGCAGCCGAGCTGCTTGGCAAGGGTGGCTACGACTACGTCGCCAGCTGCGGCCCCGCCGTCATGATGAAGAAGGTCGCCGCCGCTGCCGCCGAGGCCGGTGCGTACTGCGAGGTGTCGCTCGAGCGCATGATGAGCTGTGGCTTTGGCGCCTGCAACACCTGCAATGTCGAGACGGTCGACGGTATGAAGGGCGCCTGCATGTGCGGCCCCGTGTTCGATGCTTCCAAGGTGGTGGTCTTCTAGTGGGTACCGTGAACATGGCCGTCGATTTCGGCGGCGTCAAGATGCAGAACCCCATCAACACCGCAGCCGGTACCTTTGGCTACGGTTGGCAGTTCCAGAACTTCTTTGATGTTTCCCAGCTGGGTGCCATCACCACCAAGGGTTGCGCTGCCGAGCCCTGGCCCGGCAACCCCGCGCCCCGCATGGCCGAGATCCCCGGCGGTATGATCAACTCCGTGGGCCTTCAGAACCCCGGCGTGGCCGCCTTTGCCCGCGAGTCCGGTCCGTGGCTCGAACAGCTGTCCAAGGACGGCTGCCAGGTCATCTGTCAGGTTG
Organism: Collinsella sp. CLA-SR-H006; assembly: GCF_040097075.1. NCBI lineage: Bacteria > Bacillati > Actinomycetota > Coriobacteriia > Coriobacteriales > Coriobacteriaceae > Collinsella > Collinsella sp. CLA-SR-H006. The sequence goes on along the minus strand of NZ_JBBNPD010000003.1, from coordinate 71,741 downwards.
CCGGCCACTCCGTTGACGAGTTTGTCCGCGCACTCGAGATGTATGTCGAGCTGTGCCCTTGGGCTGCCGGCTACGAGATCAACGTGAGCTGCCCTAATATCGCCGCCGGCGGTGCCGCCATGGGCTCCACGCCCGAGGGCGCCTCTTCCGTTATGGCTGCCTGCCGCAAGGTGACCGATAAGCCGCTTTTCGTGAAGATGGCGCCGGTCAACGTCGCCGAGATCGCCAAGGCCCTCGAGGCTGCCGGCGCCGACGGCCTTTCGGTCATCAACTCCATCCAGGGCATGGCCATCGACGTCCATACCCGCAAGTCCCGCGTGGCCAAGCCCAAGGGCGGCCTTTCGGGCCCGCTGTGCCACCACATCGCCGTTCGCATGGTCTGGGAGGTCGCCCAGGCCGTCGATATCCCCATCAACGGCGTCGGCGGTGTCATGACCGGCGAGGATGCGGCTGAGTTTATCCTGGCTGGCGCCACCTGCGTGTCGGTCGGCATGGCCAACTTCGTCGATCCGTGCGCTTCGCTCAAGATTGCGCATGAGCTCGAGGCCTGGGCCGAGTCCCAGGGCGTGAAGGACATCAACGAACTGGTAGGTGCGTTCGAATGCTAGAGACCGATGCCCGCGACCGCGTAATCGTCGCTCTCGACTGCGACCGTGAGCGTGCGCTCGAGCTTGCCCACGAGCTTTCGGGCCATGCCGCTTGGCTCAAAGTTGGCATGACGCTCTATTACGCTGAGGGCCCCGAGATCGTCAAGACCTTTAAGGACCTGGGCTTTAAGGTCTTCCTTGACCTTAAGTTCCATGATATTCCGCATCAGGTTCGCGGTGCCGCCTGTTCGGCCTCGCTTGCCGGTGCCGACCTGCTTTCGGTCCACGGCTTGGGTTCGGGTGCCATGCTCGCTGCCTGCCGCGAGGGTGCCGAGGAGGCGCGCGAGGACCGCGCCAGGCTCGTCGCCATCACCGTGCTCACGAGTATGAATCAGGATGCCTTGAGCGAGATCGGCGTCGAGTCGCCCGTGGCCGAGGAGGCCGCCCGCCTGGCAAAGCTCGCTCAGGCCAACGGCATCGATGGCATCGTGTGCTCGCCGATGGAGGCTCACGACATGCGTGAGCTGCTGGGTCCCGATGCTCTGATCGTGACTCCGGGTGTGCGTCCGGTGGGTGCCGCCTTAGGCGACCAGTCCCGCGTGGCGACGCCTTCCCAGGCTATCGAGCGTGGCGCAAGCCACATTGTGGTGGGCCGTCCCATCACTGGCGCCGACGATCCGGTTGCCGCCTTTGACGCTATTGTCGCTGAGCTGGTCGAAAACGTCGCCTAAAAGATTCCCCTAAGTCACCACTTTTGGGTCTCATTAGCACAAAATAGCCCCTGTGCCTGCGTAAACTTTCCCATCCTTTGTGTGGAATCGCAGGTCAGGGGCTTAACTTTGGGCGCAGTATATTGCACTTTTTGCGGGTATCGTCTAACCTATGGAGCCGCGATTGGGCATTTTGTACGTTCTACGTGCTAAAATGCCAATTATTGAATCAGATATAACCCAACTTTTTGGAGGTACGAATGGCACTCCCTCAGCTTACCGATGAGCAGCGCAAGCAGGCTCTTGAGAAGGCTGCTGCCGCACGTCACGCCCGCGCTGAGCTTCGCGAGCAGATCAAGAAGGGCGAGAAGTCCCTCGAGTCCGTGCTCAACTCCGATGACCCCATCGCTTCCCGCATGAAGGTTTCCACCCTCATCGAGTCTCTCCCTGGTTATGGCAAGGCCAAGGCCGCCAAGATCATGGAGGAGCTCGGTATCTCCGCTACCCGTCGCGTCCAGGGCCTCGGCGTCCGTCAGCGCGAGCAGCTCCTCGAGCAGCTGACCAAATAAGTGAGCGCTCAGGATTCCAAGCTCTTTGTGATTTCTGGACCGTCAGGCGCAGGCAAGGGTACGCTCGTCACTCGTGTGCGCGAGCGCCGCTCGAATCTGGGCCTGACGGTTTCGGCTACCACGCGAGCACCACGTAAAGGTGAGGTCGACGGCGTCAACTACTTTTTTCTGACGCGCGAGGAGTTCGACCGCCGCGTGGCAAACGGTGAGTTTGTTGAGTGGGCCGAGGTCCACGGTAACTGCTACGGCACGTTGGTGAGCGAGGTCACATCCAAGCTCGCCTCGGGCGCCTCTCTGATTTTGGAGATCGATGTCCAGGGTGCCCTGCAGGTTAAGGAGCGTTTCCCCGAGGCCGTGCTGATCTTTATCAAGCCGCCTTCGCTTGAGGTGCTCCGCGAGCGTCTGGTCGGTCGCGGTACCGAGACGCCCGAGACGATTGAGCTGCGTATGGCAAACGCCGCCCATGAGCTTGCCCTTGCCGACCGCTACGACGACGTCGTGGTAAATGACGATCTCGACCGCGCGACCGATGAGCTCGTTCGCGTTCTCGATATGCATGAAAGGATCTGAGGTCCGTGTCCGTTGTAAAGCCTTGCATTGACGATCTTCTGGAGAAGACCGATCACAACCGCTTCCTGCTCGCTTCGCTTGCCTCCAAGCGCGCCTGCGACATCAACAGCATGCTGCGTGGCCAGCACAACCGCGTGCTTGCCGTCCAGGATGTCGATGACATCACCATCGGGCTTTCCGGTGCCGATACCATCTCGATGGCAATGGACGAGATTGTCGATGGCGACATCTCTTACGACGAGGCCCGTTACGAGAAGGCGCTCGGCCACAAGGTTGCTGAAGCCTAAATGGCGGCTCGCGTCTGCCTGGTCCACTATCACGAGGTTGGACTGAAGGGTAAGAACCGCGCACATTTTGAGCATATCCTCATGGATAACATCAAGGCGGCCTTGGCCGCCTTTTCCGTGAATGCCGTGTCTCGAATTTCCGGTTATATCCTCGTGACCTTTAACGAGCATCAGGCCGACGAGGCGGCGCGTGTCATTCGCACCGTTCCCGGCGTTGCCCGCGTGTCCCTGGCATATCACACGAACCGCGACCCGCAGGAGTACTGCGCCGCCGCCGTGAAGGCGCTGCGCGAGTTCGGTACCTTCGAGTCGTTTAAGGTGCACGCCAAGCGCTCCAATACCGACTATGAGCTCACTTCGATTGACATCAATCGTCAGGTGGGCGAGGTGTTGTGTGAGGCCTTCCCCGATAAAAAGGTTCAGATGCACGATTCCGACGCTATGGTGCACGTACTGGTGGTCCAGGGTAGCGTTTATGTGTACGCGCGCTCCGAGCGTGGCGTTGGCGGTCTGCCGGTGGGTTCTGCCGGCAAGGTCGTGACGCTGTTGTCGTCGGGTATCGATTCTCCGGTGGCGACCTGGATGCTCGCGCGTCGCGGCGCGGTGTGCGTGCCGGTACATTTCTCCGGCCGTCCGCAGACGCCCGATACGAGCGAGTATTTGGTGCAGGACATCATCCGTGCGCTTGAGCCGGGTGTCCAGATCGGTCGCCTGTACGTAGTCCCGTTTGGCGACTGCCAGCGCGAGATTTCGGCCACCTGCCCCAGCAATCTGCGCGTGATTATGTACCGTCGCATCATGTATTCGGTTGCCGAGCGCATTGCGCACATCGAGGGCGCCAAGGCTATCGTGACCGGCGAATCGCTCGGTCAGGTTGCCTCCCAGACGCTTGAGAACATCATGGCCGTCAACGAGGCCGTGAAGATCCCCGTGTTCCGTCCTCTCATCGGTTCGGACAAGCAGGAGATCATCGCGCGCGCCGAGGAGATCGGTACGTTCGATATCTCGACTGAGGCTGCGCCCGACTGCTGCACGCTGTTTATGCCGCGTCGTCCCGAGACGCACGCTAAACTCGATGCCGTGCATGAGGCCTGGGAGTTGTTCGATCACGAGGAGATGATCGAGCGCCTGCTCAAGCAGACCGAGTACATCGACTTCGAGAGCAACACGTATAAGGCCCCTAAGACCTTAAAACGCAAACATTCGGAGCTTGCTCCGCGTGAGATTTACCAAGATCACGAGTAATTTTGTGCATAGATCGACGATGCGCCTGCATCGTCGGTCTTTTGCTATCTGGGCATTTTGCGGCTAAGTGTTCATTTGCTGACGTGTGCCTGAATAATTGGACAGATTTGTGCAAGGTTTTGGTCGGTTTTTGGTTTGACCGCTAAAACCGGTTTTGGAGCGTGGCTGTTGCAGGGCTCTTTTCCTGACACGATGTTGTTGGGAGGTTTTGCTATGGCGCAGCGCGAACAACACGAACGGGTCAAACGGATGGACCGCTTGGCGGACAAGCTGCTCGGTCATAAGGCAGTGGTGATGGCGATACTGGTCGTCATTGCGATGGCGAGTGGACTGGCGATGGCGAACCTTGGCGGCGGTGCCGGCAGTGTGTCGTTTGAGCGCACTGATGGTTCGGGTTCGTTAGTGGAGCCGGGATCCGGCGATGCCTCGAGCGGAAAGACATCCGAAGGCTCTTCGCCTAAGGCGTCTGCCGCGGCAGAGGTTTATGTCGATGTTGATGGCGCCGTTGTGTCGCCCGGTGTATACCGCCTCAAGGACGGCGCTCGGGTGGCTCAGGCGATTGATGCCGCCGGCGGGCTGGCGCCCGAGGCAGACGTTACGGGGCTCAATCGGGCATCTAAGATCGTCGATGGACAGAAGATTCACGTTCCAACGGTAGGGGAGCAGCAGGCGTCCATTGCGGAAGCTGGTGTTGATGGTGGGGCTTCCGCATCATCGGGCGTGAGTGGCGCAACAGGCCTAGTAAATATCAATACGGCAAGCGCGGCAGAACTGCAGACGCTCTCTGGCATCGGTCCCTCCATGGCCCAGTCGATTATCGATGAGCGGACAAAGAACGGTGCTTTTGCCTCGGTTGACGATCTGATGCGTGTGTCGGGAATCGGCGAGAAGAAGCTTGCCAAAATCAAAGATTCCATCTGCGTATGAGTGCGACCGAGCGCGAGCATGTGATGCCTCCGCGGCCTCTGATGCCGTGGACGATGGCCCTGTGTGCCGGCATGTGCATGAGCTGCGCCTTGGTGCTCAACGTGGCCGCCGATGCGCTGCTGTGGGAGCGGGCTTCGGCGGTCGGGCCGCTTTGGGCCATCCCCGTTGCGGCGGCGGTATTCGTTGTGCTGGCTCAATCTTGTGCGTGGCTTGTCCCTTGGAAGCGGTGGCTGTATGCCGCGTCCGTCGGTCTTGTGGCGGGAGCGGTCGTCTCGGCCTGGTGGGCTGTGGGCGCGCTCAGCGCCTCGAAGGCGCTCGACGGTCGAGCGGCAAGCAGCCTTGAGTTTGTCGTGCAGGGTGATCCATCCATAAACGACGACGTGTATTCCTATACCTGCGAGGCACGCGCGGACGGTAAGAACTTGGCAACGGTTCGCCTATCGTGTGACCGCGAGCTCAAGGTCGGGGCGCACGCGCGTGTTATCGGTCGCGTTTCACGTTTTGAGAACGATGCGTATGGACGATCGCGCGTGCTCCGAGGCGAGGTACGTAAGGTTAAAGTCGTTCGGATTTTGTCGGTCGATGAGGACTCTCCGGGGCCGCTTCTTCGGATGCGAAATGGGCTGCTTGCGTCCATCGCGCCTGCGACCGACCCGGCGCGTGCACTCATAGCCGGTGTCGCCTGCGGTCGTTCGGCCGAGCTGCGCGCCCAGCCGGCGGGCGACTGGTTTTCGGTGACGGGAACGGCGCATCTTATCGCCGTCTCGGGCAGCCATTTGGCTATCGTGGGGTTTGTAATCGAGGGTGTATTGCAAAAGACTCGGTGCTCACGTGGTCTTCAGCGGGCGATATTGGCGATAACGCTTGTGGGCTACGTTGCCTTTACGGGCGCGTCTCCCTCGGCCGTGCGCGCGTGCTGCATGGTGTTCGCGACGCTTGTCGTAAACGGCGCGGGGCGTCGCCGGCACGGACTTTCGGCACTCTTCGTAACCATGTCCATCTTTGTGCTGCTGCGGCCGACGGTTCTGTTCGAGATGGGCTTTCAGCTTTCATGTGCCAGCGTCTTAGCCATTCTGTGCTTTTGCCCCTATGCGACCTACGCTTTGGGTGAGCTTAGTGTTCCGTCGGGCGTTGCCGGCATGCTTTCCGTCACGCTGTGCTCGCAACTGGCGACACTTCCCATTACCATTCCTGCCTTCGGTACGTTCTCGCTCATTGCTCCGCTGGCAAATGCGGTCCTCGGTCCGGTGGTGAGCGTACTGCTCGTCGTGTCGATCGTGCTGGTTCCCTTTTCGCTCGTGGCGCCGTTGCGGACTTGGGCGCTCGTTGTGCCCATGATTGCCGCCCGTTGCGCGCTGTTCTTTGAGCAGCTGTTTGCCGCCGTGCCGGGTGCATCCGTGAGCGTGCCGCCCGATAGCATGTGGATTTACCTAGTGCCGTGTTTGCTGGCGGTTCTGCTGGTCTGGTGGCCGCGTCCCCGTGCACGTCCTATGGCGGTGGGGCTTGCATGCCTGGTGCTCTTGGCTGCGATTCCGTACGCCTACTGGGATCGATTCGCTCCGCCTTCGGTGACGGTGCTCGATGTGGGCCAGGCCGATGCGATTCTTATTCGCCAGGGCGGCGCAGTGGCGCTCGTCGACTGCGGGCTCGACGAGCGCGTGGTGGCGGCGTTGGTTCGCAATAACGTGCACCATATCGATGCCGTCTTTGTGACGCATTGGGATGAGGACCACTGGGGTGGTCTGCCTGCCGTGCTCGAACAGTTTTCGGTCGGAACGATTGCCGTGGCGGCGGATGCGCTGGATGATGCTCCTGCCGAGGTATTGAACCGACCTGGCGTGGAGTATCGGCAGGTGTGCCGTGGGGATACGGTCGACATCGGCTCTTTTTGCGCCCGCGTGGTGTGGCCATTCGAGTCCGTGGATGGCGAGGGAAATGAGGACTCACTTGTCCTGTTGCTCTCTTATGTTCAGGAAGGCAAGGGCCTGCGCATACTCCTCACCGGTGATGCCGAGCTTGACCAAGAACGGGAATTCGTGCAGGAAGTGGGGGATATCGATGTCCTTAAACTTGGGCATCACGGCTCTAAGGTTTCAGTTGATGGTGAGTTGCTGGACGTCCTGAAGCCCGAGCTTTCCCTCGCGAGCGCGGGCGAGGGGAATCGATACGGCCATCCGTCCGATGCCTGCATCGATGCCGTTAAGGAAGCGGGCGGCGTGTTCGCGTGCACCATCGAACACGGAGACATTACCGTCACGCCGACTGCGAATGGCTTTGCGATGCGATGCCAGCGACCGTGACGACGTCGTTGGCGTGTGGTGGGCCCCTGGGCTAGAATGGCACGGAACGAATACGAAGGCCTGCGGGAGGGGAGCGCAATGTCCGAAACCGGTCTGCTGCCGGCATATCTGATTGTCGGTACCGACGGAGTCAAGCGCGGTCACGCCGTCTCGCGTATGAAAGCGCGTCTGGAAAAGTCGGGTATGGTTGAGTTCAACCTCGACGAGCGCGACATGACCAAGGACCCCGATATCGAGTCCATTATCGGATCGCTTAACACCTTTCCGATGGGCAGCGAGTTTCGCCTGGTAATCCTTGACGGCTGCTCAAAGCTCGCCAAGGCGGTCTCGGAGCCGCTCGTCGAGTATCTGGCGAGTCCCAGCCCCACAACGGTCTGCCTCATCATCGCCGACTCGCTTGCCAAGAACACGCGCCTGTATAAGGCGATCGCCAAGATCGACAAGAAGGCTGTGATCGATTGCTCCGGCACCAAGCGCTGGGAGCTACCGCGCCGCGTGCAGCAGATGGCGACGCAGCACGGCAAGTCGATCTCGACGGCGGCCGCCGAGGAGCTCGTCTCGCGTTCGGGTGAAAACACTCGCATGCTCGATAACGACTTGGCTAAGCTTGCTCAGATGGTCGAGGCGCCCCAGATTGAGCTTGCCGATGTGGAGCGCTGGATTGTGCGCACTGCCGAGGTTCAACCCTGGGACTTTCTCAATGCGGTCTCGGCCCGTGACATGCGACGCTCGCTCGAGCTTTTCAATCTATTGCCCGCTAAGAGCTACGTGTGGACTTATACATTGCTGTGCGGCCGCATCCGCGAGCTGATCGTCGCCAAGGCGCTCGATGCGCGCGGTCAGGGTCGTGAGCTGGCCGCAACACTTAAGCTCCAGTCCTGGCAGGTCAAGAATCACCTGACCTGGGCACGTCGCTTTTCGATGGCAGAGCTCGTTGCCGCGCTCGAGGGCGCGGTCGATGTGGAGCTCGCACTGAAGGGTTCGGCCGATTCTCAGACCGCGCTTTTGCTCTGGATTACGAACATCTTGAGAAAATCGTGATGATACCTGCCTATTTGACAAATTCGTTCTATCCCTTTGAGGGGGAGCGTGCTATAGTAGGCGCTTGCATGACCTCACCGTGTCTCAGAGGTGTCATACATTTTTTGCAAGGAACTCGAAAGGAACTCCAGAAGTGGCAAACATCAAGTCTCAGAAGAAGCGTATCCGCACCAATGAGGCAGCTCGCATGCGTAACAAGGCTGTCAAGTCCGAGCTCAAGACGCTGACCAAGCACGTCCAGTCCGCCGTCGCCGAGGGCGACGCCGAGAAGGCCCAGGCTGCCCTCAAGACCGTCACCAAGCGTCTCGACATGGCTGCCGCCAAGCATGTTATCCACAAGAACCAGGCTTCCAACCGCAAGTCCGGTCTTGCCAAGCTCGTGAACAGCATCAACGCCTAAGTTGTAAATTTCACACCACACAGATTACGCGCATAAATGGAGCCTGTTTTATGGAACAGGCTCCATTTTTTGTACCGCTCGGGTAAGATAGTCCGCATGAATACTTCAATTGACATTTCCCACATCCGCAACTTCTCAATTGTTGCGCACATCGACCATGGCAAGTCCACGATCAGTGACCGCATTCTCGAGCTCACCCATACCGTCGACGAGCGCGACATGGAGTCGCAGCTGCTCGACACCATGGATATCGAGCGCGAGCGCGGCATTACGATCAAGTCCAATGCCGTCCGCGTTTCCTATGACGCCGACGATGGCGAGACGTATCAGTTCAACCTGATCGATACGCCGGGCCACGTTGACTTTACCTACGAGGTCTCGCGCTCGCTGGCAGCCTGTGAGGGCGCGGTGCTCGTTGTCGACGCCACGCAGGGCGTCGAGGCGCAGACCGTCTCCAACGCGACGCTCGCTATGAACGCCAATCTGGATATTGTTCCTGCCATCAACAAGATTGACCTGCCCTCGGCCCATCCCGACGAGGTCAAGACCGAGATCGAGGATGACCTGGCGATTCCCGCCGATGATGCCGTGTGCGTGTCGGGCAAGACCGGCGAGGGTATTCACGATCTGCTAGAGTCCATCGTCTTTTTGATCTCTCCGCCTAAGGGCGATGCAAATGCTCCGCTCAAAGCGCTCATTCTGGATTCGTACTTTGACGAGTATCGCGGCGTGGTGGCCACGGTGCGCGTCTTTGACGGCTCCATCAAAAAGGGCGATACCCTGCGCATGATGCAGGCAGAGGGCGACTTTTTGGTCGACGGCGTGGGTGTCAAGCGTCCTGCCGAGACCCCGGTTGACGCGCTGACGGTTGGCGAGGTCGGCTACGTGGTCACGGGCCTGAAGGACCCCGAGGCCGTTCGCGTGGGCGACACCCTTACCTGGGCGTCGAACCCCTGCCCCGAGCCGCTTCCTGGTTACCGCGAGGCCAAGCCCATGGTCTATACGGGCCTGTTCCCGATCGATAACAAGGACTACGAGAACCTGCGTGACGCACTCGATAAGCTGCACGTCAACGACCCGTCGTTGGTGTGGGAGCCCGAGACCTCGGTGGCGCTCGGCTTTGGCTTCCGCGTGGGCTTCCTGGGCCTGCTGCACATGGAAGTCGTTAAGGAACGCCTGGAGCGCGAGTTCAACTTGGACCTCATTGCCACGAGTCCCTCGGTCGACTATCACGTCTACAAGACCGACGGCGAGATGATCGATGTCCGCAGCCCGCAGGACCTTCCCGAGGCCACGCGCATCGAGCGTATCGAGGAACCCTACCTCAAGGCAAAGATCATCTGCCCGCCTGAGTACACGGGCGCCGTCATGCAGCTCGCCATCGAGCACCGCGGCGTTACGACCGACATGATCCACCTGACGAGCAAATCGGTCGAGATGCGCTTCGATATGCCGCTTGCCGAGCTCATCTTGGACTTCTTTGACCAGCTCAAGAGCCGCACTAAGGGCTATGCCTCGCTCGACTACGAGTTCAACGAGTATCGTCCTTCCGAGCTTGTGAAGCTCGATATCTTGCTTTCGGGCGATGAGGTGGACGCGCTGTCGTTTATCGTGCACAAGGACAAGGCCTATGGCCTGGCCCGCGGTCTGTGCGACAAGCTCAAGGAGATCATCCCGCGTCAGCTGTTTGAGGTGCCCATCCAGGGTGCTATCGGCAACAAGATCATTGCCCGCTCCACCGTCAAGGCGCGTCGCAAGGACGTGCTTGCCAAGTGCTACGGCGGCGATATTTCGCGTAAGCGCAAACTGCTCGAGAAGCAGAAAGAGGGCAAGAAGCGCATGAAAGCCATCGGCTCGGTCGAGGTCCCGCAGGAGGCCTTTATGGCGATTCTCAAGGTGGACGAGTAGGCCTATGGCGCTTTCCGAATACAGCGAGCGATTGCTGGGCGCCTATGCCGAGCAACCGTTCCTTATGGCTCCCATGGCGGGCGTGACCGACCCTGCCTACCGCATCATGTGCCGCCGCCGCGGTGCCAACCTTGCCTACAGCGAGATGGTGAGCGTGGCAGGCCTTGCCTATGCCAGCAACAAAACGTGGCGCCTGGTGCTGCCGGCCGACGAGGAGCAGCAGATTTGTGTGCAGCTCTTTGGCTCCAAGCCCGATCAGTTTGCGAGTGCCGTCGCCGCCGTCGAGGAGCGCGTTGGCGATCGCCTGTCGCTCATCGATATCAATATGGCATGCCCCGCCCGCAAGGTCGTTACCAAGGGCGAGGGCTCGGCGCTCATGCGCACGCCCGATTTGGCCGAGAAGATCGTCGAGGCCACGGTGGGTGCGGCGCACGTGCCCGTGACCGTAAAGATCCGCAAGGGCTTTTACGCCGAGGACCGTAATGCCGCGACGTTTGCCCAGATGCTTGAGGGCGCAGGGGCTGCAGCAGTCGCCGTGCATGGTCGTTGCGCTACGCAGCTCTACACGGGCCAGGCGGATTGGTCGGTCGTCGATGAGGTCGCAGATGCCGTCGAGATTCCCGTGATCGGTTCGGGCGATGTGTTCTGCGCCGAGGATGCCGCGGAGCATCTGCGCAACTCGGGCGCCAGCGCGGTGTTTATCGCGCGCGGTATCTACGGGAACCCGTGGGTGTTTGGCGATGCTCGCGCCCTTGCGCTCGATGGCATACCGGTGCCGGTTCGCAGCTCCGTCGAGCGCCTGGACGCCCTGCGTGAGCACCTAACGCTGACACATGAGCTCCTGCCGCTCATGGCGCGTGCCCGTACGTACGCAAGCTGGTACTTAAAAGGCATGCCCCATGCCGCCGCTTGGCGTGCCCATGTGGTGCGCTGTTCCACTTACGAGGAATTTATGGCGCTGGTTGATGAGATCGAGCGCGATGTGGTGGCCTGCGAGACTGCCCTTGCCGCCGGCGAATCGGTGCCCCCTCATCCGCTGGAGGCTTAAGGGTGGCCGTTACCGCGCTGTACGTGCACGTTCCGTTTTGCGCCCAAAAGTGCCGGTACTGCGACTTTGATTCGCGCAGTTTTGCTCCATGCGACCCGAGCGCTGCGCTCGATGCCTATTTTGAGCAGTTGTTCGCGCGCCTCGATGCTTTTGGCAAGGCTGGGGCCCTTGGCCAAATCCGCACCGTCTATGTTGGCGGCGGTACGCCGTCGCTGGCGGGGGAGCGCCTTGTGGAGTTGGCGCGGCGTATTCGTGCGTGGTGCGCCCCTGTTGAGTTTACCTGTGAGGCCAATCCCGAATCGCTGACCGCCGAGCTTGCCGCTGCGCTTGCCAAGGTTGGTGTCACACGCATCTCTCTGGGCGTGCAAACGCTCGATAACGCCGAACTTACCGCCATCGGCCGCATTCACGATGCCGATCGGGCGCTCGCTGCCATCACGACGGTTAAGGACGCTGGGCTCGATGTGTCGTGTGACCTGATGTGTGGTCTTCCCGGGCAGACCGCCGTAAGCTGGCAGTGCACGCTCGATGGCGTGCTGGCGGCGGCTCCGCATCATGTGTCGGTCTACCCGCTCACGCTCGAGGAGGGGACGCCCCTTTATCGCATGGCGTGCCGTGACGAGTCGCTCGAGCCTGATGAGGATTTTCAGGCCGCATGCATGGACGTGGCACGCGAGCTCCTGGGTGCCGCCGGCTATCACCCGTATGAGGTGGCGAGTTACGCGCTCGACGGCCATGAGTGCGCCCATAACATTGCCTACTGGACCGGACGGGGCTACCTGGGCCTGGGTCGTTCTGCCGCGGGCATGCTCGACGCCGAGGATTTCGACCGTCTTGCGGGTTTGTTCCCCGGCGTGTCTTCTCGAGGCGATGCGTACCGCGTGCGTCTGGTGCAACGTGACGATGACGCGACGGCGTTCGAGGCCGAATATCTCTCGCAGCGCGAGGCCGCGGCCGAAGACCTGATGCTTGCTTGCCGCATGACGCGCGGTGTCGCGTCCGACCTGTTGGTTCGCGCGGTTCGTGTCATCCCAACGGGCGAGCTGGCAGTTGCCTGCGATCGCGCGCTCGAATTGGGTCTTGCCACTTGGGTGCCCGAGACGCTCGGGGTCCATGAGGGACCCTTCACTTCGGCAGATGTCGTCGCGGGCCATGTTCGAGCTCGTCTGGCGCCGACACACCTGGGCTGGCTCGATGGAAATGTTCTGTTCGAGCTGTTTTGGGATCTAGCTTAGGCCGCTCGGGTAGAATTACCGGAATATATACGCTGCTGTGAGCAGGAGGTTGCCGCGCATGGCGACGATGAACGAAAAAGATTACTACGAGATTTTGGGTGTCTCCAAGGACGCCACCTCGCGTGATATTCAAAAGGCCTTCCAGCAAAAGGCCCGCAAGCTCCATCCGGACGTCAACAAAGAGCCGGATGCCGAGGAAAAGTTTAAAGAGGTTTCCGAGGCCTACGCCGTGCTTTCGGATGAGCAAAAACGTGCGCGCTACGACGCCATGCGTTCTGGCAATCCCTTTGCCGGTGCTCCTACGGCTTCGCCCTATGGTGGCAGCTACGCCGGCAGCACGGGTTATGGCAATCCTTTTGAGGGCGGCTTTCCCTTTGGTGGCGCCTGGGGCCAGCAGCGTCGTGGACAGGCTGCCTACAATCCCGAGAACGGCGCCAACGTGGTCGTCGATATCAAACTTGACGCCAAGGAGGCCAAGGGCGGTGCCCGCAAGACCGTCCGCTACACGCGCTTCGATACGTGCGGACATTGCGGCGGCTCGGGTTCTGTCTCCTCCGAGCATGCCCATACCTGCCCAAGCTGTGGCGGCCGCGGCCACATCGACGTCGACCTGTCCTTCCTGTTTGGTGCGGGTACGTTCCAGTCGGTCTGCCCCGAGTGCGGCGGTTCCGGTAAGGTCGTGGCCGACCCCTGCCCCGATTGTGGTGGCAGCGGTCGTACTCGCGCAACCTCCGAGCAGACGATTGAGTTTCCTGCCGGCACGCACGATGGCGACGAGGTCCGCATTAGCGGCATGGGACATGCTGGCACCAACGGTGCCGCGGGCGGCGACTTGGTCGGCCGCGCCCATGTTGAAGCCGAGCGCTTGGAAGGCAAAGCTCGTACCGGTTTTTACCTGATGGGCATCGTGGCGCCGTTTTTGGTACTCTCGGCCATCTCGGGCGTGTTCTCTGCCTTTGCCGTGATGTGCTTTATTCCGTTTACCATGGGCCTGTTCATGGTGCTTTCGGACGGTGTGCTTCATCGCAGTCTGCTGTGGTGGAAGCGCGGTGCGATGCAGTTTGCCAACGGTTTTGCCAACGGCTTTATGTTCGCGCTCGTGTCGGTTTGGTTCGCGAGCTGCTCGCAACGGGCCATGCTTTCGCCGTACCAAATGCAATAACATCAAACCCTCTGTTTGCGGTCGGCCCAGCTTGGGTATAGGACGCACTGTGACAATAATGAAAGTCGGAAGGATTCGGTCGTGTCGGAAAATAGGGATTACTACGAGGTGCTTGGCGTCGACAGGGATGCCGACGCGCGGACGATCAAGCGTGCGTTTCTAAAGAAGGCCCGTACCGTACATCCGGATGTTTCGGACGACCCCGAGGCCGAGGCCAAGTTTAAGGAGCTCAACGAGGCCTATTCCGTTCTTTCCGATGAGCAGAAGCGTGCTAACTACGACCGTTACGGCACTGCCGACGGCCCTGGTGGTTCGGGCTACGTCGATATCAACGATATCTTTGGTGGCATGGGCATGGACGACTTGTTCTCGTCGTTCTTTGGCGGCGGTGCCGGCGGTGGCGCCCGCAGCCGTCGTGAGCGTCGTCGCGGACGTGACATGGCCATCTCGCTTTCGGTGACGCTCGAGGAGGCGGCGCTCGGCTGCAAAAAGACGATCAGCTATGACCGCCTTGCTCCTTGCGAGGACTGCAACGGCACCGGTAGGGCAGAGGGCGCACAGGAAAAGCAGTGCGGCCGCTGCCACGGTACGGGCTACGTCACGACGGTTCAGCGTTCGTTCCTGGGCCAGGTTCAGTCTTCCTCGCCTTGCCCCGACTGCCATGGCGAGGGCACGGTCATCGACCATCCCTGCGAGACCTGCGACGGTCAGGGCCGCACGCCTTCGCATGAAAAGATCGACATCGATATTCCCGCCGGCGTTTCGACCGGTCGCCAGCTGCGTGTGAGCGGCTTTGGCGAGGCCGGCCTTCGCGGCGAGCCTTCGGGCGACCTGATTGTCAACGTGCGCGTTGCCGACCATGAGCGCTTTAAGCGCAACGGTGACGACCTGTACCTGGTGAGCGATATCTCGATTGCGCAGGCTGCGCTCGGCTGCGAGATCGAGGTCGAGGGCATTATGCCCGACGAGGTCGTTAAGGTGACGGTTCCCGCCGGCGCCCAGTACGGTGATACCGTGAGCGTCAATAATTACGGCATGCCGCGCATTGGCGGTGGCGGTTCGCGTGGCCGCCTGATCGTGCAACTGCGCGTGGTCGTTCCCACCAATCTTTCCAATAAGCAGCGCGAGCTGCTCCGTGCTTTTGCCGATGAGATGGGCGATGACGTCGCTTCCGGTAAGAAGTCGGTGACCGACCGTATCAAGAGTGCCCTCGACGATATCCTCGATTAAGGAGCCCGCGTGCTCGCACCCCATATTTCCGTCGTCAACCTCGGCTGCCGTGTCAACCGGGTTGAGTCTGACCGTATCACTGCCGATCTTATGCGCCTGGGCTTTGCTATTGTGGAGCCCCAGGATGCCGATCTGATCGTTATTAACACCTGTGCCGTTACGGGCGAGGCTGAGGCCAAGACCCGTAAGGCCGTTCGTCATGCGCTGGCCCATCAAAACGAGCCCTATGTGGTCGTGACCGGATGCGTGGTTAATTTGCATCCCGAGGAGCTGCTGGAGCTTTCGGATCGCGTGATCGCCGAGCCGTCCAAGATCGATGTCGCCGAACGTGTCTGCGAGGTGTTGGGCGTTGAGTCCGATAGCGTTCCCGCCTGCAGCGATGGCGAGGTGGTCGATGCGCTCGGTCGCTCTCGCCTGGGCGTGAAGATTCAGGACGGCTGCAACCACCGCTGCACCTATTGCATTGTGTGGAAGGCGCGCGGCCCCGAGCGCTCCGTGCCCGTCGAGTCCGTGCTCGAGCAAGTTTGCGAGGCCCAGGAGGCCGGCGTGCCCGAGGTGGTGCTGACCGGTGTGAACTTGGGTGCCTACGATGGCAAGAGCGCGACCGACGAGCATGTCGAAATCGATGAGTTGCTCGAGGCCATCATGGAGCGCACGTCTATTCCGCATGTGCGCATTTCCTCGGTCGAGCCCATGGATATCTCTGAGCGCCTGCTTAAGGTTATGGCGCGCTATCCGCAGCGTATCGCCCCATTTTTGCACCTGCCCGTGCAGTCCGGCTGCACGGCGACCCTGCATCGCATGGGCCGTCCCTATAGCGCCGAGGCCTTTGAGGACACGGTGCGCATGATTCGCGCCAACTTGCCCCAGGTGTCTCTTTCGTGCGATGTCATCGTCGGCTTCCCCGGCGAGACGGACGAGGAATTCGAGGAGTCGCTGGCGCTGTGCCGCCGTGTGGGTTTCTCGCGTATGCACGTATTCCGCTATAGCAAGCGTCCCGGTACCCTTGCTGCCGACATGCCCGACCAAGTGCCGCCCGAGGTTATGGCCGAGCGTAGCCGCCGTATGCGGGCCGCGGCACAGGAGCTCGCTATTGCCGACGCTCGTCGTCGCGTGGGCACGGTCGAGCGTGCCGTGCTCGAGTATGGTGACAACCTGACGCTCGGCTCGTTCCATCATGCCCGTCTTGACGATACCTGTGGACTCACAGCCCCGTGCCTGCTCGATGTTGCTATCATCGGAGTCGATGATTCCGGCTTGGTCCATGCGCGCAGGGAGGTTCATGGAAGCCTCTAAGATTAGACTTACCGTTCCCGAGGGTATCGACCCCTCGCGCGTTTTGGGCGCCGGCGACGGCGTCCTTCGTGCACTCGAGAACTTGGTTCGCGCCCATGTGGTCGCCCGTGGCGATAGCATCGCCGTGAGCGGTGACCCGGATCAGGTCGAACTCGTGGCGCGTTTTTTCGAACATGCCTTTCGTGAGGCTGCTGCCGGGCGCACGCTTTCTGCCGACGATGTCTCGCGCTGTCTGGCCGTTCTGCGCGACGGTGAGCACGAGGCTACGTCGCTTCGCGATGACGTGCTGCTTTCGTATCGCGGTCGTGCCATTCGCCCCAAAACGCTCGGGCAAAAGCGCTATGTGGATGCCATTCGCTCGCATACCATCACCTTTGGCTTGGGTCCTGCCGGTACCGGTAAGACCTATCTGGCCATGGCGCTCGCCGTTGCCGCGCTCAAGCGTCACGAGGTGGGCCGTCTGATCTTGACGCGTCCGGTTGTCGAGGCGGGGGAGAATCTGGGCTTTTTGCCCGGTACCCTTGAGGAAAAGATCGATCCCTACATGCGTCCGCTCTACGACGCCCTTTTTGACATGATGGATCGCGAGCGCACCGATGAGCTTATGGAGCGCGGCGTTATCGAGATCGCCCCGCTTGCCTACATGCGCGGCCGCACGCTGAGCGATGCTTTCGTGGTGCTCGACGAGGCGCAAAATACCACGCCCGAGCAGATGAAGATGTTCCTGACACGCCTGGGCTTCAACTCCAAGTTCGTGATCACCGGCGACCTGAGCCAGCGCGACCTGGTGGGTCGTCGTGGCGGTCTTGCCGACGTTGAGCAGATTTTGGGCCGTGTCGACGATGTCGCATTTTCGCACCTCGAGCGCGCCGACGTGGTGCGCCATGCCTTGGTGGGACGTATCGTCGAGGCGTACGATACTTATGATGATGTGCGCGAGAAACGCGTACGTGACCGAAAGGAGTCCCGTTGAGTGTATTGATCAGCAACGATGCCGAGCTCGATACGCTGCTTGACGCGCAGGAGGTGGAGCACATCTGCGAGGTTGTGCTTGCTGCCGAGGGCGTTGAACGTGAAGTCGAGATTTCCCTTTCGTATGTCGACGAGGACGAGATGCACGAGCTCAACCACGAGTGGCGCGGTATCGACCGCACCACCGATGTGCTCTCGTTTGAGTGCGATTCGGCCTTTGACGAGGATATTCCCGCCGATGAGACGCTCGAGCTCGGCGATATCATCTTGGCCCCGCAGGTTATTTCCCGTCAGGCCCCTGGTTTTGGCAATAGCCCTGCTGACGAGTGCCGTCTGATGCTCGTACACGGCATGCTGCACCTGCTGGGCTATGACCACATCGAGGACGACGAGGCCGAGGTCATGGAGGCCCGCGAGGACGCCATCCTGCGCGATTTGGCGCTCGAGCGCGGCGAGGACCCCAAGCTAGTCCACGTCGGCCCCATCACCAACCACGCCCACGACTAGGAGCCGTCTATGATTCCCGGATCGAACAAGGACCATCCGTCCTTCTTAAAGTCGTTTTCTTACGCTATGGAGGGCTTCGTCACCGCCGTCAAGACCGAGCGCAACATTAAGGTCATGCTCGTGGCGGGCGTGTGCACCGTCATTGCAGGCTGCATCGTGGGGCTCGACATTGCCGAGTGGGCCACGATTATCATCTGTTGCGGCCTGGTGATCCACGGCGAGCTTTGCAATACCGCCATGGAGGCCATCGTCGACCTGGCGACCCAGGAGCTCCATCCGCTGGCCAAGCGTGCGAAGGACATCGCCGCCGCCTCCGTATACGTTCTTTCCATCACCGCCGCGATTGTGGGCTTGCTGGTATTTGCCCACGCGCTCGGCTTTATTTAGAAAGGGATTCCCATGTCCGACAATATGCAGCCTGCCGATGAGATTTTGGACGACGAGTCCCTGGACGCGGTGGATACCGAGGAGCTCGAGGATGTCGAGGAGTTCGACCCGTTTGAGGGTATGAGCGACGAGGAACTTGACGCCCTGTGCGACGAGGACGACAACCTCGCGGGCTTTGGTGACGTTGAGCCCGGTTTCCGCAGCGGCTTTGTGGCCCTGGTCGGTCGTCCCAACGCTGGCAAGTCTACGCTGCTTAATGCCTGCTATGGCAAAAAGGTCGCCATCACCTCGCCGGTGGCCCAGACGACCCGCCGCCGCATGCGCGCCGTCGTCAACCGCCCCGGCTACCAGCTGGTCTTTGTCGATACCCCCGGTATTCATAAGCCCAAGGACGGCTTGGGATCCGAGCTCAACAAGAGCGCGTTGTTCGAGCTGAACGATGTTGATGTTGTCGCGTTTTTGATTGATGCCACCAAACCGATCGGCAGGGGAGACGCCTGGGTTGCCGAGCGCGTCAAGAACGCTCGTTCCAAGAAGGTCCTGGTGCTCACCAAGGCCGATGAGGCCGACCCCGCACAGGTCATGGAGCAGCTTCAGGCCGCCCACGAACTCATGGAATATGACGACGAGATCGTGACGTCGTCGGTCAAGAACTTCAACGTCGATGCATTTATCGAGACCGTTGCGCACTTTTTGCCTGAGGGTCCGCGTTGGTTCCCCGAGGACATGGGTACCGACGCTTCCGATGAGACGCTCGTTGCCGAGTTTGTGCGCGAGAAGGTCTTGCGCCGCACCCGTGATGAGATTCCGCACTCCGTTGGCGTGATCTGCGATGCGCTCGAGCAGACCAAGAAGGTGCTGCGCGTGCACGCCACCATTTACGTCGAGCGCGAGGGCCAAAAGGGCATCATCATCGGTAAGGGCGGCGAGATGATCAAGCATATCGGTATCGACGCCCGTCGCGATCTTGAGCGCATCTTTGGCACGCAGGTCTTTTTGGAGCTGGACGTGAAGGTCAAGGCCGGCTGGCGTGACGACGAGGCCCAGATTCGCCGCTTTGGCTACAACGCCGAGGACTAAGGACGCGCGGCACGCATGGTAGGCTCCCGGACATATCGCACCAAGGTGCTCGTCCTCGACAAGACGAAGCTCAAAGAGACCGACCTGATCTTGACGATGCTTGACGAGCGGGGACGGCAGGTTCGTGCAGTGGCAAAGGGCGCCCGCAAACCCGGCGGACGCCTGGCTGCGCGCTGCGAGCTGTTCTGTACGGTCGATATGCTGCTCGCACATGGACGGTCACTCGACGTGGTTTCTCAGGCCGAGCTTATGGAGGCGCCGCTCGGCGCTGCGCCCGATTACGAGACGACCTGCGCCGCAAGCGCGATCGCCGAGGTCGCGCGCGTGTGCTCGTTCGAGGACGCCGAGGACCCGTTTACCTTTGCCATAACGCAGCGAGCGCTTGCCCTGGTGGGCAGCGGGCTTGACACGGCACATATGGACCTACTTGTGGCGGCATATGTCTTTAAGCTGCTATCGCACGTTGGCTATCGTCCCGATTTTTCGACCTGTGTGCTGTGCGGAGACCCCATGCTGTCGTATTTTTCAGCCCAGGCGGGCGGTCTCATGTGCGGGTCGTGCGCGTCGAGCGTTCCAGGTGCCGAACTGGTGTCGACCGGTGAGACCGCATGGCTGCGCGCCCTCATGTCCATGACCTTCGATGCGCTCATGGCCGAGCGAATCGACCCGCATACGGCGGCATTCCTGCTCGGGCTTTCGCATGTTTGGGCTGCGACGCACACCGATCAGCGCCTCCGCGCGATGGAATTCATGTTGGGTCGGTGATGATGCGCAGGCGCGGGCTGCTTGTGGTAACATACCGACCTGTTGGTACCTCGACCTTGGTTGTTCGCTCCACCGGCGGCTTCCCAGTCCGAGGCGAATCGAGTCGCCCGTGGGCGACGCAAAACGAAAGGTGAAACAATGACTGTTTCCAAAGAGCGCAAGGCGGAGCTGACTGCCCAGTTCGGTAACACCCCGGTCGACACCGGCAACCCCAAGGTTCAGGTCGCCATCCTGTCCGAGCGCATCAAGGAGCTGACCGAGCACATGAAGTCCCACCAGAAGGACTTCCACACCCGTCGTGGCCTGCTCATGCTCGTCGGCCGTCGTCGTCGTCTTCTCTCCTACATCAAGAAGAACGACATCGTCGAGTACCGTGAGCTCATCAAGGCTCTGGGCATCCGCGACAACATCCAGTAGGATTTGTACATGCTAAGAGCGTCCTGCGCAGCGGGGCGCTCTTTTTGTGTAAGGGCGCGAACAATCACGCTCTGAAGCGTGGCGGGGGCAGGGGGCCCGCGTCACATGAGAAGCCCGCAGACAAGGGGTCTGCGGGGTTAAGGAGAACAATGACACTCGTATCCAAGACCTTTGAGCTGTACGGCAAGACCTACACCTTTGAGTCGGGCGAGCTTGCCAAGCAGGCCACCGGCGCCTGCTTGGTCAAGCAGGGCGACACTACGATGCTCGACACCGTGGTCGTCTCCAAGGAGCGCAAGAACTACGACTTCTTCCCGCTGACCGTCGACTTCAACGAGAAGATGTACGCAGCCGGCCGCATCCCGGGTGGCTACCTCAAGCGTGAGGGCCGTCCCAGCGAGAAGGCCACGCTCACGGCCCGCATGATCGATCGCCCGATTCGCCCGAGCTTCCCGGATGGCTTCCGCAACGAGGTGCACATCGTCGCCACCTCGCTCGTCGCCGACCAGGTCAACCCCTTCGATGTCATCAACGTCATGGGTGCATCCCTGGCCATGACGCTTGGCGGCGTGCCCTTCGAGGGCCCGCTTGCCTGCGTGCGCATCGGCCGTAACGTGGAGACAGGCGAGTTTATCGTCAACCCCACCTACGAGGAGCGCGAGAACTCGGATCTGGACCTGGAGCTGGGCGGATCCGCTGACTTCATCTCGATGGTCGAGGCCGGCGCCGAGGAGATCTCCGAGGACGACATGCTCGCCGCCATGAAGTTTGGCCAGGAGGCCCTTGCCGCTTTCTGCCAGGCTCAGGACGAGTTCGTCGCCGAGTGGGAGCAGGTTAACGGCCCCATCGTCAAGAAGGAGTACCCGCTCGACCAGCCCGTCGAGGAGGTCCAGGAGCGCATCTTCGCCCACTACGACGAGATGGCAGCCGCCCTTCGCGACGCCGACAAGCTCTCCCGTATCGGTAAGGTCGAGGCTCTGAAGGAGTCCATCCGCGCCGAGTTCACCGAGGAGGAGCAGGCCGCTTGGGAGCGCGAGATCCCCGTGGCGCTCAAGAAGCTCGAGAAGAAGGCCATGCGCACCATGGTCGTTGAGACCGGCGAGCGCGTCGACGGCCGTGCCGCCGACGAGATCCGTCCCATCATGGTGAAGGACAACTACCTGCCGCTCGTTCACGGCTCCGGTTTGTTCCAGCGTGGCCAGACCCAGGTGCTCTCGGTTCTTTCGCTCGGCATGCTCAACGAGGGTCAGCGTCTGGATACCATCGAGCCCACCGAGGGCAAGCGCTACATGCACCACTATAACTTCCCGCCGTTCTGCACCGGCGAGACTGGCCGCATGGGCAGCCCCAAGCGCCGCGAGATCGGCCACGGCAACCTTGCTGAGCGCGCTCTGCTTCCGGTGCTCCCCGACGAGAACGAGTTCCCCTACGCCATCCGCGTCGTCTCCGAGGTCATGGAGTCCAACGGCTCCTCTTCGATGGCTTCGACCTGCGGTTCTACGCTCGCCCTTATGGACGGCGGCGTGCCCATTAAGCGCCCGGTCTCCGGTATCGCCATGGGCCTGATCCAGGAGGAGGGCAAGACCGTGGTCCTGTCCGACATCCAGGGTCTCGAGGACTTCCTGGGCGACATGGACTTTAAGGTCACCGGCACCACCGAGGGCATCACCGCTCTGCAGATGGACAACAAGGCCACCGGCCTCACCTTTGACATCCTGGCCCGCGCTCTGCAGCAGGCCAAGGAGGGTCGCGCCTTCATCCTGCAGAAGATGCTCGATGTGATCCCCGAGCCGCGCC
The DNA here is from genome assembly GCF_040097075.1 of Collinsella sp. CLA-SR-H006. Lineage (NCBI taxonomy): Bacteria > Bacillati > Actinomycetota > Coriobacteriia > Coriobacteriales > Coriobacteriaceae > Collinsella > Collinsella sp. CLA-SR-H006. Next base: position 49,301 of record NZ_JBBNPD010000003.1, on the reverse strand, counting down.
ACACCACGCGCAGCACCGCTCCGCGCATCGTTTCCATCCAGGTTCCGACCGACAAAATCCGCGACGTCATCGGTTCCGGCGGTAAGGTCATCCGCGGTATCCAGGACGAGACCGGCGCCTCGGTCGACATCCAGGAGGACGGCACCGTCTTTGTTGGCGGCACCGGCGAGTCCGTCGACCAGGCCGTCGAGCGTATCAAGCTCATCATCAAGGTTCCCGAGCCGGGCGAGGAGTACACCGGTCGTGTGGTCTCCATCCAGCCCTTCGGCGCCTTCGTCAACCTGCTGCCCGGTAAGGACGGCCTGCTGCACATCTCCCGCGTCGCCAAGGGCCGCGTGGAGAAGGTCGAGGACGTCCTCAACGTGGGCGACGAGGTCAAGGTCGTCGTCATCGAGGTCGACGATCGCGGCAAGATCTCGCTCGATCGTCTTGATAAGCCCGAGGCCCCGGCTCGTGCCGAGGGTGCCTCCGAGGGCGACGGCGAGCACTTCCAGCGCCGTGAGCGTCCGCGTCGCGAGCGCTCTGAGCGCAGCGACCGTCCGCGCCGTCCCGGCGACAACGGAGGCCGAAAGCCCCGCCGTCACCACGACGCCGAGTAACAGCTAAACATAAGCAGCTCAACAAGGGCGACTCCGGACAGGGGTCGCCCTTTTGCTCGCGCCCGGGAGGGCCGCATATGAAGTTTCCTGCTCTACAGTCCTGCGTAAGACGGAAAGCACATTAAGTGCTTTCCTTTGCGTGCGGAACTCGCGATAAACTTCATATGCGTCCCTCCCGGGCGCGAGCAAAAGGGCTGGTTAACGATGTTGGTAGCTTGCTGGTCTTCTGTTCTTAGTTGATATACTTTTTCGCATCTAACGCTTAGCCTAGGGGGTTGGCATGACAAATAAGGTTGAATGGGACCGCATGATTGCCGGGGAGCTCTATAGCCCCTATCGGGTTAACGACCATTCGTTTAGTAGGGTGCATGCGGCTCAGAAGTTGTTTAATGAGTCGGAGTATTGGGCTGATTCGAGCGCCTTTGAGGAACTAAAGAAGTGTTTTCGCGTTGCTCCGGACGATATGGTCTTAACGGCTCCCGTTTATTTTGATCACGGCGACAGGGTTTCGTTTGGTAACCATTTCTATGCGAATACCGGTTTGACGATTCTGGACGAAAATTACGTGACCTTTGGCGACAACGTCTTTCTAGGACCCCATGTGAGTATATTTACTGCTGGGCATCCAATTGACGCCGATGTGCGCAATCTAGACCTCGAGTATGCTAAGCCTGTCGTAATCGGCAACAACGTCTGGATGGGCGGCGGGGTGATTATCAATCCGGGCGTATCAATCGGAGACGATGTGGTCATAGCCTCAGGTTCAGTTGTTGTTAAAGACGTTCCAAGCCACGTCATCATCGGCGGCAATCCAGCTCATATCATTCGAGAGATTACCGACAACGATCGCAAGCTCTGGCAAGGCCAGCTGAATGCCTACAACGAGGCAATTGGATCATAGCCTCGGCATTCCCGCAGATAAAACCTACTAAAACAAACCTATCCCTTATTGGCAGGTTTTCCGTGGGGCGGGCACTGATGAAGCTTATCGCGAGTTCCGCACGAACAGGAGGCCACTTAATGTGGCCTCCGTCGTGAGCAGGACTGTAGAGCAGGAAACTTCATCAGTGCCCGCCCCACGGGAAACCGTCGGGATAGACCAGTTCAGATGGGGCTTTGATGCATGGGTGGTCTGTTGTTGTGCAAATGGGTATCATACTGTGGTTATTGCATCGACTCTACGATGCATTGTTGTATGTGCCCGGCGGTCGGTTTGCCAGAAGCGCCCCGTCGGTTGTTCCAGACCCGTTTCGAAGAAAGGAAACAACACTCACCTATGGCAGCTAAAAAATCATCTCCCTTGAAGATCATCCCGCTCGGCGGCCTTGACGGCATCGGCAAGAACATGACGGTCTTCGAGTGCGGCGACGACATGGTGCTCGTCGACGCCGGCCTCATGTTCCCGGATGACTCCCAGCCTGGTATCGACCTGGTGCTTCCCGACTACACCTATGTTCTGGAGAACGAGGAGAAGCTCCGCGGTATCGTCGTCACCCACGGCCACGAGGACCACACCGGTTCGCTTCCGTATCTGCTGCAGGACCTCAACAATAAGGTGCCCATCTTCTCGAGCAAGCTGACGCTTGGCTTTATCGAGGGCAAGCTTTCTGAGTTCCGCATCCGCGCGCCCAAGTTCCGCGAGGTCAAGGGTGGCAGCCATGTCAACCTCGGCGGCATCTCGCTCGACTTCTTCTCGATGACGCACTCCATCCCCGGCGCTCTGGGCGTGTTCATCCGCACCAATCAGGGCACCGTTATGCACACCGGCGACTTTAAGCTCGACCAGACGCCCATCGACGGCGTCACGCCCGACTATGCCGCTATCAGCCGCTTTGCCAAGCAGGGCATCGACCTGCTGCTTTCTGACTCCACCAACGCCACGGTTCCCGGCTTTACCAAGTCTGAGGCCGAGGTTGGTCCCAACCTGCTGCACGCCATCAAGAACGCCCCGGGTCGCGTGTTCGTCGCATCGTTCTCGAGCCACATCCATCGTTTGCAGCAGATCTGCGATGCCGCCCGCAAGTGCGGCCGTAAGGTCGTTGTGACCGGTCGTTCCATGCTCACGAACACCCGCGTGGCGCGCGAGCTCGGTTATCTCAACATCGATGATGCCGATATCATCGATGCCTTTGACATTGATAACCTGCCCGACGACAAGATTGTCGTCATGTGCACCGGTTCGCAGGGCGAGCCGCTGTCGGCCCTGTCCCGCATGGCCAATGGCGAGCACAAGACGCTCTCCATCCACGAGGGCGATACCGTTATCCTCTCGGCAACTCCTGTTCCCGGCAACGAGAAGGCCGTCCAGCAGGTCGTCAACAGCCTGGCCAAGCTCGGCTGCGACGTGTGGGATAAGAACCGCGCTCTCGTTCACGTCTCCGGTCACGGCAGCCAGGAGGAGCTCAAGCTCCTGATGGCCATGGCCAAGCCCACGTACTTTATGCCGGTTCACGGCGAGGCCGTGCACCTGCGCGCCCATGCCCAGCTGGCCCGCAAGATGGGTCTCAAGGACGATCATATCTTTATCCTCGATAACGGCGACACGCTCGAGATGCGCGGCGGTATCGTCAAGCGCGGTACGCCCGTCGAGTCCGGCGTCGTCTACGTCGACGGCCTGCGTATCGGCGATACCGACCCCATCGTCTTGCGCGATCGCCAGAAGCTCGCCAACGACGGTATGGTTACCGCTGTTGCCATCGTCTCGCTCAAGCACAAGAAGATCGAGGCCATCGAGTTCTCGGGCCGCGGCGTCTCGTTTGCCATCGACGACCAGTTCTCCGAGGATGCCTCCGCGTCCATTATGAAGACGATCGAGAAGGGCAAGTTCAGCTTTACGAGCAGCGGTTCCGATGCCATTCGCAAGGCCGTGCGCGACTCGCTCTCCAACTTTATCTGGAGCCGTACGCGCACTCGTCCGATGATCATCCCGGTCGTCATGGAGGTTTAGTTTGGCGCGCGGATCTGCACAAAACGCCAAAGGCAATAAGGCCAACAACCAACCGGCATCTACTAAGGGTGCCGGTTCCCATCTGCGTGCCAATAAGGGCCACGAGTCCGAGTTCGATGATTTCGAGCCCTTGGTCGAGCCCTCGGCCAACCGCGATATCGCCGGCGTGGTCATTGCCGTTTTGGCGATTGCGTCCTTTATTGCCGTGATTTCGCCGGCGACTGCGCCCGTTACGGCTGCGGTTGCCGGTTTCTACCACTTGGGCTTTGGTCTGGGCGCCTACGTGCTGCCGATCGTCATTTTGCTGTTTGCCGCCACGCTCTTTTTAGGCGAGGACTCGCCGCTCAACGCGCGCTCTGTTGCGGGCGGCGCCGTGGTCTTTATTGCCGTCGTCTCCATTCTTTCGTTGATGGTGCCGGGTACGAGCGACTCGTGCGACCTTATGTTCACGCCGCAAAATCTGTCCGCCTCGGGTGGCTACATCGGTGCGTTTATTGCGAGTGCGCTGCAAAATGCCCTGGGTAAGCCTATCGCGATGGTAGTCCTGCTGGGCCTTGTCGTCGTGGGCTTGGTCATCATTGGCTTTTCGGTGGGCGGCGTTTTGCGCTCTGCCCGCGACCGTGCGGCAGATTTTGCCGAGCGCCGTCGTGCCGACGTCAACGCGAGTCCGTGGGGTGACGATGAGGCCCTGTCGGTGCCTGGTATCGCCCGTCCGCACCTGAGCATTTTTCGTCAAAAGGGCTCCGATGCGGCCGTGACCACGGTCATGGGCAATGATGTGGACCCGGTTTTGGACGATGACGACGAGGATCCGTTTGTCGACGTGTCCGATGCCGTGGAGGCTGAGCGCGCTAAGACGACGCTGCTGCCGCGCCGTCATGCCAAGAAGAGCAAGGCCACACCCAAGTTGAATACAAGTGAGCCCGATCCGTCTTGGTCCGAGAGCGAGATTGAGCTCACCGAGGGCGATGACGAGGACGACGAGGGTCTGATTGAGACCGCAAAGACAACTTTGCTGCCGCGTCGCCATGCAAAGCGCGACCAGGTAACCGGTCAGCTTTCGATGGAAGACGACCCCGATAAGATCGACGAGTCCGAGCCGCCGTTTGCCGTGAATCCTGTCTCGGCAGCACCTCAGATCCCCGACTTCTTGAAGCATCCCAAGGTTGCCGATGCGCCTGCCTTGAGTGCTGTCGAATCGGCTGCGGCTAGCGATGGGGGAGCGGACGGCGGCGCCGCAGATAACGAGGGCGAAGAAGAGGACGGCCTCAAACTTCCGCCACTTGAGATTCTGCATGCCAACCCGCAGTCGGCTTCCTCTGCGTCTTCTGACAAGGAGCTGGAACAGACTGCCGAGTCGCTTCAGTCCACCTTGCTGGAGTTTGGTCGTAGTGCCCGCGTGGTCGGCTGGATCGCCGGCCCCACGGTGACGACCTTTAAGCTGCAACCTGGCGAGGGCGAGCGCGTGAGCAAGATTTCGAGCCTCGAGGACGATATCGCGCTATCGCTTGCTGCCCAGTCCGTGCGTATCTTTGCCCCGATCCCCGGCACCTCGCTTGTGGGTATCGAGATCCCCAATCGCAAGCGCCAGAACGTCAACCTGGGCGACGTGCTTCCCTATGTGAAGGGCGGTCCGCTCGAGCTCGCCATCGGTCGAGATGCCGAGGGTACGCCGGTCGTCGCCGACCTTGCCAAGATGCCCCACCTGCTGATCGCCGGTACCACGGGTTCCGGTAAGTCGGTCATGATCAACTCCATCATCACGACCTTGCTCATGCGCGCCCTTCCCGAGGACGTTCGCCTGATCATGGTCGACCCCAAGCGCGTCGAGCTTGCGGGCTATAACGGTCTGCCGCATCTTTACGTGCCTGTAGTGACCGAGCCCAAGCAGGCCGCGAGCGCTCTGCAATGGGCCGTGTCCGAGATGGAGCGTCGCCTGAAGGTCTTCGAGCGTCTCAACGTGCGTAAGATCTCGACCTACAACGAAAAGCAGGCCGCCGGCGAGTTTGAGCATTACGATAACCCGCCGCAAAAGATGCCCTACCTGGTCATCATCATCGACGAGCTCTCGGACCTGATGATGGTCGCCGGTAAGGATGTCGAGGCCTCGATCGTGCGTATTGCTCAGCTGGGCCGTGCCGCCGGTATTCACCTCATCGTGGCTACGCAGCGTCCGAGCTCCAACGTGGTGACGGGCCTCATCAAGGCCAACATCACCAACCGCATCGCCTTTAACGTCGCCACGGGCATCGACTCGCGCGTCATCATCGACCAGATGGGTGCCGAAAAGCTCACCGGTTTGGGCGACATGCTGTTCTCTAAGGTCGACTGGGGCAAGCCCCGCCGTATCCAGGGCTGCTTTGTCTCGGATGATGAAATCAACGAGATCGTCGAGTTCGTCAAGTCGCAGAGCGAGCCCGACTACCACGAGGAGATCCTGTCTGCCGTGGCGCCCGCTTCCATGTCCATGGCGGGTGGCGGCGGCATTGTCCGTACCGGAGTCGCCGAGCCGCAAGACGATGATCCGCTCATTTGGGAAGCCGCCCATATTGTGGTGGAATCGCAGCTTGGCTCCACATCTGGCCTGCAGCGTCGTCTGAAGGTTGGCTATGCGCGTGCCGGGCGTATTATGGATATGCTGGAAGAAAAGGGTGTCGTCGGCCCGCCCGACGGTTCTAAGCCGCGCGAGGTCCTGTTGGACGAGGAGGGGCTTGCCGCGCTGGAGTCTGTCGATGCCGAGATGGCACGTGAAGATCGTGAGTTTGGAGGATTCTGATGGCTGCACGCTTTGGTGACATGCTGCTTGAGCAGCGTCGCCGAATGGGCCTTTCCATTCAGCAAGTCGCCAACACCATCAAAATCAGGCCGCAGATCATCGAGTTTTTCGAGACCGGTAACTTTGCTTCGATGCCGCCGCGCGGCTATGCGCAGGGCATGATTTCGAGTTATGCTCGCTTTTTGGGCCTCAATCCGCGCGAGGTCGTCAATGCCTACTTTGACGATCTGATGGCATACGAACGCGAGACGTCGCAGCAGGGCGGTCGTTTTCAGGACGCCGCCGGCTACGTTAATTCGCGTTCCTCGGTCGATAACGGGCGCTTCCTGATGGTTCAGGGCGGTCGTTCGACCCGCTATGGACAGCGTCCTCAGCAGGCCGGTTATATTACCGAGACGGGTTCGGGCGAGGAGATTCGCTCGCAGCGTGACCGGTTCCGCAGTACGCCGATGCCCGAGGACCGCGCACTCCCCGCTGCCCGCGGCGTGGCGCGTGACCCTCGTGCCGGCTACGGCGACGGCGGCTATTCCGATCGCGGTTACCGTGGTGTCTCCACCGGACGCTCTCGCGGTGGCTATGCGGATGCCGATACCACACAGGTGACGCCGCGTCTTCGCTCTCAATCGCAGCCGTATGGCCAGCGCTCTTCGGCTCCGCGTGCGGGACAGCGTGGCTATCAAGGCCGCGGTGAACTTGCGCCCCGCTCGGGTCAGCGCAGCCTTCAGGGCCAGGGTGGCTATCGTGGCCGTTCCGATAGCAATCGTGGTCGTATGCCTCAGGGAGGCGGCCGCAGCAGTTCCAGTCGTGGACGCGGCGGATCACGTACTCCTCAAAACAACGGGCTCGATCCGCGTATCGTCTACGCCGGCATCGGTGCCGTTGCGCTGCTGTTGATTGTGCTCATCATGGTGCTTCTGCGCGGCTGCGCATCTTCGGCGCCCGAGACCACGCCCGAGACGCCCACTGCTACCAAGACGACGACCAAGAAGTCTTCTAAGAAGACCGAAACGGTCGACGAGGACGAAGACACCGATGAGGCGACGGATGAGTCGACTGACTCGGACGCTACCAAGACGACGGCCAAGAAGGAAGAGAACGAGGTCACGAAGGTCAAAGTCTCCGTTGCCAAGGGAAAGACCGCGTGGATTGAGGTCAAGGTCGACGGCAAGTCGGTCTATGGCGCCCAAGCGACTGGCCCCTTTGAGCAGGAGTACACGCCCGAGTCCTCGATCGAGATCACCACGTCCAAGCCTTCCGATGTCACCGTTACCAAGAACGGTGAAAAGGTCCGTTACGACACCAAGACCTCGGGCGTGGCGCGTGTGACGATCACCGTTCCCAAGAAGGAGACGACTGATTCCGAGAATGGTGAAAGTTCTGATGGTACCGACACCACCGATGGTGCCGATACCACCGACGTTACCGATGCCCAGTCCGCGGATGGCGCCGATACCGCAACTGACGGTCAGACGCCCACCGATTCTACCGACTATTCGTACGATAGCTACTAAGCCGCTCGTACGCGAAAGGAAACATCATGGCTAAAGATTCCAGCTTCGACGTCGTGTCCGAGGTCAACATGCAAGAGGTCGACAACGCCTTTCAGCAGACCACGCGCGAGATTTCCCAGCGCTATGACCTTAAGGATTCCGGCGCTACGATCGAGCTTTCGAAGGGCGACAAGCTCTTTACGATTAACGCCCCGGCCGACTTTGTCTCCAAGCAGATTATTGACGTGCTGAGCTCCAAGCTCATCAAGCGCGGCATCGACCTCAAGGCTGTCTCGTGGGATGCTCCTCAGGCGGCATCGGGCGGCACCGTGCGCGTGTTCGGCCATATCGTCGAGGGTATCGACCAGGCGACCGCCAAGAAGATCAACAAGGACATCAAGGACCAAAAACTCAAGGTCAAGGTGACCATCGAGGCCGACAAGCTGCGTGTTTCCTCTGCTTCGAAGGATGCGTTGCAGACCGTGATCCAGTTCCTGCGCGACCAGGACTACGGCCAGCCGCTACAGTTCACCAACTACCGCTAATATCATTCGAAAGGACCGCTCTCCAACATGGATACACCGTTGGGCTCCGTGCTCTACATCACCCTCGGGTGCGCTAAGAACGAGGTTGACACCGACCGCATGCGTTCTCTTTTGACCGCCGCAGGCTACGAGGAGGCATTCGACCCGCAGGATGCCGATATCGCTATCGTCAATACGTGCTCGTTTCTTGCCTCCGCAACGTCCGAGAGCATCGAGACCACGCTCGAGCTCGCCAACGAGGTTCAGGACGGCGTTCGTTCTTGCCCCATCGTCATGTGCGGCTGTGTGCCGTCGCGCTATGGCGACGACCTGCCTGACGAGCTGCCCGAGGTCGCTGCCTTTGTGAAGGCCGACGAGGAGGACGGCATCGTGGCGGTCATCGATGGCGTACTGGGTGTCGAGCGTGAGATCGCAGCCTATATTCCGCAGGTCAAGCGCACTGTCGAGGGCGCTGTCGCCTACGTCAAGATCTCCGATGGCTGCAATCGTTTTTGCAGCTTCTGCATGATCCCCTACATTCGCGGTCGCTATCATTCGCGCAATGCCGAGAGCATTATCTCCGAGGTGCGCGACCTGGTTGCCGGCGGTGTGCGCGAGATCGTGCTGATCGGCCAGGACACGGGTATTTGGGGCACCGACTTTGCCGACGAGGACGTCGCCGAGGGCTCGCCGCGCAATCTGGCACAGCTGCTGCGTGCCGTCGCTGAGGCCGTGCGTCCGCACAACGTCTGGGTCCGCGTGCTCTACCTGCAGCCCGAGGGCATGACTGACGAACTCATCGAGACGATACGCGATACGCCCGAGGTGCTGCCCTATATCGATATCCCCGTGCAGCACTGCGACGCGCGCATTCTTAAGGCCATGCGTCGCTCCGGTTCGCGCCAGGAGCTCGAGGATCTGTTCCGCGACCTTCGCGAGCGCATCCCCGGCATCGTGATTCGTTCCACGGCCATGGTCGGCTTCCCGACCGAGACCGACGACGAGTTCCGCGACCTTATCGACTTTATGGACACCGTCGGCTTTGACTACACGAGTGTCTTTGCCTACTCGCGTGAGGAAGGTAGCCTGGCCGCCAAGATGGAGGGCCAGGTCGATGAGGAGGTTAAGCTCGAGCGCGCCCAGGAGGCCATGGACCTGGCCGAGTCGCTCGGTTTTGCCGCCACCGCCGCCCATGTGGGCGAGCGAGCCCAGGTAATCGTCGACGGTATCGAAGAGACCGAGGATGGCGCCGAGCTGATCGGCCATGCCTGGTTCCAGGCGCCCGATTCCGATGGCGCGGTGCATCTGGACGCCAGCGAGGCGTCCGTGGGCGATATTCTGACCGTCGAGTTTACCGATAGCTTCTGCTACGAGCTTATCGGTCATGTTGTGGAGTAGGAGAGCGTCGTGGCTAACGAGAGTAATAAGGAACTGACGAGTGTCTGGACGCCCGCCAACATCGTGACGTGCGTTCGCATCGTCTTTATCCCGGTGTTCATGATCGTGTCGGCGCTTTCTCACACGAGTGTTGCCGGTACGGATTGGAGCACCTTCGACGGCCCGCTCGCCGCCGCTGCCTTCATTCTGTATGTGATCCTGTCGTGCACCGATAAGGTCGACGGTTATCTGGCGCGTTCGCGCAACGAGATCACCGACTTCGGTAAATTCTTGGACCCCATCGCCGATAAGCTGCTCGTGTTCTCGGCCCTGCTGCTGTTCTTGGATTTTGGCGCAGTGACCGTGTGGTCCGTGTTCATTATCCTGTTCCGTGAGCTTCTGGTGAGCGCCCTTCGCATGGTCGCGAGTGCGGCCGGTGTGGTCGTTGCGGCCGATAAGCTCGGCAAGTACAAGACGGCAACCACGATGGTCTCCATTTGCGGTTACCTGTGCGTTTTTGCTATGGCCGGCTTGCACCTTGGCCCGGTGGCGCTAACGCTCGGCATCTACTCGGTGTCGCGCTTCCTGTACGCCGTTGCCGTTGTCCTGACCGTTATCTCGGGCGCCCAGTACTTCTGGAACTGCCGCAAGATCGTCTTTTCGGTCTAGGTCCTGGTGGGTATGACGGACTCTTTTGAGCAGATTTCCGCACATAACGAGGAGCTGGCGCGCGATATCGTCGAGCGCGCGAGCGCTCGGGGTGTGACGGTTTCGACGGCTGAGTCGCTGACGGCGGGTATGATCGCCTCGACGATTGCCGATATCCCGGGCGCCTCGGCGGTGCTGCGTGGCGGTGCGGTGACCTACTGCGATGAGATTAAGCATCGCGTGCTGGGTGTTGAGCAGGAGACGCTCGACCGCTACACCGCGGTGTCGCATCAGACCGCGCGCGAGATGGCGTCGGGTTCGCTGGAGCTGTACCAGAGCGTTATTGCAGTGAGCGCAACGGGTTATGCCGGCCCCGGCGGTGGTACTGAGGACGATCCTGCTGGCACTTTCTATATTGGCTGGGCACATCGTTCCGCCGATGGGGGAGTGCCGGTCGTGGACTCTGTGCGCTGCCACTATGAGGGCGACCGTTCGTGTGTTCGTGCCCATGCGGTCACGGAGGCATTGGGTCGCATTGCCCTTGTGCTCAACTCTATGGAATAGACGTGTTTTAAGGGGCCTCCGGGCCCCTTAATTGTGGAGATAGGGACCTCCGGCGAATTTTATCTTTGTGCAGGTAGTTGTCGTATTTTTCCTCGCCATGATTTTCTTGGTTCGCCTGCGGTCAAGCATTTGGTCAGTGTTTGGTCGGCGTTTGGTTGGGTTTTGGAAAGACCGCCTGCATATGATTGGCCTGAACGGTTGACCACGAACAGCCGTTCGTTTATTATCGATGCAGGTTGTTAAGAGGAGGGCTATTCATGGCCAAGAATTCAGGTCCCGTACGTACCGTTCATGCTCGCACGACGGGTAAAGAGCGCGATGAGATGATCGCCACCACCAAGGCCGAGATCGAGAAGAAATTCGGCCAGGGTTCCATCATGAGGTACGGCGACGGTGGTCCCGAGCTCGAGGTCGAGGCCATTCCCACGGGCGCCCTGGCCCTCGATGCCGCGCTGGGTATCGGCGGCGTGCCGCGCGGCCGTATCGTCGAGATTTACGGTCCTGAGTCCTCCGGTAAGACGACGCTTTCGCTCGAGATCCTGGCCGAGGCCCAGGCAATGGGTGGCGTTGTGGCATTTATCGATGCCGAGCACGCGCTTGATCCCACGTATGCCGCGCGCATCGGCGTGGATATCGACGAGGTGCTCATTTCCCAGCCCGATACGGGCGAGCAGGCGCTCGAGATTGTTGACATGCTCGTGCGTTCCGGCGCCATCGATGCCATCGTCGTCGACTCCGTCGCCGCGTTGACCCCGCGTGCCGAGATCGAGGGAGAAATCGGCGATACTACGGTCGGTCTTCAGGCTCGCCTGATGAGCCAGGCGCTCCGCAAGCTCGCCGGCTCGCTGTCCAAGTCCAACACGACGTGCATCTTCATTAACCAGCTGCGTGAGAAGATCGGCGTCATGTTCGGCAACCCCGAGACTACGACGGGCGGCCGCGCCCTTAAGTTCTTTTCTTCGGTGCGTATCGACATTCGCCGTATCGACAGCATAAAGCTTAAGGACGAGGTTATCGGTAACCGCGTGCGCGCCAAGGTCGTTAAGAACAAGGTGGCAGCTCCGTTCCGTTCTGCTGAGTTCGACATCATGTACGGTACGGGCATCTCTAAGGAGGGCTCGATTCTGGACATGGCTGTCGAGTGCGGCATCTGCAAGAAGATGGGCTCCTGGTTTGCCTATGGCGAGGACAAGCTCGGCAACGGTCGCGAGGCCGCCAAGGCGTTCCTGCGCGAACACCCCGATTGCGCTGACGAGATTGAGCATAAGGTCCGCCTTGCCTGCGGACTTGAGTTTGATGACGATGCTCCGTCCGAGGTCGAGCTGACCGATCAGCCTGCGCCTGAGGAGTTTGACGAGCTTTACGCCATCGATGGTTCCGCCATGCTCGATGATGACGACGAGTAGCGGTTACGCTCATGTCGTATACGGTGACCGAGGCCACGGTCGTCTTTCCCGATAAGAAGGCGGCCTCCTCGTTCTCGAGCGGGTATGCGTCCAAAAAGCCTTGCGCACATATCGATTGTGAGCTTGAGGGCGGTTTTGAGCGGTCCATTTGGATTCCCGTGCGGGTCGCGCGCCTGTATGTCAAAAATCGCCCCGACCTGCCCTGCGATTGGGATAACTTTCGTGAGGCGGTACAGCTCATCGAGCGTAAATGTGCGCTTACCATGGTGACCGAGATGTTATCGCGCCGCGACCATGCGACGGGTGAGGTCCGTGACAAGCTGGCTCGCTACGGCTTTCACCAGCCCGCGATCGATTTCGCCGTCGAGCGCGCCACCGAGTATCACTTTTTAGACGAGAACCGCTTTTGCTCGTACTTTATCGAGGAGCGCAAGCGGCGCGGTTGGGGACAGCGCAAAATCGAGACCGAGCTCAAGCGCCGTCATGTCGTGCTCGATGACATTCCCGGTTATCCCGAGGATTATTTTGCCGTCGAAGACGATTTGGCGCGTGCGTCAGCCCTGCTCGCCAAGCGGCGTGTTCCAGAGACGCGCGGATTCGAAAAACTGGTTCGGTTTTTGATGGGTAAGGGCTTCTCGTATCACATCGCCGCCGATGCCGTTAAGGCACGTCTCGATGCCGAATGCGAGGAATGTGCGCTTTAGGCGTATGCGTTTTGTGGTCCTGCCGTTCACCGCGTTTTAGCCGCCGTACTGGGGCCATTTATTTGACAGTTGTTGTGGTTCAACGTACGATAAACACTGTCATTTGCTTTGTGATATGTGCTCATCTGTGATGAGTTTGTTTATATGTTTATCTGTATCCGACCCGCATAAGCTGCGCCCATATTACTCAAATGTCGCGAGCCGTTCGTAAGGACGGTTCGCTTTGTTGTGTAACGAATCCATAAAAAGGAGTGAGCATGCCTATCATTGCAGCGCTCGTTGGCATCGTTTTGGGTGCCGTCGCCGCCATTGCCTACATGCGCACCGCCAAGCAGGGTAGTCTTCACGAGGCCGACGAAAAGATTCAGTCGGCACACGCACAGGCTGAGTCCCTGATCGGTGATGCTAAGCGTCAGGCTGAGACCCTCAAAAAAGAGGCTCTGCTCGAGGCTAAAGAGGAGATCATCAAGAACAAGCAGGCCGCCGAGGCCGAGGACAAGCAGCGTAAGAGCGAGATTCGTACGCTCGAGAACCGCGTGATGCAGCGCGAGGAATCCCTCGATCGCCGCAATGATGCTCTCGACAAGCGCGAGCATCAGCTGTCCAGCCAGGCCGGTCAGGTCGAGAAGCGCTCCCGCGAGCTCGAGGAGCTTTGCGCGAAGCAGACCTCCGAGCTCGAGCGCATCGCCGACCTGACCCGCGAGGACGCCCACAAGGAGCTTCTCGATAAGGTTCGCGGCGAGGTCACCCACGAGGCCGCCACGATCATTCGCGAGTCCGAGCAGCAGGTTCGCGCCGAGTGCCACAAGACCGCCCAGGAGATTCTGTCCTTGGCGATTCAGCGCTGTGCCGCCGACCACACTGCCGAGGTCACCGTTACCTCCGTGCACATTCCCTCTGATGACCTCAAGGGCCGTATCATCGGTCGCGAGGGTCGCAACATCCGGACCTTCGAGCAGGTTTCCGGCGTCAACCTCGTGATCGACGACACGCCCGAGACCGTCGTTCTTTCGAGCTTCGACCCGGTCCGTCGTGAGACCGCCCGTGTTGCCCTCGAGAACCTCATCGCCGACGGCCGTATTCACCCCGCCCGCATCGAGGAGATGTATCACAAGGCTGCCGACCTGGTTCAGCAACGCGTGCGCGAGGCTGGCGAGCAGGCTGCCTTCGATACCGGCATTCACGACCTGCACCCCGAGATCGTCAAGACCCTTGGTGCCCTGCGCTACCGTACTTCGTTTGGTCAGAACGTGCTTCAGCACTCCCTCGAGGTCTCTGACCTGTGCGGCGTGATGGCTTCCGAGCTTGGCCTGGACGTTGTGACCGCCAAGCGCGCCGGCCTGCTGCACGACCTGGGCAAGGCAATCGACCATGACGTCGAGGGCCCGCATGCCGTCATCGGCGCCGAGCTTGCCCGCCGTTATGGCGAGAAGCCCGTTATCGTCCATGCTATCGAGGCTCACCATGCCGACGTCGACCCCAACACGGTGCTCGATGTCCTGGTACAGGCCGCCGATGCTGTCTCTGCCTCTCGCCCCGGTGCCCGTCGCGAGTCTGCCGAGAACTACATCAAGCGTCTTGAGAAGCTCGAGGAGATTGCCAACTCCCATGACGGCGTCGAGCGTACCTATGCCATGCAGGCTGGTCGCGAGGTCCATGTCATGGTTCAGCCGGACAAGATCTCCGATGCCCAGTCCACGGTCCTGGCTCACGATATCGCCCATCAGATCGAGGAAGAGATGGAGTATCCCGGTCAGGTGCGCGTCGTCGTGATTCGCGAGAGCCGCGCTGTCGATATCGCTAAATAACATGAGCGACGCGAACGAGCTCATCTCATTTATCGCGTCGATGTCGGGGGAGGGCAACCTTCGCGTCGAGGAGAACCTTGGCGAGGGGTATGTCCGCCTCCGCGTTTCGGAGGCCGAGCGGCGCCAGGCAAAACACGACATTCAGCATGTCGAGGATATCGTCATCGAAATGCTCCGTAATGCTCGCGATGCCGGCGCCGACAAGGTCTATCTCGCCACGACCAAGGAAGATGGCGTCCGCACGCTTGTCTTTCTGGATAACGGTTCGGGCGTTCCGCAGGATATGCAAGAGCGAATCTTCGATGCCCGCGTTACCTCCAAGCTCGAGAGCATGAAGATGGACCGTTGGGGCGTTCACGGTCGTGGCATGGCATTGTTTTCGATCAAGCAGAACACCGACGAGGCCCGTGTGGTCACGTCCGGCGTCGATCTTGGTTCAGCCTTTAAGGTGAGCGTTGCAGCCGACCGCCTCAGTGAGCGTGCCGATCAGTCCAGCTGGCCCCAGGCCGTCAAGGATGAGGACGGACGTTATGTCTGTGCTCGCGGCCCGCATAATATTATTCGCGCTGCCTGTGAGTTTGCGCTCGAGGAGCTGCGTGGTTGCGATGTCTATCTTGGTTCTCCGTCTGAGATTGCCGCGACCCTTTATGCTCAGGCGTCAAGTCGGCTCGATACGTCTCGTCTCCTGTTTATTGATGACGAGAGCGAGCTTCCGGTTGTCGATCGTTTAGGCCTTGCCTCTGATGCCGAGGACTTTATTCGTATCTGCTCGGGTTTGGGTCTTGAGATGTCCGAGCGCACGGCACATCGCATTTTGGCAGGGCAGATTAAGCCCGTTCGCGGTGTGACCGCGCGTCTGCTGCGCGAGCGTGATTCGTCCTCGCATGCGCCGGCTCCTGTCGATCTCGCGAAGGATCGTCGCGGGCTTCGTATTGCCAAGGATGACATGGCACAGTTTTCGCGTGCTGTGGAGCGCGACTTTAATGACCTTGCCGCTCGGTACTATCTCAACCTTTGCGGCGACCCAAAGATTCGCGTTTCGCGTGATCGAATCACTGTGACCTTCGATCTTGCCAAAGAGGAATAGTGCCTTTACCGAGTCCACTCGGTACGATACAGTTATTGCAGTTAAAACGTACTTTTAAACGCAGGAGTTTCTTCATGGATTGCCTGAAGGTATCAAGCAAATCATCGCCCGCGTCCGTTGCCGGCGCCATCGCCGGCATGGTCAAGGATGGTGTACCCGTCAACATCCAGTGTGTCGGTGCCGGTGCTGTCAACCAGGCCATTAAGGCCGTTGCTATCGCGCGCGGTTTTTTGATTCCAACCGGTTTTGATATTTCCTGTGCGCCCGTGTTCTCCGACATCCTCATTAACGGGGAGTCGCGCACGGCTATCCGCCTTTCTATCTACGTTCACCAGATCAATCGAGCCGCTATGGATAACGTCGTCATGGATGATGTTAAGCCTGTGGCATAGCTTCTGCTTGCCTCGATTCGCCTCCCTTCCATCGTTAGGACTTATGCACATGGACCAGCGTTCCGTACGCGATATTCTTGCCGGTAAAACCTACTTTATCCGCACCTTTGGCTGCCAGATGAATCAGCACGATTCCGAGCGCGTGAGCGGTCTGCTTGATTCGTATGGCTGTCTCATGGCGCTCGATCCCGCGCATGCCGATATCGTTGTCTTCATGACATGCTGTGTGCGTGAGGCCGCCGATACTCGCCTGTACGGTCAGTGCAATTCCTGCAAAAGCCTGCCGCCTTCGCCTTCGGGCAAGCGTGTGGTTGCCGTGGGCGGCTGCATTGCGCAGCGTGATGGCGAGGGCCTGCTCATCAACGTCGATAACGTCAATGTCATCTTTGGCACGCATTCTATCGCACATGTGGCCGAGCTCATTGCCGAGGCGTTCCTTGACGGCAAGCGTCATATCCGCACCAATGAGCATGAGGATACGGATGCCATGAGCATGCCGTGGCATCGCGAGACCCAGTATCACGCCTGGGTGCCCATCATGACGGGCTGCAATAATTTCTGCACCTATTGCATCGTGCCGTACGTGCGCGGTCGCGAAAAGAGCCGCCCCTTCGAGGAGATTGTCGACGAGGTGACCGGTTTGGTGCGCCAGGGCGTGCGTGAGATTACGCTGCTGGGCCAAAACGTTAACTCATATGGTCGCGATCTGTTTGGCAAGCCACGTTTTGCCGATTTGCTGCGCGCGGTGGGCGATACGGGCGTCGAGCGCATCTTCTTTACCTCTTCTCATCCTAAGGATCTGCTGCCCGAGACCATCGACGCCATGGCCGAGACGCCCGCCGTCATGCCGCAGCTTCACTTGGCCGTTCAGTCGGGCTCCACGCGTATCCTCAAAGAGATGAATCGCCGTTATACACGCGAGGACTATCTGGGCCTGGTCGATCGCATTCGCAACCGCATGCCCGATATCGCGCTCTCGACCGATATTATCGTTGGCTTCCCGGGCGAGACTGAAGAGGACTTTGAGCAGACGCTCTCACTTGCCGAGACGGTCCGCTATGCTCAGGCCTATACCTTCATCTATTCCAAGCGCGCCGGTACCCCGGCCGCAGAGATTGACGATCCTACGCCGCATGAGGTTATTCTCGAGCGTTTCAACCGCCTGGTTAAGGTTATCGAGACTACGGCACACGAGTATAACCAGGGTGAGCTTCATACTGTGGTGCCGGCGCTCATTGAGGGAACGAGTAAAAAGAACGACGCGGTCCTGCTGGGCAAGAGTCCCAAGAATCAGACCGTGCATGCGCCTATCCCCGAGGGTTACAGCATCGATCAGCTCGTTGGCAAGATCGTTGATGTTGACGTCGACGTTGCCAAGACCTGGTATTTGTCCGGCTCCGTTGTGGGCGAGCCGCGCTAATGGTTTCTCCCGGGGCAGGTCTTTCCGCCGTTGCGATCGTCGGTCCGACGGCGGTTGGTAAGAGCGATGTTGCCGACCGTTTGGCAGCTCGTCTTTCGTCCGAAGTGCTGTCGTGCGATGCGATGCAAATCTATCGCGGCATGGACATCGGTACTGCAAAGATGGCGCCCGATGAGTGTACGGCGCCGCTGCGTCTCGTCGACATTGTAGAGCCGGGTGTGGCATATTCTGCTGCGCTTTATCAGGCTGACGCTCGTGTGCATGTTGAGCGTTTGCTTGGCGAGGGCCGCCTACCGGTGTTTTGCGGGGGCACAGGCTTGTATCTCAAGGCCGCCCTGGATGAGATGGATTTTCCCTCGGGCGAGCTTGAGGACGATCGTCGCGCGGGGTATCAGGAACTTGCCGAGCGCATAGGCGAGGAAGCGCTGCACGCGCTGCTTGCCGAGCGTGACCCCGAGTCCGCTGCGGTCATCCACCCCCATAATGTTCGTCGCGTGATTCGCGCGCTCGAAATGCACGATGATGGAGTGTCCTACGCGCAGCAAAAGTCGCAGTTTAGTGTTCCGCGCGAGCATTATCATGCCCTATGGTTTGGTCTGACGCGTAATCGCGAGGTGCTCTACGAGCGCATTAACCTGCGTGTCGATCTGATGTTTGAACAGGGTCTTGTTGATGAGGTTCGCGGTCTTATGGACCAGGGTCTGGGAGATGCCCTGACTTCGATGCAGGCAATTGGCTATAAAGAGATCATCGATGCTTTCAATGGCGTGACGAGCATGGATGAGGCTCGCGAACTCATTAAGATGCGTTCGCGTCGCTATGCCAAACGTCAGCTTTCGTGGTTTAAGCGCGATGACCGTATCGTGTGGTTTGATATGGATGAATTTACGATCGATGAGGTCGTTGAGGATATCCTGCATCGTATTGAGGCTGCCTAATGGCCCGTTTTCCCCTTGTTCCCACGGCACCCGAGCCCGAGCGTGCCATATTAGTTGGTGTTGAGTGGCGCGACAATGCGTGGCCGCTCGATCGTTCGCTTGACGAGCTCGAGCGCCTGGCCCATACGGCTGGCGCCCAGTGCGTGGCGCGTTTGTCACAGCGTCTGGTCAAACCCTATCCTAAATCGTTTATCGGCTCCGGTAAGGTAGAGGAGCTTTGCGGCCTGGTTCATCGCATGGATGCCGATGTTGTTATCTTTGACGACGACCTGACGCCCTCGCAGCAATCCTATTTGGAGAAAGCCGTGGGCGAGCCGGTAAAGATTATCGATCGTACGGCACTGATCTTGGATATCTTTGGCCTTCATGCTCAGACGCGTGAGGGACGCTTACAGGTACAGCTGGCACAGCTTCAATATCTGTTGCCTCGTCTGCGTGGCATGTGGAGCCATCTCGCCAAGGAGCAGACGCGCGGCGGCATCGGCTCACGTTTTGGTCAGGGCGAAAGTCAGCTCGAGGTCGACCGTCGCCTCATTCGTAATAAGATCGCTGCGCTTCGTCGTGAGCTCAAGCAGGTTGAACAGCGTCGCGATGTTCAATCCAAGAGCCGCATTGAGTCACCGGCGTTTCGCGTCGCGTTAGCCGGTTATACCAATGCCGGTAAATCGACGTTGCTCAATCGTCTGACCGGCTCTACGGTACTTTCTCAGGACAAGCTGTTTGCTACGCTCGATCCGACGACGCGTTCGTATCGCCTGCCCGGCGGTCGCGGCATGACGATTACTGATACCGTCGGCTTTATTCAAAAGCTGCCGCATGGTCTGGTCGATGCCTTTAAATCGACGTTGTCTGAGGTGTTGGGTGCCGATTTAATTCTCAAAGTCGTGGATGCGTCTGATGAGGACTATGAGCGACAGCTTGAGGCTGTCGACCGCGTGCTTGATGAGATCGGTGCCGGAGAGCGTTTAACGCTTACGGTGTTCAATAAAATCGATCTTCTCGATAGCGTCGATCGATTGAGTTTCCGTCGTCGTTATCCGGAAGCTGTTCTGTTCTCGGCCCAGACGGGCGAGGGACTCGACGATCTCGTCGACCGTATTGCTCGTGAGGCGGCTGCCACCGATGTGTTGCTCTCCGCTGATATCCCGTATCGTGAGGGCGCCCTCATCACGCTGGTGCATGAGCAGGGAACCCTTCTGCATGAGGAATATCTAGAGGACGGAGTTCGCATTGTGGCGAAGTTGCCGGCCCGAATCGCGCCGCGTCTAGAGCGTTACCGCACCGAGTAGGCGAGCTCCAAAATGCCCAGAATGATGGGCTGATGCAGCAGATAAAAGGGGAGTGCATGACGTCCAAGGCTGGCGAGCGCCGGGATGGGATTGGCGTAGGCCCAGCTTGGGACGGTCTTATCGATTCCCTGCGCTATGTGTGCGGCGAAGTATCCTGCAAGATACATAAAGAAAAACGGGATGATGGGGTAGTAATCACCTGAAACAAACCCAGGGCTCGGAAATCCCAGCCACGCCAGGTAGGGGACAGGATAGATCGTTTTGGGGATACTCCAGGTGAGGGCGAACAACACAAGGCATAGGGACATGCCCCATCTCGCCGATATCTTCTTAAGGACGGGATCGGTCAACGCCACGATGCCGGTACATGCGGCCATGCAGTAGATGATGCCAAAATTAACCGAATCGTCTACTGAGACAAGTGTTGTTGCCAACCAGACGACGAGTGCTGCTAAGGCGTATTTGGCGGCACGTTTGATATTGTTGCGTGAGAGCGTGCACATCCAACCCGCGATAAACAAGTATACCCAGCTGATGCTGGCACGCCAGATGTCTTGAAAGACGGTCTGTGTAAACCAGGGCATATCCCAACCGTACAGGTAGGCGAGATCGTAGCAAGCGTGAAAACCTGCCATTGAAATCATCGTAAACCCGCGGACGGTGTCAAAGATGGTGATGCGTTTTTGCATTACGAGAACCGGCGCATCAAGCCGACGACTTTGCCCAAGATAACGGGATTCGTTGCATAGATAGGCTCCATGGTGTCATTCTCGGGCTGCAGGCGTACGCGTCCCTGCTCCTTGTAGAACGTCTTGACGGTCGCTGAACCATCAATCATGGCCACGACAATTTCGCCGTTCATGGCACTCTTTTGTTCACGGACGATGATGTAATCGCCATTGAAGATGCCGACATTGATCATTGAGCTCCCATGCACCTCAAGGATAAAGGAACCCTGATCGGTGGCGATTTCGGTCGGGATAGTAAAAGTGTCTTCGATATTCTGCTCGGCCAGAATGGGAATCCCAGCCGCGACGCGACCAACGAGCGGTAGCGAGACCGTTCCGCGAGGTGCGGTGGGCTCGTCAGATTTAGAAATTGAGACCGAGGAACCGTCCTCGTTAAAGAGTTCCAGGGCGCGCGGTTTGGTGGCATCGCGCTTGAGTAGCCCGCGCGCCTCCAGGGCAGATAGATGGGCGTGCACGGTGCTGGGGGAGGAAAGGCCCACGGCAGAAGCCATCTCGCGCACGCTGGGCGGATAACCCTTCTCCTGCTGATATTCCTTGATGAAGTCGTAAATTTGCTGCTGACGCTTGGTAATTTTGCGAGCCATCAGGGCATCCTCTCTACCCATGTCAAACAAATGTTCGAATTTTGCTTGACAGGAACAACTGTTCGAAGATAATAATAACCGAACATTCGTTCTCGCGCTAGACATTTTTGTCCGCGCGGCTTGATAAAACTGTTCTCAGCAAAACACGCGAGAGGAGAACATGATGAACGCAACGAATATGGTCCAGGGAAACCTCGCCCTTAAGCTCGAGATGCCTGCAGAACCCACTTTTACGGTTGTTCAGGGTGGCCGCTCCGGCTTTCAGCCTTTGACCGTAAAGCCTGCTCGCAATCAGCAGACTGTAGTCGCGCCGGCCCGCGTTGCCCTGAAGGTTCCGACGATTGTCGCCGTTGCCGTTGCGCTTACGCTCTTCTTTGTCCTCGCTACGTCGGTCTTTAGCGCTCGTCACGCCGCGTATGCCGAGTCCGTTTCCAACGTTACCTATGAGACCATTCGCGTTCAGCCTGGCGACTCTCTTTGGTCGCTTGCCGAGGAATATCCAATCGAAGGCCTTTCCACGCAAGAGACTTCCGACATGATCCGTAACGTCAATCATCTGGAGCATGGTTCGCTCGCCGCCGGTGCGCATCTTAAGGTTCCTGCTCGTTCGTAATCATTATCGCGCTGCGCATGGTACCCTTGTTATCGTTTAAGAGGAGGTACCATGCGCTGTCCCAAATGCGGCAAGGCACATACCCGCGTCGTTGATTCCCGTATGCAGGAGTCAAATAACACCATTAAGCGTCGTCGCGAATGTTGCTCGTGTAACTACCGCTTTACAACGTTCGAGCGATGTGAAGACCCAATCGAGGTCATTAAGTCAGACGGAACCAAGCAGCGGTTCGATCGCAATAAGCTGCTCGTCGGCTTGATGCGCGCCACCATCAAGCGCGATATCGACACTAAGAAGCTCAATGAGATTATCGACGACATTGAGGTCGAGCTGCGCTCTCGCACGCTGACGGCCGTCACGTCGCATGAGTTGGGTGACATGGTGCTCAAGCGCTTGGCCAAGATCGACAAGGTGGCGTACATCCGCTTTGCCTCGGTCTACCGCGATTTCAAAGACGTCGATGAGTTTCTGCAAGAGCTCGACAAGCTAAGGTGATTCCATGTCCAACATTACCGTCAACATAAAGCGTCTCGACCCCACCGTCGAGCTTCCTAAATACGCCCATCCCACCGATGCCGGCTTGGATCTGCGCTCCAACGAGGATTGCGTCCTGAAGCCCTTCGAACGTCGTCTGGTCTCTACTGGGCTGGCTATCGCCCTACCCGATGGCTACGCCGGCTTCGTCCAGCCCCGCAGCGGCTTGGCCATCAAGCAGGGCCTGTCTATAGTCAATACGCCGGGCCTCATCGACGCCCACTACCGAGGAGAACTCAAGGTTATCCTCATCAACCTGGATCCCTCCAACAATATCCAAATCAACAAAGGCGACCGCATGGCCCAACTCGTCATCCAAGAAGTCCCCACGGTCAACCTCGTAGAAGTAGAAGAACTAGACGAAACCGACCGAGGCAAAGGAGGCTTCGGCTCCAGCGGCGTCGCCTAGGGGCGCTCGTATCCCTCCCGCCCGGGGCTTACCTATATCATTCCATGCTCAAACATTCTCGCGTCGCTTCGCTCGCTGCGAAACTGCGCGTGGAACGATATAGGTAAGCCCCGGGCGGGCGGCTACTCGCTTGAAACAATATTTACTTTTCTAGTAAGCCGATGCGATAAAGGGATACCCCCTTTTGTCGCATCGGCTTACTGTATTTATATTTTCCTGTTTTACCTTTGCAGGTTCTAATGGAGGGGATACCGAAGTAGCTGCTAGTAAGTAAACGCAGCCGCTCTGTCGGAGCCGCCCTTATATCGTTCCACGCGCAGTTTCGCAGCGAAGCGAGAATGTTTGAGCATGGAATGATATAAGGGCGGCTCCGACAGAGCGGCGGACATTCGACTAGCGGATATGCGCGGGTTTTCCGCCCCAATAGAAGCGGCAGAAGGCTCGTTTGCGCTTTTGGGGCTTGCCTACTAGCTCCATGGTTGCGATGGCGATGTCTTCGGCTGCGTGGGGGCGGCGTAGTACTTCGCCGTTGATGAGTAGCGCTTTGAGCGACTCAGGGTGGTCGTGCAGGTGACGAAGCGTCACGATGAGTTCTCGTGCGGTGGTGACATGCATGCTGGCGCCCATGCCGGTGAGCATCGTGGTGTTGGCCTTTTCCTGGCCGTATGATTTGCCCAGCAGGATCATCGGCAGATGAGCGCACAGGCACTCGGTGACGGTGAGCCCGCCCGATTTGAGGATTGCCAGGTCGCAGCCGTGCATGAGGGCTGCCATATCGTCCACGTAGTCCAGAACCGTGACGTTTTCGAGCTTCATGGCGTCGAAGAGCGTCTTGAGGCGGGTGGCGTATTCCTCATCCTTGCCCGGCAAAAAGACAAAGTGCATGTCCTCGAAGCTGCGCAGGAAGGGGAGTGTGCGGTCCATCTCCGCGCGAAAGCGAACGTACGGTTGAGGCAAACTGGCACCGGCCATCACCAACACAACGGTCTTGTCAGCGGGGAGATTGAACTTCTCGAGTTCTTCCTCGCGATTGTAGTCCGTATCAAACCCGGCGCGAATGGGGATGCCTGTAATGCGGATTTTGGTCTCGGGAACTTTACGGGGGCGAAGTGTCTCGGCCATAAATTCGTTGGCTACGCAGAACAGATCGGTGTCCTTGTGGGGCCAAAAGCCTTCGACTTCATAGTCTGTTGGTACGCAGATGACGGGATAATCGATACCCGTGATGACGCGGGCACCCACAGCGACGTTGGCCGCCGTGATGTGTGTTGCGACCACGGCTATGGGCCTGCGGGTGCGGACATATTCGTTGAAGGCAGGGAACATAATACGTGACCATGCCGTGCCTCCGCCCCAGAGCAGATGTCCCGTAAACGTGTATCGCCAGGTTAGGTCATATATGGGACGCGTGGCGCCGGTAAACGAAGCTGCTGTTTTATTACCATCGAACCTAATACGTCCAAAATCGAGGATATCCAGGACTTCGATCTCAACATCCTCAGGGATTCCCTTGGTGCCGCTGATAAGGTCAAATGCTTGTGCAATCGCGTTGGCGGCGGCTTTGTGGCCCGATCCAACCGATGCGTGCACGATGGTTACTAGGGGTTTTTGTGCAGGTGAAACGGTCATTTGCTCCGGTTGGGGAGTAGCTTGCATGGGCAGGGGAGCGCTATTGCCCGTCTGCGTTTGATCCATCGATAACTCCCCTTCAGCTTTGTTACGCGATTTAACATTGTAGTGCATGAGTGTCATGTTCACGTAAATTTGGGTATGAGCGCAAAGAACGTCAATGTATCGACGAGAGGATATTCCATGACTACCGATCAGCCGATTGATGTTGCGATTATCGGTGGCGGCCCTGCGGGCTATGCTGCGGCCATTTATGCGGCGCGCTCCAACCTAACGACGACCGTGATTGAACAGGGCATGTCGGGCGGACAGATCGCCACGACCAATGAAGTCGAGAACTATCCGGGCATTCCGCTCTTGAGTGGCGCCGAACTCGGCGAGCGTTTTCAGCAGCATGCAGAGGGCCTGGGAGCGCAGGTCGCATGGAGCATGGTTACGGGTATCGATTACGATGCCGATGCAGCGCTGTTTACGGTGCATCACGATATGGGCGATACGCTTGCCTCGAGCGTTATCGCTTGCATGGGTGCCACGCCGCGTCCGGCAGGTTTCGCTGGCGAGGATACCTATCGCGGTCGTGGCGTTTCATATTGCGCAACATGTGACGGCATGTTCTTCCGCGGCAAACAGGTCTTTGTAATCGGTGGTGGCAATTCGGCATGCGAAGAGGCACTGTTCCTGTCAGACATTGCCAGCAGTGTGACCATCGTGCTGCGCCGCGACCAGTTCCGTGCGCCTGATGGTGTTGTTCAGAAAGTACTCGAAAAGGACAATATTACAGTTAGGTACCAAACTAGTATTGTGGAGCTCTCGGGCGAAGCCATGCCAACGACGATCGCCTTTAAGGACAATTCATCCGGGGAAATTCATACCAAGTCATTTGAGCCTGGCTCGTTTGGCATCTTTGTCTTTACCGGGACGCAACCCCATACCGAGCTTGTTGAGCATCTTGTCGATCTGGCGCCTGATGGCGGCATTTTGACTGATGAATCCATGGCGACCCGCACGCCAGGTCTATTTGCTGCTGGCGATATCCGTTCCAAGCGCTTACGTCAGGTTGTGACCGCCGTTTCTGACGGAGCCATAGCAGCAACGAGCGCATACGCGTTTCTACGCGGATAAGTACGATAATATATCTTATGTAAGGTTGCTATCTTTAAAACAAAGTGGTTGGACGGTGCATCAATGTGCTGTCCAACCACTTTTACTTGCCGGCTATATGGTATGCAAAACTAGATAACCTAGAATACAATATAGCTAATGAACGGAGGATTCTTATGAACCACGCCAAACGCGTTATCCCGATGTCCGATACATCGGTCAGCATTAAGCCTGAGGATATTCAGCCCACTGTGCTGCCCGATGCATTTATTCAGTCCGATATCGTGCGCAAACTTAATACGTTGAGTCTGCCGCGCTATAACCAGTTGCCCAATGTGACGCTCTACCGCGACCAGGTTATTGAGTATGTTGCGCTGTGGATGGAGCCGCTGTCCATTTGCGTTGAGCAGCCTGTCATTACGCCATCGATGATCAATAACTACGTAAAGGTTGGCCTGGTGCCTGCTCCGGTCAAAAAGCAATATGGCCGCGAGCAGATTGCCCGCCTGATCGCTATCTGCATCTTTAAGCAGGTGCTACCTATTGCTGCGGTGCAGGCACTCTTTAACATTCAGCGATTGAGCTACGATGCCCCGACGGCCTTTGATTATGTGGTCGATCAGCTCGAGGCATCGATTCGTGCGGCGTTTTCCGTCGAGCAGACGCCGGTTCCCGATACGGCGCATCAGGTAACGCGTGAGTCGCTGCTTGTGCGCAGCGCGGTTTCATCCTTTGTTTTGAAGGCTTACTTGATGAGCTATCTCAAGTTCAACGGGTTTAATAGCTAGCCGACGTATAAAACGGGCGGGACAAAGAGCCATCTGTCGCTTTGTCCCGCCCGTTTTTTTGCTTGGTTGGACTTTATTTGCCCGAAGCTACGCCCATGCCGTAGCCGATGATCAGGCCGTGCATCTCGGCGTAATAGGAATCCAGGCCGTTGCAGGGCATGATGATGGTCTTGGAGCCGGGCCAATGTTCGACTATGCGATCAGTAAGCGCCTGGGCTCCAGCTTCGTTCTCAACGTGATCGATGATGACCTCACCGCCCGTAAAGCCCTCGGCTTCCATAGTGTCGATGATCTTGTTGAGCATCTTCTTTTCGCCACGCGTGTGCCCGACGAGTTCGATTTTACCGGCCTCACTCGCCGTGCCCAAAATGCGGATATTGAGCTTGTTGGCAATGACGCCGGCTGCCTTAGGGATACGTCCGGCTTTGGCGAGGTTTTCGTAATTGCACAAACTGAAGAGGATTTTGCTGTTCTGTTCAAGGCTATCGAAGTATGCGCAAGCATCCTCGAATGAGACATTCGGATTGCTTGCAAGATAGCGGTCGAACAGCAAGAAAATGAGGTCCATTTTGCCGCCAGCTGCGCGTGAATTGACTAGATGAATCTGTCGGTCGGGCTCCTCGGCAAGAACCATATCGCGAGCCGTGGCTGCCGCGTTGTAGCTGCCCGACACGCCCTCAGAGATCGGCATGCAGATGGTCTTGTCTGCCAATTTGAAGAGCTCGGCCCACTCCCCCACGCTGGGACAAGCGCTCGAAGAGGCATTCGTCTCCGCCTGAACAGCGCAGTTGAGCTCATGAACATCGAGCGAAAGGTCATCGACGAATTCACGCTCCCCCACTCGAATTTTGAGGGGCGCAAATGCAAAGGTGGTATGGGGTGCGATCGGTTGCCAATCGCGGAGGTTGCAGCTTGAATCGGAGATAAGTGCCCAGCTCATAGAGGGTCCTTTCTAATCGTTCCCATTCAATTATAGCCATCTTGCAGACCGATTGGGCCGCTATCTAGTATTCAAAACTAGATAGCGGACTGCACTAAAGGCAAAAGAATGGACCCCATGACTCAAAGCCACGAGGTCCATATCCGTTTGCTTTATCTGAATACTTAGTAGCGCACGAAAATGTAGTTGTTGTTCATGCCGGCGGCAACGGAGCTGATGATAACACCCGTGTTGTAGTCGGAAGCATGAATCATCTGACCACCACCGATGTAAATGCCGGTGTGGTACGAGTTGACCACAACGTCACCGGGCTGCGGATCAGACACACGCGTCCAGCCCATAAAGGTGCCCGTGGTGCCCAGGCGGCAATAGCGACCAGTGAGGCAATAGCTAACAAAACCAGAGCAGTCGAAACTGTTCGGGCCAATTCCGCCCCAGGAATAGGCGCAACCAAGCTTGCTGTATGCACGCGAGACAACAGAACCGCCATCGACGGACTGGCTCGGAGCAGAAGGCGTCGGAGCCGGGGCAGGCGTGGAGGGCTGCGGTGTCGGAGCAGGTGCCGGCGTAGGAGCCGGAGTGTTGCCGCCCTGGTTGTTGTTATTGCTGGTCTGGCCACCGTTGTTGGTGTTCTCGGTCGCACCGGCAGTCTCGTTGCTCACCGTGGCCTTTTCGGCGGTACTGGCGTTGATGCCGGCCTGCAGCGCGGCGTTGGCCTCGGCCTCAGCGGCAAGCTCAGCCTGCAGCTGTGAATCCAGAGAGTTTACGACGTTCTGTGCTTCAGCCTGCTGGGCGTTAAGCTCGTCGACCTTCTTTTGCGTGGTGGCGACGTTCTTTTCCTGCTCGGCCTGCTTATCGGTGAGCTGCTGTTTGAGCTCCTTGACCTCTTGAATGGTCTGAGCCTGCTTATCGGAAACTTTGCCGTAGTAGAACAGACGGTTGAGCATATCGCTCAGGTCATCGACGCCCGTCAGAACCTGAAGCAGGCTCAGACCGCCGGTTTTGTACTCGCCGGCGACATAGGTCGAGAGCTTGGCCTGACCATCGGCGATCTCCTGCTGCTTTTGCGTGATCTCGCCAGCAGTCTGATCGAGCGCCTGCGTCTGCGTGGCGAGTTCATCGTAAAT
Source organism: Collinsella sp. CLA-SR-H006 (assembly GCF_040097075.1). NCBI lineage: Bacteria > Bacillati > Actinomycetota > Coriobacteriia > Coriobacteriales > Coriobacteriaceae > Collinsella > Collinsella sp. CLA-SR-H006. The sequence goes on along the minus strand of NZ_JBBNPD010000003.1, from coordinate 20,858 downwards.
CTGCTGGGTTTGGGTACCGATCTGCTCGAGCTTCGTACGAGCAGCGGCAAGGTCGGATGCGGTATCGGCGTAGGCAGGAGCCGCGAGGCCCAAGCCCAAAACACAAGCGAGGGTTGCCGTAGCAGCGCAGCGTGCCATGTTTTTGTGCGTGTTTGCTGTGCGCATGTAGCTTCCTTTCCAGTAACTAAGGGTAACGGCTAGTCCACCGTCACCAGGCTAAAGAGCTCCACATCGTCATCAGACGGCGTGAGCTTCTCGCGCGGGTTGAGAAACGCAAGCTCAAGGATACAACCATAACCGACAAGCTTTGCGCCCATATCTCGCACCAGTTTACCTGTTGCCTCGACGGTTCCGCCCGTCGCGACCAAGTCGTCCAGAATCAACACGGTATCTTTAGAGCTGATAGCGTCGGCATGGATCTCAATTGAATCGGTGCCGTACTCGAGCTCGTAGCTCTGGCTCACGGTCTCGCGCGGCAGCTTTCCCGGTTTACGTGCGGGAACAAAGCCGGCGCCAAGGGCTACAGCCACCGGTACGCCAACCATAAAGCCGCGAGCCTCGGGACCCACGACCTTGGTGATTCCCATGCCGGCAAAGTGCTCGGCGAGGGCATCGGTCATGGCTTTGAGAGCCTCGGGATTGCCAAAGAGCGGCGTGATGTCCTTAAATACGACTCCGGGTTCGGGATAGTCGGGAATATCGACGATATGAGATTCGAAGTCATACATGGCGTGACCTTTCATGGATTGCCGAAATTTCAGCAGCGGTTATTTGCCCGCGGTGGCGGCGCCGGATTGCGACGGGGCGACGACTTTGAGCGGCTTTACGAGAGAATCCTCGTGCGAAACCGGCGCGGCTGGCTCTTCGTTTTTGGCCTTGGTGGACTCGGAACGCGTGATTTCCTCATCGAGTGCATCGATGTCGGCGTCCTCGACCACGGCGTTGAGCGACTCAAAAACGCGGTTCTTGAGCAGCGCGGTGTGCACGCCCTCCGTCAGGTCGTGAAGCTTCTTAAACGCACGCTCGAGCTTGGCGTCGCGCTCGTCATCGGAGGTATCCATTCCGAGCATGCTCACGAGCACCTGCTCAAACATCGAGGACTCGCGGTTGGCGGAAGACACGTACTGACGCAGGTTGCGTGGCTCGATATGGAAGCGCGACAGCTCGGAGCAGTAACGGATGATCGGGAAATCTCGGCCATCGACGAGCTCACGATTCTGCGGACTCTTGATGATGCGAATGAGGTCGTTCTCAGCGAGCGAGCGGATAAACGAAATCTCGACGCCCAGCATATCGGGAATGGTCTCGATGGGATGCAGCTTTTGCTTAGTCTCCTTGGGCTCCGTCTTGAGCGGAACATCGGACAGCAAGCCCACCTCGTAGGCGAGCGTTGACAGGTCCGTGGCGTTTTCCAAGCGCTGCTTAATCACGTTGAGTGGCATATAGCGGGTCTTCTGCAGGTGCAGAATGACCTCCAGGCGATCAACGTCCTCCTTGGAGTACTGACGGTATCCCTTTGGCGTACGATGAGGGGTAATGAGCCCCTCATCCTCTAGAAATCTAATTTTTGAGTTCGAAAGATCGGGGTATGCGCCTCGAAGTAGGTTGACGACTTGGCCGATACTCAGATAGTTGCGTTCGGCCATGCCCTACTCACCGGTTTCGATGCGCTCCGGCGTGCTCTCGTGGTAGATGAGCGTAAACGTACCAATCTGGACGGAAGAACCGTCGTGCAGCGGGGCTGCATTGACGATGGCACCGTCGACCCAGGTGCCATTGAGCGAGCCCAAGTCCTCGATGCGAGCGCCGAGGCCCTCGCGAATAATGCGCGCGTGGCTGCGCGAAACGGTCATGTCATTGAGGAAGATGCCGTTCGCAGGATCGCGGCCGATGGTGGTCACGTCGTCCTCGAGTTCAAAAGCGGCACCAGTCTGCGGACCCTTGACGATGGACAGAACGGGGGCGGTGATGCGCACGTTGGCCATGAGGTCGGGAACGGTGACGTCGCTTGAAGGAACGCGGAATACGCAGGTAGCGTCCGCGGTCTTATCATTCTGAGGCATATTGTTAACCATGTTGTCCATGACAACCCCTAACTTATCGCGGACCTGCCGCAAATAATGAACCGTACGTAATCATACCCCAACGAATCAGTCTTCGATTTCAGGGTTCAGAAAGTCGATGTCCTCGTCCTCGGGATGCGCGAGAGCCTGTTTAATGGCCGCTCCGCCCTTAATGGAGTAGATGACAGCCGTGAGCATGGAGAAGATCACGCCGCCGTACACAAAGAAGATGCCGAGGGGCACCGAGCTTCCGTTGAGGCCCGGGAAGGCCGTAAGGGATGAAGGTAAAAGATGCAGGCCGTCAATAACGGGGAAACCGAGCAGCATGAGCGAGAAACCAGTCATGAGCAGCGCTGTGGCAATCTTTCCGGGGAAGACGACATCGATGGGGCGACGGTGATAATGACGCACGATAAGCGTGCCGATGCCCAGATAGATGTCGCGGCCAATAATGAGCACGCAGACCCAGATGGGTAGCTCTCCGCGGACCACCAGTCCCAAGACGCCGGTGAACAGCAGCGCACGGTCGCAGATGGGATCCATGACCTTGCCGAGCCATGAGACCGTCTTAGTCATGCGGGCGATCTGGCCGTCCATCCAGTCGGTGGAGGCGGCAACGGCGTAGATAACAATGGCGATGACGCGGTTGTTGTCCGTCACAAACAGGTACAGAAATACCAGGGTGAGGATCAGGCGCGTAAAGGTGATGAAATTGGAGATCGTAAAGATCTTATTCGACGGGTAATCGGAAGTGCCGATAAGCTCCTTTTTGATCTTCTTTTTGATGCCCACAGGACTCCCCCGCTGGTTAACGACAAAACTTTCGATACTATACCCGTTCCGGCGATGTCTATCCAGCGTAAGCATAGAGAGTCCAGACATGTGGAGGGCGCTTTTAGGCGGCGGGGATTTCGCATTCGTGTACATCAGCCTCCAAACATGTCGAAAAATGTCGATTTTGGTGGCTGATGTACACGTTTTGATTCGGTGATTACATCGAGCGGGAACGTTGTTGCTTTAAGCAAAATAATCATGGTGATTAAAACAAAAAAGGTCAGGCACTAGGTGCCTGACCTGCAAACTTCTGGTCGGGACGACTGGATTCGAACCAGCGACCCCTTGACCCCCAGTCAAGTGCGCTACCAAGCTGCGCCACGTCCCGAAGCTTTTGTTTGTTGCTCTGCTCTCGCTCGCAACAGGGAGTATATTAACCCGAAACTTTGTCCTTGTGCAAGAACTTTTTTACAAATTTTGAAGCAAGTCCAAAATTGTATCTGCGAGCTGGGGCTTTGTTAGTACGGGAAGTTCTTGCGTACCCGCTGTACTCACGATCCAGGCCTTGTTGGTATCGGTTCCAAATCCCGAATCGGCGCGCGAGACATCGTTGGCGATAATGGCATCGCAACCCTTGCGGGCGAGCTTTCGCTGCGCGTACTCCACGACGTTATCGGTCTCGGCCGCAAAGCCGATCACGCACCGCTCCCCCTTTTGGCGCGAAAGCTCGGCCAAGATATCGACCGTCTCGACCAGTTCGATGCGATCCAGGCGCTCGTTAGCCTTTTTGAGCTTATGGTCGGCAGGGGCTGCGGGGGTGTAGTCGGCGACGGCTGCGGCACAAATGGCCGCATCGGCCGTCTGAAAGGCGCCCAGAGCCACCTGCAGCATTTCAGCGGCGGTTTGCACGCGTACGCATTCCACGCCGTGGGGAACATCGAGCGATGTCGGTCCCAGCACAAGCGTTACCGCAGCACCGCGGCGAGCGGCCTCCCCCGCCAGGGCGATGCCCATCTTGCCCGACGACCGGTTGCCGATGAAGCGCACAGGGTCGATCGGTTCGTGCGTGGGGCCGGCGGTAATCACGATGCGCTTGCCCGCAAGGTCCTGGGGCACGGGGTTCAGCACCTTGCAGACGGCCTCGACGATGTCCTCGGGCTCGCTCATGCGTCCCGTGTCCACGTCGCCGCAGGCAAGGTAGCCGTTACCGGGTCCCACCACATGGACGCCACGGTCGCGCAATGTGGCCATATTGGCCTGCGTCGCCGGCGCCTTCCACATGCCGTTGTTCATAGCGGGTGCGATCACGATGGGTCGCGGCGTGGCAAGCAGCGTGGTGGAGATGAGGTCATCGGCGATACCGTTTGCCATCTTGGCGATGATATTGGCCGTCGCGGGCGCCACGACCACCAGATCGGGCTCCTGCGCCAGCGAAATATGGTGGATGGGGTCGGAGGGGTCGTCGAACAGGCCTACGGCGACCGGTTCGTTGGTGAGCGCACGGAAGGTAAGTGGTCCCACAAACTCGGTGGCATGCTCGCTCATAACGACCTTGACGCGCGCGCCGCGCTTTTGCAGCAGGCGCACGATATTGCACGACTTATAGGCGGCGATCCCGCCGGTAATGCCCAGCAGGATCGTTTTTCCCTCAAGTTGCATTGAATTGTTGGATGCCGCCGTCATTTAGGCTTCCTTGCTGGGAAGCACCAGCAGACGGTGGCAATACGGGCAGTGCGCGATCTCGCTACCGTCGTGGTTGAGGTCGCTCATGGACGATGCCTGCAGTGCGGTGTGGCAGATGGTGGGAATGTTGCCCTTGATGGTCTCGACGGCCAGGCCGCGGAACTGCTTGAGCAGGCGCTCGTAGTCGGTGAGCACGTCGGTCGGCAGCGTGGCAGCCAGCGCAGTGCGCTCCTTGGTGGCGGCGTCAATCTGTGCCTGGAGGCCGGCGGCCTTGGCACGGGCGGCCTTGGTGTCGGCCTTCACGCCATCCTCGAACTTGGCGATGATGGCCTGCGCGCGAGCCTCGCGGTCGAGCGCCTCCTTATGGGCGATGACGACGTCCTTGCGGGTATGCTCGATCTTGTCCAGACGCTTGGCCAGGGTGGCGAGCTCGTTCTCCAGGTCCTGAACCTCGCGGTAGTCAGAGCCATCAACGTGGCGCTTCTTGGCGGCCTCGATGGCGTTATTGGTCTGGATCTCGGTGGTGTTGAGATCGTCGAGCTCAATATCCAGGTCCTTGCGCTGGGCGTAGAGCTTGGTCATCTCGGCCTTGAGCTTAACGTAGGTCTTGCGCTTGGAAGCGAGCTCCTTGAGCTCCGGCATATTGGCAAGTTCGCTCTTGTTGCGGGCGAGCTCCAAATCGATCTGTTGCAGCTTGAGTAGCGTAGCGCCGGCGCTCATAAGTTCTCTCCTTTTGTCACAGTCCACCATTGGCAAGGGTTCAGTATTTTAATCGCATGACGGGGGTCGACCCCGGCGTCAACTGCAGAGTTCATCAATATATCAACGAACGGCTCCTCGGAGCGGTCATGGCCGAGCAAAACCACTGGCAGCCCGCGCAAGGCAAGGTCTTGCGCCACGTGGTAGCCCGCCTCGCCCGTCACGATGACATCCGCACAGGCGGCGATGGCAAGCTCTCCGAAGTCGCCCAAGGAGCCGCCCAAAATGGCAACGGTGCGGCACAGGTGATCGGCTTCACCCCATACACGTGGATCACTTCCGAAGGCCGTGGCGGCGCGTGCGGCAAGGTTGCGCAGGCTGCAGGGGTCGTGGAGGGTCGCGAGTGCGCCCAGACCGGTGAGCTCAGGCTCGTCCACATGCTCCAGCGAGCTCATGGGCTCAGCGCCCAGCAACTCACTCAGGCGAACGCGTGCCTCGTGCGAGCGGTCCAGGTTGGTGTGAAGCGAGATGATGCTCACGCCGCAACGGGCTGCCTCATACAGTGCAGCGCTGCACTGGGGACGCGACGCATCCGCCGGACAAAACGCCTCGGGCGCCTTGATGTAGACGGGATGATGCGTGAGCAACACGTTGGCTCCGGCTGCCAAGGCGCGGTGCACGTTGTCCCTGGTAGCGTCAAGCGCGCAGGCAACGCCGCGGATCTCGTCATCGGGGTCGCCAACGGATAAGCCTACGTGGTCCCAGGGTTCGGCGTCCGCCTTGGGATAGCGTGCAAGTAGGGCGCGCTCGAGTTCGGCGACAATCATGCGGCACCTACGATCGAGAGTAGCGTCTGGGCAAAGTCGTCCAGATCGGTCGGATTCACGCGGTCATCGAAAGAAATGCGCAGTGCGCCCAACGCCTGCTCGCGACCGATGCCCATCGCGCTCAAAACGTGGCTGGGGTCCATGCTGCCGCTCGAGCATGCCGAGCCTGCCGATACCTCAAAGCCGGCGGCGTCGAGCTTGATGATGAGCTCCTCGGAGTCCATGCCGTCAATATAGATCGATACCATGCCGGGCAGACGGTCGGCATGTGCGTAGTCGCCCATGGTGGCGTGAATGCGCGGGTGGGCCGTAAGCGTGGCGTAGAGCTTGTCGGAAAGGGCTTGCAGCTTCTCGCGCTCCTGGGCCACATGGGGCGCGAGCGTGCGGGCGGCAGCGGCAAAGGCCAGCTGCGTGCGCAGGTCCTGCGTGCCGGCGCGACGTCCGGCTTCCTGTCCGCCGCCAAAGATGCGGGGGCGCAGCGGCGTGCGGGTCTTAACGTAGAGCGCGCCGGATGCCACAGGACCGCCAATTTTGTGTGCGGCAACGGACATGGCATCGACGCCCAACTCGGTGGCATCGAGCGGAATGTGCAGATAGCCCTGGATGGCGTCGGTGTGGAACAGGGCGCCCTCGGTATGCGCGGCCGTGGCTAGCTCGCGGATGGGCTGCACCACGCCTGTCTCGTTGTTGGCGGCCATGATGCTCACGAGCGCGACGTCGTCGCCGAGCAGCTCGATGAGCGCGGTAGGCTCAATATAACCCGCACGGCAGGGCTGCACCAGGTCGACGGTAAAGCCGGCAGCACGCAGCAGCGGCAGGTTGTCCAGAATCGAATCGTGCTCGATGGCAGATACGATTACGCGGTTACGCTTACGGTCGCGCTGACGGGCGCCCTCGGCAAGTCCGAGGAGCGCCAGCTGGTTTGCCTCGGTACCGCCGTTGGTCAAGATGATCTCGGACGGACGGACGCGCTCGCCAAAGCTGCGGGCAATCTCACGACGCGCGACTTCAAGGCGCGCAGCGGCCTTGCGGCCGAGCGAATGCAGCGAGTTGGGGTTGACGCCGGCAAGCTCGCTGTCGTCGTATTCGCGCTGCGCAAGGCGCGCCTCGGCGCGCATGGGCGTCGAGGCGGCATAGTCAAGATTCACGGGTATGCGGTTTTGACCTGCGGTCATAAGGGTTTATGCCTCCTGTGCGGCCTCGTTGCCCAGTTTCTGCAGCAGCGCAACCTCGGCAGCGGGATCTTCTGACTTAAATACGGCGGAGCCGGCTACGAGCACGTTGGCACCGGCCTTGACGACCTCGGCGATGTTTTTGGAAGAGATGCCGCCGTCGACCTCGATCATGGGCGACACGCCGTGGCGCTCGCACATGGCCTTGAGCTCGTGGAGCTTGGCGATGGTGCCCGGGATAAAGCTCTGGCCGCCAAAGCCGGGGTTCACGCTCATCAGCAGCACCATATCGACGACGTCGATGATGCTCTCGAGTACGCACACGGGGGTGGCGGGGTTGAGCACCACGCCGGCCTTGACGCCGCGCTGCTGCAGATGGGTAAGCGTGCGGTGCAGGTGCGTGGAAGCCTCGTAGTGCACGGTGATCATGTCGGCACCGGCGTCGGCGTACCAATCGACGGTCTCGTCGGGGTTCGACACCATCAGGTGCGCGTCGACCGGTACATCGGTGGAGCGCTTGACGGCCTTGAGGATGTCAACGCCAAAGGTGAGGTTGCCGGTAAAGTGACCGTCCATCACGTCGAAGTGCACAAAGTCGGCACCGGCGATCTTGTCGAGCTCGCCCTTGAGGTTGGCCATATCGGCCGAGAGGACGGACGGAGCGATTTTGATGGAACCCATGGTAGTAGCCTTTCTGCGCTAGTCGGTGAGTCCGTAGAACTCCTGCGATGGGACGCGGTCGGTAAGGATCTCGAGCGCCCTATCCAAAGTAACACCGTTGTAGAGCGTTTGCTCCACGGCAAAGGTGAGCGGAATGTCTACGTCCAGTGAACGGGCGAGCTCGCTGACGCTGCGGGCCGCGACGGCGCCCTCGACCACCATATGCGTGCGGGCCTGGTACTCGTCGAGCGACACGCCGTGGGCAAACTCGTAGCCAAAGGTGCGGTTGCGCGAATGTTCCGAGGTGCAGGTGGCGATGAGATCACCCATACCGGCTAACCCCATGCAGGTCATAGCCTGGCCGCCTCGGGCGTGCACCAGGCGGCTGATCTCGGCCAGGCCGCGCGTCATGATAAGGGCGAGCGTGTTGTCACCCGCGCCGGAGCCGGCGGAAATGCCGCACACGATGGCGATGACATTCTTCATGGCGCCGCAAACCTCGACGCCGGTCATGTCCTGCGACAGGTAGATGCGGAAGGCCGTGGACAGGAGTAATTCCTTAAAGGTCTCCCCTACCTGCGCATCTTCGCTGGCGATGACGGCGGCAGAAAGTCCGCCGCGGCAGATCTCCTCGGCATGGTTGGGGCCCGAGAGTGCCGCCACGCGCGCATCGTTGCCGATCTCGCTGGCAATGACCTCGCTCATGAGCAGGCCGGACTCGGGCTCAATACCCTTGGTGAGGCAGAGCACCGGGGTGTCGGCGGCGATACAGGGTGCCGCCTGATGGCATACGCTGCGTAGGTGCGTGGAGGGCACGGCAAAGATAATGACGTCGGCGCCGTTGAGCGCCTGCGCCAGGTCCGTCGTGGCGACGACGTTGCCGGGCAGCTCACATCCCACCAGATACCGGGGGTTACGGTGCTCGCCATTGATGCCGGAGGCCGTCTGCTCGCTATGGGCCCACATGGTCACGCGCTCGGCTCGCGCGGCGGCAAGACCGGCGACGGCGGTTCCCCAAGAGCCGGAGCCAATCAGCGCAACATTCATGACTCTCTCCTACTTATCGTCGGGCTCGGTGACACGCTTGGTAAACGAGAGCTTGGACTCCTTACCGGCCATGAGCTTTTTGATGTTCGCGCGATGGGCCCACACCACATTGATGCCGATCAGCGCCATGCAAAACTTGAGACCCAGGCTGCCGTACGGAAAGACCGCGCAGACGGCGATGGGAAGACCGATGGCCGCGGCAAGCGAGCCCACCGACACAAACTTGGTGATGGCGACGGCCACGATAAACATGCCCAGCAGCGAAAGCCCAATGGGCCAGTACCAGGCGAGGATGACGCCCAAGCCCACGGCGATACCCTTGCCACCATGGAAATTGAGGTAGGGCGAGAAGATGTGGCCCCACACGGCTGCCAGGCAAATGACGCCGAGCATCCAATCGCCGGGGGCTCCAGGCGCCATGATGCTCACAGGGAAGCCATAGCCCACGCCCGCGATAAGCGGACGGGCGATAAGAACGCAGATAGCGCCCTTAAGACAGTCGAGCAGCAGCGTGAGTGCGGCCACCTTGGGGCCAGCCACGCGCAGGGCGTTGGTGGTGCCGATGTTGCCAGAGCCCGCCTTGCGAATATCGGTGTGGTTGAACACGCGGCCCAGGATTAAGCCAAACGGAATCGCTCCGATAAAGAACGAGACCACGGCGCAGATGGCGGTCAGCAGAATCGGATTATGCATCCTTTTGCTCCTTCTTCCTAAAGAAGAGTCGAATGGGCGTGCCGGAAAAATCGAAGGTCGAGCGCATACGGTTTTCCACGTAGCGCTGATAGGTGTCGTTGACCAGGTCGCTGTGGTTGACGAAGAACGTAAACGTCGGCGGGTTGACGCCCGTTTGGGTCACGTAGTGCATGCGCAGGCGACGCTTGCCGTCCACCACGGTGTGGCCAAACTCGCGCAGGTCGGTGAGGAACGTGTTGAGGCGCGAGGTGCTGATCTTTTGCGAGCGCGTCTTCTCGGCTGCGTCGACCATCGCCCAGATCTTCTCGACGCTGCGACCGGTCAGGGCCGAGATGCGCAGGTACTGAGCCCAGGGAGCCATAACACCCAGACGGCGGTCGACGGTCTCCATGCAGGCCTCACGCTTGCGGTCGTCGTCGAGCAGGTCCCACTTGTTGAGCAGCACCACGATGGCGCAGCCGCGCTCGATGGCCAAGCCCATGACCTTCTGATCCTGCTCGGTGACGCCCACGGAGGCGTCGACGACGAGCAGCGCCACGTCGGCGCGGTCGATGGCGCGCAGGCCGCGGACCATGGAGTAGTACTCGATGTTCTCGTACACGGTGCTCTTCTTGCGAATACCCGCGGTGTCGACCATGCGGTAGTGCTTGCCGTCGCGCTCGACGACGGTGTCGATGGCATCGCGCGTGGTGCCGGCGATGTTGGACACGATGGAGCGGTCGGCGCCCAGGATTCGGTTGAACAGCGAGGACTTACCGGCGTTGGGGCGGCCGATGATGGCCACGTTCAGCGCATCGGGGAACTCGTCGGCGACCTCGTCCTCCTCCTCGGGCAACAGGGCCACGATGTCGTCGAGCAGGTCGCCCGTGCCGTGGCCGTGCAGGGCCGAGAGCGGCGTGGGCTCGCCGATGCCGAGCGAATAGAACTCCCAGATGTTGTCATTCTCGCGATCGGGGTTGTCGAGCTTGTTCACCAGCAGAAAGACCGGCTTGTCGCAGCGCTTGAGCATGCGGGCGACCGACTCGTCCTCCTCGGTGACGCCGGTGCGACCGTCGACCACAAACAGGATGACGGCGGCTTCCTCGGCGGCGGCAAGGGCCTGGTCGCGGATGGACGTGGCAAAGACGTCGTCGCTCTTAAGCGGCTCAATACCGCCCGTGTCGACGATGGTGAACTCGCGGCCGTTCCAATCGGCCGTGTGATACGAGCGGTCGCGCGTGACGCCGCGAGACTCGTGGACGATGGCGTCCGAGGTCTGGGCCAGGCGGTTAACGAGCGTGGACTTGCCCACGTTGGGGCGTCCGACGACGGCGACGATAGGTTTCATCTGCTCTCCTTTAATGGATAGGGTCAGCGGGAATAGTTGAATTGGCGGGCGTTATGCCAAGGATGTGCTCCAGGGTATCGAGCAGCTCATGCGGCATGGTCGACACCACATGAACCTCGGCGCCGCGACTGGTAAGGCTTGCGAGTAAATCGTCACGATGATACTCGTCAAGCGTCATGCCGTCAGCGTTGAACATGAGCTTAGGCACAAAGAGCATAACCCCCGACAGGTCTTTCGGCAGCTGCTCAAGGATATCGCTGGCGACGATGAGGCCGGTCACGTCCACGTTACCGCCAAAGTAGCGGTTTTTGATGGCCGTGACGGTGCCGGAAAGGCCCTGTGGAGACTCCACGAAGCGGGCCACGGTATCGCGTGCGCTGACGCCCGAAAGACATACCAGGCGCTGGTCGCGGGCGGTCATAGCCTTGCGAACGCGTGCCAGACGCTCGGCGTCGGCGGCAAGGACATCGTCGGTCTCGTCCAGATAGGAGCGGATCATGCCGATGCCGTCGTAGTACTGCGGGTAGCCGTCGTAAAAGTCTGCCTCGGGCGGCTCGATGCCGGCGTCCAGATAGAACTCGTCGCTCATCTGGAAGGTATGGCGGCCAAATCGCTCGAAGGCACGGTCCTGGAAGGGCCGGATCATGGCGATGGTCTCGCGCGCCAGCTCGGGCTTGTCGCTGTAGGACCACGTAAAGCGGTTCTGATGCTTGGTAAAGCCCAGTGGCACAATGCCCAGGCTCGTGATCTGTTCGTGCTCCTCGCAAAAGCGCAGAGTCTTCAGCAGTTCCTCGCCGTCGTTCATGCCGGGGCACAAAACGATCTGCGCATGGATTTCGATACCGGCGGCCATGATGGCCTCGAGCACATCCATGCCGCGCTGGGCGTTGCGGCCCATCATCCGGCGGCGGACATCGGGGCTCACGGCGTGGACCGACACGTTCATGGGGCTCATGTTACGGTCGATGACGTTTTGCACGTCCTCGTCGGTGAGGTTGGTCAGCGTGACGAAGTTGCCCTGCAAAAAGCTCAGGCGATAGTCGTCGTCGCGGATGTAGAGCGTGGAGCGCCCGCCCTTGGGCAGCATCGTCATAAAGCAGAACACACAGGCGTTTACGCAGGTACGCATGCCGTCGAAGATGGGGCCATCGAACTCAAGGCCCCAGTCCTCGCCGGGAAAGCGATCGAGCTCGACGGGGGTGACGGTACCGTCGCGCGGATCGAATACCTCCAGCTCGACGGTGTCGTCGTCTGCCTCCCAGAGCCACACGATCATATCGGTCAGCTGCTCGCCGTTGACCGCAAGCACGCGCATGCCCGGCTCGATACCCACATCCCATGCGGGCGATTCGGGACGCACGTTTTTAACGAGCGCGCCCTCACCCGGCTCGGGGTCGCGGCTGCGCCCGTAATCGGCCACCTCGGCGGCGTATGCGGGTACGGTCTGGTCCATGATTAGCGGCAAAGCTCCTTGATGCGCTCGACGGCGCGCTCGATGTGTTCTTGCGGGGTGGAGGCTCCGGCGGTGATGCCAATGTGGTGAGCGTCGGTAAACCATGCGGCCTCGATTTCGGACGCCTCCTCGATGTGATGCGTGCGCTCGCAGACGTCGGCGCAAATCTGCGCCAGGCGGCGGGTGTTGCCCGAGTTCTTGCCGCCCACCACGACCATGCAGTCGCAGCGGTTGGCAAGTGCGGCTGCTGCCTGTTGACGCTCACTCGTGGCGGCGCAGATGGTGTTGATCACGCGCAGTTCCTGCACGCGCGGGGTGATGGAGGCCACAACCTCGGCCAGGTTCTGCGCGGTTTGGGTGGTCTGCACAACCAGGCCTACCTTGCCCTTGAGCGGCAGCTCGTCCGCATCGGCGGCGCAGCTCACGACCTGCGCGTCATCGCCGGCATGGCCCAGGATGCCCTCAACCTCGGGGTGCCCCGGCTCGCCCACGACTATCACGCGGTAGCCCTCGCGTACCAAGCGCTCGGCGGCCACGTGGACCTTCTTGACGTAGGGGCAGGTGGCATCGACTACGTCGAGGCCGCACTCGCGAGCGGCGTCAATGACCTGCGGCACCACACCGTGGGCGCGGATAATCACGGTGCCCGACGTGGCGTCGTCTAAGGTGTCGGCCAGACCCACGCCTGCCTCGGCGAGCTCGCGTACCACGATGGGGTTATGGATGAGCGGGCCCAGCGTATGGACCTGAGCGCTCTCCCCTGCCTGCGGCGCGGCGGCCAGCGCCATGTCGAGCGCGCGCTGCACGCCGTAGCAGGTGCCGGCGTGGGCGGCGATTTCGATGGTGGGGGCGTCTGCCTTGCCGAGCACGGCCTCGGCGGTGTTCATGACTTCCTCGCCCATGGCTAGAGCCTACCCGGGTGCTCGGCGCATAGGTCGTCGCGCATGGCGTAGACGCGACTCATGGCCTCGGACTCAAACCAAGCCAGGCGCTCCTTGCGCTTGAGCTCGGCCGGTGCATCGGATAGCGAGATGGCCTTGCCGGCACGGATCCAGCACTTTTTGGGGCGCATGATCTTTTTGCCCGCAGGCGTAATATCGGACCACCCGCAGATGGCGAGCGGGTTGACGGGCGCCTTACCCATCTGGGCGATGAGCGCAAAGCCGCCATGGACCTCGGGCTTGATCTCGCGCGAGCGGATGCGCGTGCCCTCGGGGAAGATCAAGACGTCCTCGCCGCGCTGCAGCGCATGCTGGGCGGCGCGCAGGCACTTCATGTCGGCGGTGCCGCGCTCGACGGGAATGCCGCCCACGCGGCTAAAGGCCCAGCGCACGATCTTGCTCTTGGCAAACTCGGACTTAAAAATGGGGCGAATGCGTCGGCCGCCAAAGAACAACGCCGTCTCCACGGCCAGCAACTCGGCCATCGAGGTGTGGTTGCAGATGACCACGCTGCCGCGGCCTTCCTGGCGCTCGAATAGCAGGTCGGCGTCCTCGACCTTCCAGCGCCACATGAGCTTGGAGAAGACCCACAGGATGCCCATGACCACGGCGACGGTGCCGCGGATGAGCGCCGGGAACTCGGCGTAGGGGGCGTTGTAGTAATCCTCGGGCGTCTGCTTAAACAGGCGCATGGGCTACCTCCTTTGGTTGATGAGGTCCTCGATGATCGAGACGACCTCGTCGATGGTGTGGGCGGTGGAGTCGACGTGTACCGCGTCCTCGGCGGGAACGAGCGGCGCGACCTCGCGGCTGCTGTCGAGCTTATCGCGTTGCTTGAGGGCATGGAGGGTCTCGTCGACCTCGGCCTCGAGCTGCTCGGTTGTGAGCGGCTGGGCGTCGTTTTGGTGGCGCTGCAGCACGCGGCGACGGGCGCGCTCGCGCGGGTCGGCGGTCAGAAAGACCTTGACCTGCGCGTTGGGGAACACGACGGTGCCGATGTCGCGACCTTCGGCGACAATGTCGCGGTCCTCGGCGGCGCGGCGCTGGTGGATGAGCATGGCCGCGCGCACGCCCGGGTAGGCCGAGACCTTGGACACGTTGGCGTCGACCTGCGGGGTGCGGATGGCGGCCGAGGCGTCCTTGCCGTCGATGGTCAGGCGCGTGTCCTCGCCGGTGCCGTTGGTAAAGCGAATCTCGATCTGCTCGGCGAGGGCGTCGATGGCCGCCTCGTCGTCCAGGTCGATGCCGCGGTCGAGCGCGGCGAAGGTGACGGCGCGGTACATAGCGCCCGTGTCGAGCTTGTTAAAGCCCAGCTGGCGGGCAATCTCCTTGGCGATGGTGGACTTGCCGGATCCGGCGGGGCCGTCGATGGCGACGATCATGCAATGCTTCCTTTCGGTGGTTGACGTGCTGGTATGGGACGCGGGCGCTGCGGCTTGGCGGGTTGACTAGCTCGTGTAGCGCTCGCGGTAGGTGTTGCGCTTGGGCGCGGAGCCGTGGCTGCCGTGGTGACGCGTGCGGCTGGCGGGCGTGTCCTGGGGCTTGCCGCTGCCGCGCTTGGGGCTGGCCTGCTTAGGCGGGATGCCGCCGGCCTTGAGGATCTGCACCTCGCGGTCGGTGAGTTCGCGCCACGACCCCTTGGCCACGTCCTTGAGCTCCAGGCCGGCAAAGTTACAGCGGTGCAGACGGATCACCGGGTGGTGAATCTTGCTCAGCATGCGCTTGACCTGGTTCTTGCGGCCCTCGCGGATGATGACTTCCACGGCAGTGGTGCCGGGCTTGATGCCCTGCGGGGCCACTTCTTCGGCCTCGCGCGCGTTGATGACACGGCAGATCGCCGGCTGGCACAGACCGTCGTCGAGCTCGATGCCGCGACGCAGCGGCGCAAGATCGTGGTCGGACAGTTCGCCGTCCACCAGCGCCTGGTAGGTCTTGTAGACGTGCTTGCTGGGGTGCAGTAGGTCTTGCGACAGGTCTCCGTCGGTGGTAAAGAGCAGAAGGCCCGTGGTGTCGCGGTCAAGACGACCCACCGGAAAGAGCCCCGGAAAGCGGTCGCGCGGGACCAGATCGGCCACGCAAGGGCGCTCCTGTGGATCGCTCATGGTGGTGAGGTAGCCGGTCGGCTTATAGAGCATCAGGTACACGGCGCCCTGGTTGAGCTTGACGGGCATGCCGTCGACCTCGATATGGTCGCGGTCGACATCGACTTTGGTGCCCAGCTCGGTCGCGATCTGGCCGTTGACGGTCACGCGGCCGGCGGTCATCAGGTCCTCCGAGCCACGGCGGCTCGCCACGCCCGCGCGCGCCAAAAAGCGCTGCAGGCGCATGGTGTGCGGGTAGACGGGCTGGACGTCGCCTGCGGGCGTTGTGGCGCCCGTGGCGCCGACGGTGTGCGTCTCCCCTGCTTCGTTAGTCCTCGTCATGTAAATCCTCCGAGGGGTCGTCGACGACCAGGGTCTCCAAGTCCTCGACTGCCTCAACATCTTCAACATCGGTATCGAGCAGTTCGCGCTCTTCGTCCAGGTCTTCGGCCTGCTCCTCGAGCGTGGACTGAATACTGCGGCCGCTCAGGCGCTCGCGGATAAACTGACGCGACTGCTCGTCGGGGGCAAACTGCTCCAGATCGGGCAGATCACGGGTGGAGCGCAGGCCGAATTTTTCCAAGAAGGCGTTGGTCGTGCCGTAGATGATGGCTTGACCGCGCTGGGGGTCGCGGCCGAGCTCACGCACCAGGCCCTTGTCGACGAGTGACGCAATGACGCCGTCGGAATTGACGCCACGGATGCCCTTGACCACCTCGCGCGTCACAGGCTGGTGGTATGCGATGACGGCCAGGGTTTCGAGCGCCGCTTGCGACAGCTTTTGCGTGTCCCAGCTCAGCACGTAGGCCTCGACCACGTCGTGGTAGGCGGGGTGAGTAAACAGGCGCCAGCCGCCGGCGACCTCGCGCAGCTGAAAGCCGCGGTTGGCCTCCTCATACTCAACCTTGAGCTCGGCGAGCAGCGACGCGCATTCGCCCGGGGCGATATCCAACGCACCTGCCAGCGCGGGTGCGCTCACGGGGTCGCTCGACACCAGCAGCAGCGCCTCGAGGGCGCCTTTGAGGCTGTTTGCCTCCAGCGTGGAAAGGGTTGACATGGTTGCGGCTCCTATTCGGTGAGCTCGGGGCCCTCGCCGGGCACATAGGCCTCGGCGCCCTCGACGCGGTTGATGCGGATGGTTCCAAAGATCTCGTCCTGGCTCAGCGTGAGCGAGCCGCGCTTGGCGAGCTCAAGCATAGCTAGGAAGGTGACGACGAGCTGCTCGGTGGTGGCATCGCCGTCCAGTAGCTCGCGGAAGGTGCAGGTTTGGTGCGTCATGGTAAAGCGGTCGACTGAGGCCACGGTCAAGTCGAGCGGTACGCGATGCGGCGCCACGTGCTCGGCCTCGAGCAGGAAGGTCTGTCGCTTGCCATCCAGGTCGGCGCAGATGACGGCGAGGCCGCGCAGAGTAATGCCGGCCAGGTAGTCGGGCATAAGGCCAAGGAACTCAGGATCGGGGCCGGCCACACGCGGGTGCATGCGGCTTTCGGCCTGCATGCGGGCACCGAGGGCCGCAGCCGCGCCTTTAAACTGCTTGTAGGCGATCAGGCGCTGGATCAGGACCTCACGCAGCGCGTCGCCGTCAAGCGTGCTGAGCTCCTCGAGGTCATCGTCGTCCTCGTCATCGTCGTCTGCCTTGCGCGGGGCCTCCTGGGGTACCAGTGAGGCAGCCTTGATGTCCAAAAGGGTTGCCGCGACCAGCAAAAAGTCGCTCGCCACGTCCAGGTCCATCGCCTCGATGCGCTCGGCCTCGGCAAGGTATTGCTCGGCCACCTCGCTGATCGAGATGGCGCTGATATCAACTTTTTGGCGGGTTACCAGCTGCAGCAGCAGGTCGAACGGTCCGCTGTAGACCTGCGTCGACACGCGATACGACATCTTCGACCTCCTTTGACGGCGCCTTCGCGGCGCGGTTTGGGTGCAGTTTGCGACCATTTTGCACGGTCGACCTGTAAGTTTACCTTAGATGCCGGCGATTGCGAAGTTGAGCAGCCACTCGGCCAGCGGATACACGGTAACGTCGAAATACCGTCCGATAACGTCGATGCCGGTCCACATGGGCAGCAGGTACAGCACAATGATAAGGATCGGCATGGCGTATTGCTGCAGACGGTAGTAGTTGGCGAGAGCCTTGCCTTTGAGGAACGGGACGATAATCGACGAGCCGTCGAGCGGGGGGATCGGGATGAGGTTGAAGAACGCGAGCGACAGGTTGACCACGATAAACGTGGCACCGAAGTTCATGATTTGTGACGCCACGGCAAAGGACATGCTGGCGTAGAGGTTGCCATAGGTCAGGCGCATGAGGGCGGCAGCAAGACACGCGAGTGCGATGTTCGATGCGGGGCCGGCTACGCTCACCAGGACCTCGTCGCGCTTGGGGTGCTTGAGGTTGTTGAGGTAGACGGGTACGGGTTTGGCGAAGGCGAACACCGGGCCACCGGCTGCGAGCATGAGCAGCGGCAGGATGATGGTGCCAAACGGGTCGATATGGTTGAGCGGGTTGAGCGAGACGCGGCCGCGCGAGCGAGCCGTTTTGTCGCCGAGCGCCCAGGCTGCGGCGGCGTGCGCGCTCTCGTGGATCACGATGCCAACGATGACGGCAACGGCACTGGCGAGCAGGTTCATGATGTAGCTGCTGGACATAACGCTCCCCTAGCGGACGCGGCGCGAGGCGCGCGTGAGCAGGTAGTCAATTACAAACAGGATCACAGCGACGATAGCATAATCCAGGCGGAACACACCGCCAAAAGGCGACGTGATGACGCCGTAGCCGGCGATGGCGCTCGGCAGTGCACGCGAAAGCTCAACGACAAAGCCAACGATCTGCAGCTTGGCGGTGAGGCCGCTAAAGCACAGCAGCACGGTCATCGCGCTCATAAAAATGCCGCAGATGCGACAGGCGATGGCGATGATGCTCATCGCCACGGCAGCGGCCTTACGAGAGTTCACGCGCGGTCTCCTCTTCGATCTGGGTGGAAAGCTCCAGCCATTCGTCCTCGAGCTTGGGCAGCTCTTGCTTAAGGCCGTTATATTCCCCCAGCGCGGCGTTGAACTTGTCTTGATCGGCATAAAGCTCTTCGCTTGCCATCAATTCCATAAGCTCGTCATAGCGGGCGCGCTTTTTGTCGAGCTCCGTCTCGATCTTCTTGAGCTGGTTACGCACGCCCTTGAGCTTTTTGTTGAGCGCGGCTCGGGCCTGGGCCTCGGCGCGCTTTTGCTCCTTGGTCTTTTTGCCTTCGGCCGGTTTGGGAGCGGCGGCGGGCGCATCGGGCTGGGCCGCGGTGACCTTAGCGGACTTGGTCGCGGCCGGTGCACTCTCCCCTGCCACCTCGGCGGCGGCGCGGGCTGCGAGGTCCTCGCGCTTGTAGAGGTAGTAGTCGTAGTCGCCGTCATAGACCGTGACCTTACCGTCGCGGATGTCGATGATGCGGTTGGCCACGGCGCGTACCAGGTGCTCGTCGTGGCTGATCAGCACGATGGTGCCGGGGAAGTTTTGCAGGGCGTTCTCGAGCATATCCACCGAGTCGATGTCCAGGTGGTTGGTGGGCTCGTCCAGGCACAGGAGCGCCTCGGGGGCCACAAGCATCTTGGCCAGTGCCAGACGCGCCTTTTCGCCGCCGGAGAGGACGCGGACCTGCTTCTCGATGGAATCGTTGTCGCTAAACAGGAAGGCGCCCAGCAGGCTGCGCTGCTGCGGCACGGTCCACTTGGGCGTGACGGTGTCGATCTCTTGCAGGACGGTGTTGGACTCGGTCATGCCCTCGAGCGCGTGCTGGGCGTAATAGGCCACGCCCACGTTGGTGCCCAGGTCGCGGGTACCGGTGGTGGGCGGCTCCAGGCCGGCGATGATCTTCATGAGGGTGGACTTGCCGGCGCCGTTAGGTCCGACGAGCGCCACGTGCTCGCCGCGGTAGAGTTTGAGGTCGATGTCGCTGTAGACGTGCTTTTTGCCGTAGGACTTGGAGATGCCCTCCAGGCCCACGACCATGTCGCCGGAGCGCGGCGGATCGGGGAACTTAAAGTCGATGTGCTTGTGGCCCTCGGGCAGGATGACGAGCTCCTTTTTGATCTGCTCGATCTTTCGGATGCGCTCCTGAGCCTGCGCTGCCTTGGTGGGCTTGTAGCGGAACTTGTCGACGAAGACCTGCATGTGGGCGATGTCGCGCTCCTGGGCGGCGCGCTTGGCGCGCATCTGCTCAAGGTTGTCCTCGCGCTGCTTGAGGTAGCTGCTGTAGTTGCCGGTGTAGGTGGTCACGCGACGGTTTTCGAGAGCAGCGACGTGGTCGACGCAGGCGTCCATGAAAGCGCGGTCGTGGCTGACGATGAGGACGGCGCCGTCGTAGTTGGCGATAAAGCCGCGCAGCCACTGGACGCTCTCGAGGTCCAGGTGGTTGGTGGGCTCGTCCAGGAGCAGCAGGTCGGGGTGGCGCAGGAAGAGCTTGGCCAGCGCGATGCGCATCTGCCAGCCGCCCGAGAACTCGGAGCACGGGCGCTCAAAGTCGGTGACCTTAAAGCCCAAGCCGGACAGGATCTTGCGGGCGTTGCTCTCGAGCTCGTAGCCGCCCAGGTGCTCAAAGCGGTCCTGGACCTGGCCGTACTCGTTGAGGAGGGCGTCGACGTCCTTGCCCTGCTCGGAGAGTTCGGTGATCTGGGCCTGCAGCTCGTTGGCGCGCTCGCCCATACGGCGGATTTCCTTGGCGGCGGCCATGACCTCGGCAAGGATGGTGGTGTCCTTTTGCTCCAGGTTGGTTTCCTGCTCTAGGTAGCCCACCTGGCAGTCCTTGGCGTACTGGACCTGGCCGGCGTCGGGGCTGTCGATGCCCATGATGATCTTGAGCATGGTGGTTTTGCCGGCGCCGTTGGGTCCCACGAGCGCGAAGCGCTCGCCGGGGTTGATCTGGAAGGACGCGCCGCTAAAGAGGACGCGCGCGCCGAAGCTTTTTTCGATCTTGTCGACCAGGAGGATCATGGTGCCGCCTTTGACCTTGTGTTCCTATATGAAAAAAGGCCCCAACTTGCGTTGGAGCCTCATTCAATGCTCGGGTGGAGACGAGGGGGATCGAACCCCTGACCTCTTGACTGCCAGTCAAGCGCTCTCCCAGCTGAGCTACGCCCCCGTGCGAAGAAGTACTATACGGGAACTCCCCCGCCGATGCAAGGACAATTTTGGAAAAACTTTCCGGAGGCGCGGGCGCCGCTGGGACGAGAGCGCGGCGCGGACTCGAGGGCAAGGGACCCGCGATGCCGGATCCGGCCCGCGGGGCGCGCGCCGCAGGCGGCGGCGCTGCCGCCGCCCTCCTCCCCGGCGCCCCCAGGGCATCTCGGGTTCCGCCGCTCGCCGGTTTTCGCTTCCACCCCACGGGCCGCCATCCGCCCAACGACCATCCCGCCGGCGCCGGGCCCATTATCGGGGCCAATCGCGCTCCCGCCGACCC